>NZ_CP099490.1:942827-1257102 GCF_023923205.1 Ornithinimicrobium cryptoxanthini | reverse complement strand
GCGGGCCAGTCGGTCCGTGTCCCTGATAGCGGCATGTCGCTCTGGGCCGAGGAGGACGTGCGAGATGACACGGTCTGCACGGTGGGCGAGGCGACGATGGAGCGCCCGACCGCGGCCTACTCGGTCGACGTCCAGGACCGTCCGTTCTATGAGGTGGCGCGCACGCCCAGCACGCTCAACGCGGGCACCTACCCGGTCTCCTGCGAGGGCACCGACGCGGCGGTCTATGTCGGTCCCAACGCGACCCGCACCACCGCCCCCGGCATCATCGGCAACCTCGGTCTGATCCTGGGCGGGATCTCCCTGGCCCTGGCCGCGATCCTCGGCCTCGGGGCGCTGATGACGCGCAGGAAGCGCAGGGCGGCGCCAGCCGACCAGCCCTATCAGTACAGCTCCTACGGTTCCGGCGCGGCGCCGTATGCCGACCCGCACCAGTCCCCCTACGGCCAGTCGCCCTATGCTCCCGCTCAGGGCCAGGGCTCCTACGGACCGGACCAGACGCAACAGTTCCCGACGGTGCCCCCGGGCTACGGCCCACCTGGTCAGGGTCCCTATGGCGCGCCGGATCCGACGCAGGGCTACGGGCAACAGGGCTACGGGCAACAGGGCTACGGCCAGCAGGGCTACGGCCAAGACCAGACCCAGGGCTACAGCCAGTACGGGCAGGGCGACGCCTCGCAGGACCCGACGCAGGGCTATGGCCAGCAGCAGTACGGCCAACAGCCGCAGCAGGACCAGACTGCTTATGGTCAGCCGCAGCAGGACCAGACGGCTTATGGCCAGCAGAGCTATGGCCAGGAGGCTCCGGGCTCCTACGGCGCGAGCCAGCAGCCCTCCTCGGGGGCGACGGCCTGGTCTCCGGGACAGCCCATCCCCGGTGCCGCCTCAAGCCCGGATGCCACCCCTGACCCGTCCTTCCAGCAGGGCGACGGTGAGCAGGGCAGCGGCGAGCAGGGCGACCGCGAGCGCGCCGAGGCCGACCATGGCGACGACGCGCAGGACAACGAGAGCGACCAGACGCAGCAGCTCCCACCTCCCCCGCCGCGTTGGGATGACAACAACTGACTAGCTCCGACAACTCAGAGCGGCCCCGGTACGCACGTCGCGCACCGGGGCCGATCTGTCGGAGATTTCGACCGCCGGATTGTCTGCCGCGGCCTGCATTCGGGAGGTCAAACGGATGGATCCTCATCGAGCGGCCGGTCTCAGCCAACAGCCGGGTCCCGCTCGAGCGGTGGACCCCCGCCTCACTCCTGCTCTGAGGACTCCTCGCCGTCGGAGACCTCGCGCAGGAAGTCCTCGAACTGCGCACCGATCTCGTCGGCGCTGGGCAGCTCGCCCACCTCAGCCGCCAGCAGGCTGCGCTTGCGCTGCCCCTCGACGAAGCGGTCGTAGCGCTGCTCGAGTGCCGCGACCACCTCGGCGGCGTCCTCGTTCTCGGCGAGCTCACGAGCGATCTCGGCACGGTTCAGACCCGCTGCGGCCGCGAGCGCGTCGCGGGGCAGGTCCGCGCCCGTGAAGCCGACCAGCTTGTCGAGGGCCGCGACCGCGGCGTCCCCGAACTGTGCCTCGGCCAGATAGTGCGGCACGTGCACCGCCACGCCCATCGTCTCGACGCCGGCGTTGCCAAGGCGCAGGTGCAGCAGCGACTCAGCGCTGCCGGGCACCTTGACGGTCCCAAACATCGGGTCGGCGGGGCCAAGCAGCTCACGGTTGCTGGCATAGCTCGTCGCGCCGATCGGGCGGGTGTGCGGCACTGCCATCGGCACGCCGTGTGCAGAGACCATCCGCCGCACGCCGAAGCCCAGGCACAGCTGGTGGACGGCCTCGACGAACGCCTCCCAGTGAAAGTCCGGCTCCATGCCGTCGAGCAGCAGGAACGGCTCCCCCGAGCGGTCGATGACCCGATAGAGCACCAACTCGGGCTCCTCGAAGTCGCTCCACTGGTCACTGTCAAAGGTCATCATCGGCCGGCGCGAGCGATAGTCGATCAGCGAGTCCATCTCGAACTTGGCCACGACCGTGTGCTCCAGGTGCTCGAGCAGGTGCCCGGTCAGCTGGCTGCGCACGTTGCCGGCGTCCATGAAGCCCTCGAGCGACACGTGCAGCAGCGGCGCGTGCTGCGGCTGCCGGGCCGGCTCGGGCTCCAACTGATAGAGCGAACTCGGGTCGATCACGTCAGTCCTCCTCAGGTCTCACGATGCACAACGCGCGGGCCGGCCCGGTGATTCCATGATGTATGCCGTGGGGCCGGCTGACCGAACGCCGCACCAGCGTTGCTGTCGGACGCCAATGATAAGAAGGAACCATGACACCGGAGCCGCAGGCCGCCCCCACCGTGTTCGACGATCTTGATCACTATGTCGCGATGCCCCGGTTGGGTGGTCTCGCGCTGAGCCCCGACGGCAGCCGGCTCGTCACGACGGTGACCACGATCAACCGGGCCGGGACGGGCTACGCCACCGCACTCTGGGGCCTGGACCCCACCGGTGAGCGCGCGGCATACCGCATCACGCGCAGCGCCAAGGGTGAGGCGGGCGCCGCGTTCAGCAGCACCGGTGCGCTCTTCTTCACCTCGGCCCGGCCCAACCCGGACAGCGACGACGAGACGCCCCGGGCCGCGCTGTGGGAGATCCCGGCCGAGGGCGGCGAGGCGCGGGTCGTGCACTCGCGCCCGGGCGGGGTGTCGCAGGTGCTCTGCGCGCGTGACGCCGACGTGACGGCCGTGGTCGCGAGCGTGCTGCCCGGGGCCACCGACGAGACCTCGCACGCCGCGATCCACAAGGCCCGCAAGGACGCCGACGTGCACGCGATCCTGCACGACGGCTACCCCGTGCGGTTCTGGGACGCCGACCTCGGCCCGAGCGCGCCGCAGCTGTTCGTGGCCGAGCCGGACGCGGACAACACCCCGAAGCGCCCGACCACCACCGACCACGTGCCGCCCCTGAAGCTGCGCCTGGTCACAGAGGGCGTCGGCGCCGCCATGCGCGACGGGGATCCGACCCTCAGCCCGGACGGCACCTTTGCCCTCGTCTCGCTCAGCGTCCCCGAGGCCCGCGGCAGCCAGCGCAGCCAGCTGGTCCGCATCGACCTGGCCACCGGCGAGCGCACCGTGCTGCTCGACGAGCCCGGTCATGAGTTCTATGCGCCGCTGATCAGCCCCGACAACTCGCGGGCCGTGGTCATCGTCGACACCCAGAGCACGCCCGAGCAGGCGCCGCACCCGGTGCTCAACCTCCTTGACCTGGCCACCGGCGAGCGCTCGCCGCTGGCTGCGGAGTGGGACCGCTGGGCGCGCCCGGCAGCCTGGCTGCCCGACGGTCGCTCCCTGCTGGTCATCGCTGACGAGGACGGCCGTGCGCCGATCTTCTCGATCGACGTGACCACCGGTGAGGTGAGCCGGGTGACCAGCGACGACTCGGCATACTCCGAGGTCGTCGTCTCCCCCGACGGGAGCAGCGCGTATGCCGTGCGCTCCAGCTATCTCTTCCCCGCCGAGGTGGTGGCGCTCGACCTGGCCAGCGGCGCGGTCACCGAGCTCCCGGGACCGGTCGAGCGCCCGCACATCCCCGGGCGCCTGGAGGAGGTCGAGACCACGACCGCCGACGGGGTGCGCGTGCGCGGGTGGCTCGCGCTGCCTGAGGGCGACGGCGGCGCGGACGGCCACCCGCTGCTCCTGTGGATCCACGGCGGTCCGCTCGGGTCGTGGAACGCCTGGACCTGGCGGTGGAACCCCTGGCTGATGGTGACCCAGGGCTATGCCGTGCTGCTGCCGGACCCGGCGCTGTCCACCGGCTACGGGCAGGAGTTCATCCAGCGCGGCTGGGGTGCGTGGGGGCAGGCGCCGTTCGAGGACCTGATGGCGGTCACCGACGCCGTGGTGGCCCGCGATGACATCGACGAGTCGCGGACGGCGGCGATGGGCGGGTCGTTCGGTGGCTACATGGCCAACTGGGTCGCCGGGCACACCGACCGGTTCAAGGCGATCGTCACGCACGCGTCGTTGTGGGCGCTCGACCAGTTCGGCCCGACGACCGACGCCGCGTTCTACTGGCAGCGCGAGATGACCCCTGAGATGGGCGAGGCCAACAGTCCGCACCGGTTCGTCGACCAGATCGTCACGCCGGTGCTGGTGATCCACGGCGACAAGGACTATCGCGTCCCGATCGGTGAGGGTCTGCGGCTGTGGTACGAACTGCTCTCGGCCTCCGGGCTGCCGGCCGACGACGAGGGTCGCACGCCGCACCGGTTCCTCTATTTCCCCAACGAGAACCACTGGATCCTCTCGCCGCAGCACGCGAAGGTGTGGTACCAGGTGGTCTCGGGCTTCCTGGCCGAGCACGTGCTGGGCCAGGCGGCTCCCGAGCTGCCGGTCGAGCTGGGGCGGTCCGCGCCGAGCGAGAAGCAGCTCAAGAAGGCCGCCGCCGCCAAGGAGGAGGCGGACGGCGACGGAGACGTCGAGGCCGAGGTTGCTTCCCGGGAGTGAGGGCTCGGGCGCTCAGAGCCCGACGTGGAGCCCATCCGTGGTGACGCCAAACTGCTCAAGCAGATAGGTGCGCGAAGCCTCACCCTCGCGGGCGAGCTGGTCATAGTTGACGCCGACCAGCTCGCCGCCCCACTTCTTGACCTTGCCGTCGACGAAGACCGTGTCGACGACCGCCGCGGAGCCGTAGGTGACGACGGCCCCGATGTCGGAGCCCCGCAACCGGGTCGTGACGTCGTCCAGGGTGATCAGCACCAGGTCCGCCTTCTTGCCGGGCTCGATCGTGCCGATCTCGTCCTGCAGGCCTGCGTTGAGGGCGCCGCCGACCGTCGCGGCTCGGAGCACGTCCGCCACGCCATACGGTCGGGGCACGTCCACCTCGCCAGCGAGTTCCGCAGTGAACGAGAGCCCTCGTTGGACGGTGAGCAGGGTGCGCATCTCGGTGAACATGTCATGCGCATAGCTGAGCTCGTTGTCGGAGCTGATGCCTTCCTGGATGGCGAGTCGGTTGGCCTCCAGGACTGGTGAGAAGCCGCCGAGTCCGTACTGCGAGTCGGACCGTGGGACCAGGTTCACCGCGGCCCCGCTGTCGGCGATGGCCTGCCACATCGTCCTGCTGAAACCCGAGCAGTGGTTGTAGGTGTGCCCGGGCGCCATCAGCCCCGTGTCGGCGAGTGACTCGATGCCGGGCACCCAGGACCCCATCTCCGCACAGAGGTCGAAGCCGTGCTCGGCCGCAAAGGTCCACGCCTCGCGCGACGGCATGACGTCCATCATCCGGAGCGTGACGAGACCCTGACCACCGCAGAAGTACTCGTCGCGCAGTCGCAGCAGATCCTCGGGAAACTGGTGATCATGGTCGCCGGCCTGGGCACCACCGGCCGCATAGACAGCGCGGATGCCGGTGGCGATCAGCGCCTCGATGGCGGCATTGGAGTGGTCTCGGGTGCGCGAGTTGTGACTGTTGTCGATGAACGTCGTCGTCCCGGCGTTGAGTGCGTGTGCGGCGGAGAGCCGCTCGGCGACTGCCATGTCCTCGGGGCGATAGTGCTGCGCGATCCCGTCGTGGGTGAGCGCCCAGTAGCGCCCGAAGTCGGCGTCGGGCGCAATCCCCCGCAACTGGCCCTCCCAGGCGTGCAGGTGGGAGTCGACGAGCCCGGGCACGACGCACGTCTGGCTCGCGTCGATGACGATCGCGGCCCCGACCTGGTCCGCCAGCCCGGGGCCGACAGCCTCGATCATGCCGCCGCTCAGCAGAAGGTCGCCGCGCACCACGCCCCGCGGCCCCATCGTCATGATCGTGGTGCCCGTGAGCAGAATGCGCACATCAGTGGAGCCGTTGCTGGCAACGATCGTGTCCCGCACCGCGGCTTGCTCTCGCAGATTCATGAGCCTGGCTTTCATCCCGGCGTTGCGAGACAGAATAGCGCTGTGACGCGGCCCTGGACAGGACACAGTCCGTGCAATCAGGCTCTCTGATGCGCAACGATATTGGCCAGGTCACCTCCTCCGTGCTAGCGTCATCTCGACCTGTCGTGAGTGTCCTGCAAGGTTTGTGCTTCCCGTGAGAACCGGGGTGCAGGATCCTGGACGTGCTCGGCAGTCCGGAGGCGCCGCACTTGTGGGCCCCGACAGCAACCAAGAAGAGGCAGCACCAGTGGCTACAGGCACCGTGAAGTGGTTCAACTCCGAGAAGGGCTTCGGATTCATCGAGCAGGACGGGGGCGGCGCTGACGTCTTCGTTCACTACTCCGCCATCGACAGCTCCGGTTACCGCGAGCTCCAGGAAGGCCAGAAGGTGGAGTTCGACGTCACCCAGGGCCCGAAGGGTCCGCAGGCTGAGCAGGTTCGCCCGCTCTGAGCTGACCAACAGCACGAAGAAGGCCCCGCGCTCTGCGCGGGGCCTTCTTGTCGTTGTGGGGGCCGGCCCCACCTGGTTTCTTGCGCAGCCGGGCTCGGTCAGACGACGTCGTAGTGCGGGACCTGCTCGTCGTGGATGACCTGGCCGGGATAGGCCGTGCCGTTCTTCTCCCAGTCGAGGAAGTCGTCGATGGCGTTGATGACCGTGACGGCGAGCCAGCCGATGACGAGCGCGTCATCCCCCAGACCCGCGACGAAGAGCATCGCCTCCGGCATCAGGTCGATGGGGCTGACGACATAACCGACGGCAGCAAGCATCATCAGCAGCTTTGAGCTGTCGATGCCGGTGTAGCGCTTGGTCGTGACGGCGCGTGCCATGCGTGGCAGGGCGGCCAGTCGTGAGCCGAGGCCGGGCGAGCCGGGTTGGCTCGCGGAGCGGATGGCGGTGGCGACGCCCATCAGGGCGCCCCAGCGGAGGGGGCGGCGTGCAGCACTGGCCATGGGTGACTCCCGTTCTGGCGCGATCATTCTCGTGGTGTCCAACGACTGACACCCCCCGAGGATTCCCGCCCGCCCGTGTGTCAGGTGATTCGGACCGCGACTCGCGCCACATTTGGGGTGGTTTGGATCGTCTCGCGAACCGCCAATCGGACACGCCGGCAACCGAACCGATGGCCCAGCCGGTTTGATGGTCAAGAACACAGGAGGACTCATGCGTGAGCCGGACGGATTCCGGGAGTTCGTGGCTGGGCGGTCGCCGTCCCTGCTGCGCACTGCCTGGATGCTGACCGGCGACGCAGTCAGCGCCGAGGACCTCCTGCAGACCGCCCTGGCCCGCACGTGGCCGCACTGGTCGCGTGTGAGACAGGGCCACCCCGAGGCCTATGTGCGCCAGGTGATGGTGCGCACCAACGCCAGCTGGCGGTCTCGCTTCTGGACCCGCGAGAAGTCGACTGATCTGACGTCGGGGAGTGACGGCATACCCCCGCTGTTGTATGCCGAGCAAGACCGGAGCGGACAGATCATCGACCGGCTGGTGCTGATGGATGCGCTCGCCACCCTGCCCGTGCGGCAGCGGCAGTCCGTGGTGCTGCGCTATTTCGATGACCTCTCCGTCGAGGCCGTCGCCGAGATCATGGGCTGCTCCGCCGGGACCGTGAAGAGCCAGACCGCCAAGGGGCTGGCCCGGCTGCGTGACGTCATCGGTCAGGACACGCTCATCAAGGAGGAACTGTGATGGACACGGACCGCGTCACCGACCAGTTGCACGACCTGCCCCCCGACCTGAGGGACCCGGTGGACCGGTTCGAGCAGATCCGCGAGCGCGTGCGTCGGAGGCGACGCCGACAGGCCGTGGTGGGCGGGGCCGCGGGAGCGGTAGTGCTCGCTCTCGCCGTGCCGCTCGCCACGCAACTGCTGCCCGACGAGCCGGCGATCGCTCCGGGCAGTGCCACGGCGTTGGAGGAGGACCTGCTCGGCGGGACCAGGGTCACGCCACTGAGTGAACCGCGCACCGTCACCGGCACCGGGACGGCCACCGTGGAACTCGGCGAGCCGCCCGCGGAGTCGACTGGCGTGGACATCGTGCTCGACTGTCTCGGCCCCGGCACTTTTGAGTATCCAGATGGTGCCGGGATGATCTGCTCCGAGGAAGACGGCGAGGAGCTGGGGCGGCAGTCCCAAGCCGGTTATGT
Source organism: Ornithinimicrobium cryptoxanthini (assembly GCF_023923205.1). Classification (NCBI taxonomy): domain Bacteria; kingdom Bacillati; phylum Actinomycetota; class Actinomycetes; order Micrococcales; family Ornithinimicrobiaceae; genus Ornithinimicrobium; species Ornithinimicrobium cryptoxanthini. Next base: position 1,249,065 of record NZ_CP099490.1, on the reverse strand, counting down.
CGTAGCCCTGGCAGATGGGCAGAAGTCCGTCGAGATCCGGGCCACTGACGGTGCCCGGTGGCGGGTGACGACGACCTATGTCAGCACCGAGGTGACCGAGTGGGGCGTCAACGCCAAGGGCGAGACGTTTGGGGTGCACAACGAGAACGGCGAGCCAGACCTGGTCACGGTCATCGCCACCAATGGTCAGATCGGCTATGCCTATGTGGCTGAGATGAATGCCGCCGGGGGGCCCGCGCCGAGCTCACCAGAGGAAGCCCTGGTCCAGCAGCAGGAGCGTTTGGGAAAGACCTTCAGCGTCCCGGTCTATGAGTCCGATGGCGAGACGGTGATCGGCGAGTTGGTGATCGGTGGCAGCGACGACCCAGCCGTCCTGGCGGACACGGCCACGGTCACCCGCGGTCCGTAGCCGGCCACTCTTGCGAGGTTCGGACCGCGACTCGCGTCACGATCTGGACCACGTCAGTCCCGCGCGATCACCGACAGCACGTTCCCGGCAGGGTCGCTGAACCAAGCGATGAGCGGGCCACCGCCGCGGTGGATGCCCAGCTCGTCCTGCGGCATACCGTCGTAGTGCACGAACTCCACACCCCGGCCGACGAGGTCTCGCACCGCGGCCTCGACATCCAGGACCGGGAGGTTGAGCACGGTGTAGGTCGCGGGCACGTGGCCGGCGCCCTTCTCGTAGACCAGGATCTTGCGGCCCCCGACATCCAGGTTGAGCAGGGGCATCGACTCGGGACCGGCGTGGACCTGCAACCCGAGGACGTCGGCATAGAAGGCCTGCGCCGCTGCGAGGTCGTCGACCGAGAAGCCGCTGAACGCCTCACCGGCCACCATTCCGACGGGTGGCCGGGCACCGGACGCGTTGACCTGCATCTCGGCCAGGTGCTCGGGACTGAGCTGGATCACCTGGACGTAGTTGCCGTCCGGGTCCTGCGCGGTCGCGAAGTGGCTGCCGTCGCGGTCCTCCGGTGGCGCCACCCAGCTGCCGCCCAAGGCCTCGATCCGTTCCGCCGCTGCGCGCGCATCGTCGACCTCGAAGTTGATGATCGTGCGGGCCGGGTCCGGATGGGTCGCCTGGACGTCGTCGCGGCCGTCGATGAACAGATAGAACCCGCGGTAGCCGAGGATCCGGTAGTCGCCCTGGACGTCGTCGCTGTCAGGCGGGAGCACCGTGGTGTACCAACGGTGCAGCCGGTCCGGATCGGTGGTCCCGAGCATGATGCTGCCGAGCGTGGCCATGCGGATCGCCCTTCCGTCGTGGACACCGCCGGTCGGGTGTCCCTGCCAGTGGTGACCCGCCGCCGCGGCCCAACTCATCGGTCGCCAGTCGGCGCGGACCGACGAAACCCCTGCGAAAAGGCGTGGGCGACCGACGAAACCCCTACGAAAAGGCGTGGCGGGCCGACGAAACCACTACGAAAATTGGGGGGCTTCCGCGCGGTCCATCGCGGCATAGATCCGCTTGGCCGAGACCGGCTGCGGTGTGCCGAGGCGCTGGGCGAACAGGCTGACCCGCAGTTCCTGCAGCAGCCAGCCGATGTCCACGACGTCCTCGTCGGCCCGCCGGTGCGGCGCCAGACCGGCCAGGAACTTCGTGAACTCCTCCTCGACGGCCCCGACTACCACCATCCGCTCGCGGTCGCGGGCCAGGTCCTGCGCCCCCTTCTCGAGGCGCTCGGCCATCGCCGCCAGATAGCGCTTCAGGTGGGGCAGCCGCCGATAGCCCGTGTCCGCCACGAACCCCGGCCGGATCAGCGAGTCCAGCTGGCGACGCAGGTCGGTGGCCATCTCGGCTGCCGCCGGCGCGGTCAGCCCCTGCAGGCCGAGCGACACCGCGCGCGCCGTGTCCAGGATCGGCGCCAGGCTCTCCACGATCTGCAGGACGCGAGGCACCGCCTGCTGCTTGACGATCGCCAGCGCCCGATCGAACTCCTCCGGCGAGCGCACCCGAGCCCCCGGCATCTCCGCCACCACCGAGTCGACCGCGCACGCGAGGGCGTCCTGCAGCAGCAACGGCACGGACCCGTGCGGGTTGTGCCCGAGCGACAGCTTCTGCTGGTTCGTCAGCAGCGCCAGCAGTCGCTTCCAGGGCGGGGTGGTGCCCAGCAGCAGCAGGCGCCGCACCCCGACGCGCGTCGCCCGGTCCGCCTCGGAGGCCGTGCCGAGCACCCGCACGTCGACCGCCTCACCGGTGTCGACCAGCGCGGGATAGCCGACCACCGGCTTGCCGGCGACCTGCTGCTCAAACGTCTCGGGGAGTATGCCGAGCGCGCCGGTCCACGAGGTCAGTCCGGTCTTCTCGATGCTGGCTGCGGCGCGGGACATGGTGGTCCGCACTGCCGGGGCCAGCTCGGCCTGCAGGGCGGCCAGGTCCTTGCCCTCGCCGAGCAGCTCGACCCGAGCCCGGCTGCGCCCCCGCCTCGACCCCGGAGCCACGGACCGTTCCACCGCAAACGTCACCTTGAGGTGGTCCGGGACACGGTCCACGTCGAAGTCGGACGGCGCCACCGGCACGATGCGGCGCGCGGTCAGCTCGTCGGCCAGTGCCTCGACCAGCGCCTCCTGCTCGTCGCGCGGCTCCCCGATCGCAGCCAGCGCCGCCCGCGCATGGTCCGGCGCGGGCACGAAGTTGCGGCGGATCTCCTTGGGCAGCGACTTCACCAGCGCCGTCGCCAGCTCCTCACGCAGCCCGGGCACCTGCCAGTCGAAGCCGTCGGGGCGCACCCGGTTAAGCACCTCGATCGGGACGTGCACGGTCACGCCGTCCGAGCCCGACCCGGGCTCGAACTGATACGTGACGGCAAACTCCAGCTCACCCTGACGCCACGTCCCCGGATAGTCCCGGTCACTGACCAGCGACGCGTCGCCGCTGACGAGCAGGTCCTCGGTGAAGGTCAGCAGCGTGGAGTCGGCGCGACGGGCCTGCTTCCACCACGTGTCGAAGTGCGCGCCGGAGACGGCCTCGGCCGGGAGCCGCGCGTCATAGAACTCGACCAGCGTCTCGTCGTCGACGAGGATGTCGCGGCGGCGCGCCCGCGCCTCCAGCTCGCTCACGTCGCGGATCAGGCGCCGGTTGGCGTGGAAGAAGTCGTGCCGGGTGTCCCAGTCGCCCTCAACCAGTCCGTGCCGGATGAACAGGTCGCGGGCCACCTCCGGGTCGATCCGGCCATAGGGCACGGTCCGGTCCGCGACCAGCGGCACGCCGTAGAGGGTGACCCGCTCGGTCGCGATCGCCGAGGCCCGGCTGCGCGACCAGCGCGGCTCGGAGTAGGACCGCTTGACCAGGTGCGCTGCGGCCCGCTCCACCCACGCCGGGTCGGTCGGCGCGTTGACCCGGGCCCACAGCCGGGTGGTCTCGACCAGCTCGGCGGTCATCAGCCAGTCTGGGTTCTTGCGGTGCAGGACCGAGCCGGGCTGGATGACGAAGCGTGCCCCCCGCGCCCCGACATACTCCCGCTTGTCCCGGTCATAGAGACCGACGTGGGAGAGCAGCCCGGCCAACAGTGACTGGTGGACCTGGTCGGCGTTCGCCTCGTTGGAGTTTGGTTGTAGCCCAAGTGATTTGGTTGCCTGTTTGAGCTGGGTGTGCAGGTCCTGCCACTCCCGGACGCGCAGGTAGTGCAGGTACTCGCGCTTGCACATGCGTCGAAATGCGCTGCCGGACAACGCCTTCTGCTGCTCCTTGAGATAGCTCCACAGGTTGAGCAGGGTGATGAAGTCACTCACCTCATCCTTGAAGCGGGCGTGCGACTGGTCGGCCTGGGCCTGGGCGTCAGCAGGTCGCTCACGCGGGTCCTGCATGGACAGTGCCGCGACGATGACCGACATCTCGCGCAGGGCGCCGTTGCGCTCGGCCTCGATCACCATGCGGGCCAGGCGCGGGTCGACCGGGAGGGCGACGATCGCCCGGCCGTATGCCGTGAGTCGCCGGCGCGGCACGTGCACCGGGGCGTCGGTGTCGATGGCCTGGAGCTCTTCCAGGAGGCGGACCCCGTCGGCGATCTGGCGGGAGTCGGGTGGCTCCAGGAAGGGGAAGCGGGCGACGTCGCCCAGTCCCAGGTTGGTCATCTGCAGGATGACGGAGGCCAGGTTGGTGCGCAGGATCTCGGGCTCGGTGAACTCGGGCCGGGACTCGAAGTCCTCCTGGCTGTAGAGCCGGACCGCGATGCCGTCGGCGAGGCGACCGCAGCGGCCGGAGCGCTGGTTGGCGCTGGCCTGGCTGATTGCTTCGATCGGCAGGCGCTGGACCTTCAGTCGCTGGGAGTAGCGCGAGATCCGGGCCGTCCCGGTGTCGATGACATAGCGGATGCCCGGGACGGTCAGTGAGGTCTCGGCGACGTTGGTGGACACCACGATCCGGCGCCCCGAGTGCCGGCTGAAGACGCGGTGCTGCTCGGCGGCGGAGAGGCGGCCATAGAGCGGGAGGACCTCGGTGCCGGGCAGGTTCATGCCATCGAGGGCATCGGCGACGTCGCGGATCTCACGCTCGCCGGAGCAGAAGACGAGGATGTCGGCCGGTCCCCCGCCGGGGTCCTCGGTCCACAGCTCCTCGACCGCCTCGCAGACCCCGGTGACCTGGTCGATCTCGACGTCGCGGGCGGTGCCGTCCTTGGCGGGCGGTCCGGGGCGGGTCAGGGGGCGGAAGCGGATCTCGACGGGGAAGCTGCGCCCCGACACCTCGACGATGGGGGCCGGGGTGCCATCGGGCTCAGCGAAGTGCTCGGCGAAGCGCTGCACGTCGATGGTGGCCGAGGTGATGATCACCTTCAGGTCGGGCCGGCGCGGCAGCAGCTGCTTGAGGTAGCCGAGGATGAAGTCGATGTTGAGGCTGCGCTCGTGGGCCTCGTCGATGATGAGCGTGTCATATCTGCGCAGGTCACGGTCGCGCTGCAGCTCCGAGAGCAGGATGCCGTCGGTCATCACCTTGACCAGCGTGTCCCTGGTCGACTTGTCGGTGAAGCGCACCTGGTAGCCGACCGTGCTGCCGAGCTCGACGTCCAGCTCTTCGCTGATCCGTTCGGCGACCGAGCGGGCGGCGATCCGGCGGGGCTGGGTGTGGCCGATCGCGCCCTCGATGCCGCGGCCCAGCTCGAGGCAGATCTTTGGCAGCTGGGTGGTCTTGCCGGAGCCAGTCTCTCCCGCGACGATCACGACCTGGTGGTCGCGAATGGCTGCCGCGATGTCGTCGCGACGCTCGGCGACCGGCAGCTCTGGCGGATAGCTGATCTTGGGCGGCAGCATGGCGCGGCGGGCCTCGACGCGCTTGGTGCGCTGCTGGGGGCTCGGCTCCTGGCGTGGGCGACGGTTGGTGGCACGCCTGCGGTCGCGGGCACGCCGAGGAGGGTTGGCGTGCTCGGTGGGCATGACAGACATCGTCACAAATCGGGGCCCAGATTGCACGCGGGTTGCCCGTAGGCTTGACACCGTGTCCGAGACCGTCGCACCAGCCATGACGCGCCGCCTGCCCTATCAGGTCGCGGCGCACGCCACGATGCTGGTGCACCTGGGCTTCGTGGCGCTCGTGGTCTTCGGCGGATTCCTGGCCTGGGCCCAGCCTTGGGCGCTGTGGCTCCAGCTGCCCGCCGTGGCGTGGGCGGTGACCGGTCAGGTCCGCAGCCTCGAGTGCCCGCTGACCGCGCTCGAGGACTGGGCCCGGGTGCGCGCCGGCCGAACACCGATGTGCGAGAGCGGCTTCATCGACCACTACCTCACAGGCGTGGTCTATCCGCGGTCGTGGAAGTCGGCGATGCCACCCGTCGCGCTGGCGGTCGCCATTGCTTCCTGGGTCGGACTCGCGCTGCGCTAAACGAAGACCCTCTCTCAGGCCTCGGGCATCGCCGCGTCGATGAGCGCGTTCGCCAGGTCGCCGATGCCGTCCACGGTGTCCCAGTCGACGTTGGCGAGCAGGACGGCGGTGGTGTCCGTCCCGGGCTGACAGCGGGAGATCGTGGCGACGCCCGGGTCGCCGCCGTCCTTGCCGAAGACCCCGTCCTCACGGATGTCAACGCCGTAGCCGACCGCCCACCGCTGCCCCTCCTCACCAGCCCGTCGGGTGAGGACCAGTTCGGGGGTCACCCCACGCCATACCCCGCCGCGGTGGACCGCGCGAAGGAAGCGCTCAACGTCGGGCGCCGACACCACCGCGCCACCGTCTCCCCCGCCGACCGGGTGGACGGAGTAGATGTTGGTCCGCCACGGGCCGCCCGGGTGCAACGGCGGCAGGTATCCCTGTGCGATGTCCGGGTAGACCTCGTCGAACGCGAAATAGCCGCTGGCTGTCATCCCCGCCGGGGCGAACACTCGCGTCGTGACCGCCTCGGGAAAGGGCGTCCCCGACACCTCCTGCAGGAGCAGACCTAACAGCACGTAGCCGGCGTTGCTGTAGTGGTAGGCCGTGCCGGGCGGGCACACCGGGGGAAGGTCGGCGAAGAGGGGCAGGAGGGCGGCGTAGTCCCGCACGGAGTAGTTGGCCAGCCGGTCCCAGATCTCGTCGTAGTTCTCCCGGAAACCGGGAAGGTCCTCGTCCTCCTCGAAGTAGTCGGCGATGCCCGAGGTGTGCGAAAGCAGGTGGTGCACAGTGACCCCGGGCAGCAACGTGGTCGGCCGCCGGTCCGGCGGCAGCACGTCCACCACTGCGTCCTGCAGGTCGACCTCGCCGCGCCCGGCCGCATCGAGGACACCCACCGCGGTGAACATCTTGCCCAGCGACGCGGTCGCGAAGCGGGTGGAACGAGACACGGGTATGCCGTCAGCCCGGTTGGCCATCCCGTGGAAGGACTCGTAGAGCACCTCGTCGCCACGGGTGGCTCGCAGGACGCCGGAGAAGTCGGCCGTTGCCTCGAGCCGGGCGGCCTGGTCGGCGACATCGCGCCACTGCTGGTCCCTCATGCGGTCAGCATCGCGGATCGTCGTGGCCGGCGCGAGAGGTTATCGCCAGTTGCTCAGCCCACGCGCGACGAGACCCAGCACCTCCCGCTCCCGGTGGGTCTGGGCGTTCTGCAGAGTTCTGGCTGGGTCTGGGCGTGGGTGTGACCCCGCTGTCCCGGTGTGGGTTGGCGGGGTCGGGGGCGTGGCCGCTAGGTGTCGACCAGGGGTGCGGCGTGGGTCCCGGTGCTGGTTCCTGGGAGGTGCCAGATGACTTCGGTGGCGGTGATGGTGGCGGTGTAGCCGTAGCGGTGGACGGTGACGTGGTGGCGCCGGCACAGGGCGGCGGCGTTGGACAGGTCTGTGGCGCCGCCGAAGATCCAGTGGATGACGTGGTGGAGGTCGGTCCAGGACGCGGGCATCGTGCAGCCCGGGAAGGAGCAGCCTTTGTCCCGCAGGTGGACTGCCTTGCGTTGTGCGGGGGTGAACAACCGCTTGGTCACCCCCACATCCAAGGGTTCAGAGGGGCCGCCTAGGACGATGGGGATGATCTGAGCGTCGCAGGCCAGGCGCCGGATCGTCCCGGCGGAGAGGGGTTGACCGGTGGCCGTCGTCCCCCCGCCACTGACCTTGCCGGCCAGGGCCTCGTGGCCGATGGTGACCTGGATCTTGGCCTTGTCGGTGACGACGGTGCCTTCGGGGGCGGCGACGCCGCGGCCGATGATCTCGAGCAGGGCGTCAGCGCGTCGGGTGGAGGCGGTGCGCGGGTCCAGTTGGTGGGCGCCGTGCTCATCAGCGCCGGGGCGCGGTGTGGACAACGGGTCCAGGGCCGCGAGCAGGATTGCTTCGGCTTCGTCGTCGAGCAGGAGCTGCCACTCGGCCAGGCCGGCCACGGTCCCGGTGCGGCGTAGCAGGCGCCGGGCGCCTTGCTTGTCGTCGAGCTCGTCATCGTCATCAGGCTCGATGAGAAGCTTCTTGGCCTCGGTCCCGATCTGGGCCAGGGCACGCAGCCCGGTGGTCTCCACGATGTCGGTCATCACATCGGTCAGGGCCTGCAACGACTCCTTCGTCGCGACCGGGGTCAGCTCCTGGGTCAGGCGGGTGATGATGTTGGCCCGCGAGACGCGGGCACTGCCATCGGCCACCTTCGCCGACAGGGCCTCGAACCGGTCATCATCGATCGCGGCAGCCACGCGGGCGGTAGCCAACGCTTCGGGGCGGTCGATCATCGGAGCCCAGGTAGTGATCCAGTCCGGGACAGAATGCCCTGACTCCCCCGGCAGCCCGCGGGAGATCGCCTCATGGGTGGCCGCGGTCAACAACGACTGCGCGGCCTGCACCAGAGCCTGCGCGGCGCCGATCGTCTCTCCCAGTGCCTGCTCGGGCAACGTGGCCAGCGGGAAGTCGCCAGCCAGCATCTGGGTCATGTGCGCCGTCCCGGCAGCGAACTCGGGAACCTCATGACCGCTGGCCGTCAACACCGGACCACCATCAGCACGCCCGGAGCCGTCCAGGTCGCCCGCAGCCTGCGCGTCGGCATCGTCGGGCGGGACCAACGGTCCACTGCAGGAAGAGGCTTCCCGCAACGGACCAGAACCGATCACCGGGCGATACTTCATCGGCCCACGCCCACCAGCATCCCCGCCGTCCCGGGCCCCGCCGTCCTGGGCCGGGCAGTCTTGGGCGGTGTTGTCCTGGGTGGGCACGTCGGAGTCTGCGACGGTGGCCCCACCGTGACTGTCCGACCCCGACCCCTGATCCATAATTAGAACATACATGCCATCACCGACAGAGGGCTGACCAGCACAAACGCAGCCAACCCACCATCCGGAAGGCACTCGGGACGGACGAGGACGGGCGGGGGTCCGAGTCAGGCTTGACTGGCGAGGTCGGCCAGCACCCGCTCGGCCCGGCTGAGGACCTGCGCCCGCGCAGTCCCCGCGGCCAGGGCCTCGATCTGTCCCAGCACTCCAGCGCCCAGGTGGTCGGACAGGCGAGCCCGCAGCACGGCATACCGCTCGATGTCGGCGCCGACGGGCGGCGGTGCCGACGCCGCTGCCTGCGCTGCCCCCAGGAAGAAGGCCGCGTCGGACCACCGCCCGTGATCGGTCAACAGCTCCGCGAGCATCCGCAGCAGGGTCCAGACCTGAGTCCACGCACCCACCCGGCGCAGGTCCGCGCAGAGCCGCAGCCCCAGCGGCATCGCATCGGCAGGCCGACGGTCGCGCACCAGCAGCGCGAACAGCGCGATCCGCGAGACGCGACTGACCTGCTCCGCGTCCACACGGTCAGCCTCGGCCGCCGCCTCCGCCAACAGCTCTGCGCCCCGTGCGACGTCGGTGCGGGCCTCGACCTCGCCAGCGGCATACCGGGCAAACGCATGGGAGTGGTCGCCCGAAGACGGCCCTGCCGCCAGCGCCACCGCGGCATGGTCGCGCGCCGAGGCCAGGTCGTCGCGATAGCACGCCAGCAGCGCCAACGAGGTGTTGCCCTCACCGATCAGCTCGGGCCGCGTGCTCACCGCCCGGAACCAGTGGGCCGAGGTGTCGAGGTCGCCGGAATACATGGCAGCCACGGCGAGCGCCACCTGCGCTATCGCGGTCGAGTCCGGGTCGCGGGACATCTCTAGCGCTGCTTTGCCGAGACTGTGGGCACGGACCAGGTCGCCGCGCTCGCCGGTGCAGAACGCGCCCGTCGCGACGCCGGCCGCGACGTCGGGACCAGCTGTGAGCAGGCCGCGCTCCCCCACCTCGATCATGAGGTCGCGCAGCGCCAGCCCAGGGGTCCAGTGCCAGCAGCGCCCGACCGCCTGGGTGATGTCGCTGGCCAGGGCCAGCGCATCGGCGTCGAGTGCCCAGCGCAGCGCGCCGACGACCTCCGCGCTGCACCTGCCCAACCGCTCGCTGACCTCGGCACCATCGACTCGGGACCAGTCGGCGCGGATCCCCGTGACGACGTCGCGCACCCACGCGGCGTGCGCGGCGCGGACCTCCTGCTCCCGGCCCGACTCGGCCAGGCTGCGCGCTGCGAAGACCCGCACCATCTCCAGCAGCCGATGACGAGAACCGCTGCCCGACAGGTGGTGTGCGACCAGGGACGACTCGACCAGCTCAGCCAGCGCTGAGGTCGCGTCACCGCTCCACGAGTCCAGGTGCACCACCACCCCCCGGACCGACTCCCCCGAGAAGTCGGCGGCAAAGACCGAGAGACAGTCGAGGAGTTCGCGCTGCTCAGGCTCGAGGAGCCGGGCGGACCAGGCGACCACGGCACCAAGGCCGCCCGGCTCATCCTGGGCGAGGTCGGCCCCGAGCCGGTCCAGGACCTCGGCGGTGCCGGACGTCGCGGTGCGGGAGGCCGCAAGCTCCAGTGCCAGCGGGAGTCCGTCACAACGCCGACAGAGCTCCACGACCTCTGCAGTGTTGTCAGCAGTCAGCGCAAACGACGGGCGCAGCCGCCGGACGCGGTCACCAAACAGACGCACTGACGCGGCCGATCCCTGCACCCCGGTGGTGGCTCCCTGCTCGGGCAGCCGCAGCGGCCCGAGCGGGACCTGCAGCTCCGCGCCCACGCCGAGTCGTCGTCGGCTCGTGGCCAGCACACGCACGTCCCGGCACCGCCGGGTGACCGTCGTGACGATGGGCCCGACCTCGTCGAGCAGGTGCTCGCAGTTGTCGAGGACCAGCAGGTGGGGCACGGCGGTGAGGAACTCGACCAGGTCGTCCGTCACCGAGGCCGCGTCGGGCCGCAGTCCGAGCGTGTCGGCCACCGCTGCGGCGGCACCACCGGATCTGACCGTTGCCAGCTCGGTCACCGAGATCGGCCCACCGACCTCGGCCTGCAATGCGCTGAGCGCCTCGGCCACGAGGCGGGACTTGCCGACACCGCCGGGGCCCGTCACCACGGTCACCTGATTCCGCGCGACCGCAGCGACCAGGTCGGCCAGCTCGTCCTCGCGTCCGATGAACGCCGTCGAGGTGTCCAACCAGTGCGGCAGTCCCAACCCGCCTGACCCCGGCGACTCCCCCGAGCCCATGGCGCCCGCGGGTGGCAGCGTGTGGCCGAGGATGCGTCCCTCCAGCGCGGCCAGGTCCGGCGCCGGATCAAGGCCCAGCTCTGCCGCGAGCACCGCTCGATAGTCCCGCAGCCGTTGCAGCGCCTCGGTCTGCCGGCCCGCGTGATAGAGCGCCGTCGCCAGCAGCTCCACCGCGTGCTCGCGGAACGGCTGGTCGGCCAGCAGCAGCTCCAGACCCGCCACGGCCGCGCCCGGCTCACCGGTCTGGAGCTGCGCTGACGCGTGGGCCTCAATCGCGTCCATCCGCAGCTGCTCCAGGTGCTGGGCGAGCGGCCTGGCACAGGGCGCCTCGGCATACTCCCCGAACGCCGGCCCGCGCCACAGTGCCAGCGCCCGCCCGAGCAGGCCACCCGCCTGGGCCGCATCCAGCGACCCGGCCCGCTCGAGCAGCTCCACGAACTCGTCGGCATCGACGGCGTCGACCGTCAGCCGGTAGCCCGCCGGACCCAGCTCGATCGCGTCGCGCCCCAGGTGGGAGCGAAGCCGCGAGAGCACGGTGCGCAGCGCCTTGGGCGGGTTGTCCGGCAGCTCAGCACCCCACGCCGCCTCGATCAATGCGTCCGCCGACACCGGGTGGCCGTCGTGGGCGAGCAGGCAGGACAGCACCGCCCGTTGACGGCCCGCGGGGATCTCCCGCAGCTGACCGTCGACGTGGACCTCCAGCGCTCCGAGCACGCCGAGTCTCAGGTCAGGCATTGCCTCAACTATGCCTGAGTGCGGCGTGCCGCGCCCGTGAGCTCCCCCGTGAATCCCTGGTGAATCCCTCGGCGCGCACGCTGGCACTCCACGGTCAACCAGGAGGAATCATGACTGCACCAACGCTCAACATGGACAAGGTCGGAGCCTTTGCCCAGCAGATCGGCGGCATGCTCGCCGGCGGCGCCACCACCGCGATGATGGTGGTCGGCGACCGCACCGGCCTGTATGCCGCCATGGCAGTTGGCGGACCACTCACCCCGGCGCAGCTCGCCGCAGAGACCGGCACCGCCGAACGCTATGTGCGCGAGTGGCTCTCGCAACAGGCGGCCGTAGGCATCGTCACCTATGACCCGGAGGCCGGGACCTTCACCCTGCCGCCGGAGCACGCCGCCGTGCTCGCCTCAGACGACTCGCCCGCCGCCATGATCGGGGCCGCCCCGCTGATCAGCGGGATGCACCGCCGCACCGATCAGCTGGTCGAGGCGTTCCGCACCGGAGCCGGCATCCCCTGGGCGGAGCAGGATCCAGCCACCTTCGAGTCGACGGAGCGGTTCTTCCGGGTCGGCTATCGCAACTCCCTGCTCGCCGAGTGGGTTCCGGCTCTCGACGGGGTTGACGAGAAGCTGCGCTCCGGGGCCAAGGTCCTCGACATCGGGTGCGGCCGCGGGGCACCGCTGCTCCTGCTGGCGCAGGCCTATCCCGCCTCGCAGTTCGTCGGCTACGACGTGCACCCCGAGTCGATCGAGACAGCGACCGAGCGGGCTGCGGAGGCCGGGGTCTCGGACCGGGTGCGGTTCGCGGTCGACTTCTGCCAGGGCTATCAGGACCGCGACGTCGACGTCATCACCTTCTTCGACGCCTTCCACGACCTCGGCGACCCCGTCGGCGCGGCCTCACACGCACGACGCTCCCTCGCCGACGACGGCACCCTGGTGCTGGTGGAGCCCCTGGCCGCCGACGACCTGGCCACGACCCTGGTCACGATCCCGATGGCTGCGCTGGGTTTCGCGGCCTCGACCTTCATGTGCACACCCAACTCACTGTCGCAGCCGGTGGGGCTGGCGCTCGGGGCGCAGGCAGGGGAGGCCAGGTTGCGCGAGGTGCTGACCGAGGCGGGCTATCGCAGCATCCGCCGGGCCGCCGAGAACGACTTCAACATGGTCATCGAGGCTCGCCCCTGATCACTCCCCCAACCTGGGCACGCCTACGGCGCCTGTGCGACAGATATAGCTATCGCACAGGTGCCGCAACGGTGCCCAGGTTGATGAGGAGACCGGACTCGGGTCGGCGCGCGCCGATCAGGTATGCCGGAAGGTCACCTCGGGCGGGTCGGCAAGCGTCTGCGCCACGACGCAGTAGCGCTCGGTCAGCTCCAGCAGGCGTGCCACCTTCGACTCCTCGGCGTCCGTGTCCAGGTCAAACACCAGCTCGATCGCGGTCAGGCCGACGGGAGCCTCCCGGTCGACGCCGAGCGTGCCACGGGCGTCCCACGTGCCGTTGGCGGTGACCGAGGCCGAGCGCAGCTCGACACCCAGCGCGGTCGCGACCGACGAGAGCGTCACCCCCGCGCAGGCGACGAGCGACTGCAGGAGTATGTCGCCAGAACAGGCCTGCGTCCCATCGCCACCGGCCGCAGGGTGCAGTCCCGCCACGACGTCACCGGCCCAGGTCGAGACGGTGGCGGTGAGCCCCGCCTGGTCGACCGTCGCCGTCGCGGTGCTGGGCACCAGTGCCGACGCGGGCTCGTCCTGATAGCCCTTCTTGAGGGGCCGCTGCCGCTCGCGCAGGGCCGCGGCAGCACCCGCTCCGGCGGCACCCGCTCCAGCCACACCCACTCCAGCCACACCCACCGTCGCCACCAGTCAGCCCACCGGCTCGAGCAGGTGCGGCTCGGCATACTCCCTCGGCCGCAGGCCAAGCTCGGCCTCGAGGCGGCGCACCCGCGGGATCACCTCGGTGCCGAACCGCTCGACATCCTCCTGGACGTGCAGGAAGCCGAGCAGGAGCAGGTCGACGCCGACCAGCTTGTAGTCCACGATCCGCTGCGCCACCTGGTCCGGCGTGCCGATCAGCCCGGTGCGGAAGCCGTCGTTGTATTGCACGAGGTCCCGGAACTGGCTGTCGGCCCACATCCCCTTCTTGTCGGAGGTGGCGGCACCGGCCTGCTTGACGGCGTTGCCGAAGTCGTTGACCTTGTCCGCGTCGGCCTTGGCGATGATCTCCTCGACGACGTCGCGGGCCTCAGCCTCCGTGTCACGCACGACCGCAAAACCGTTGAGCCCGAAGCGGACCCGGCGTCCATTGGCAGCCGCCTGGGCACCCACATCGCGGACCTGCTCGGCCACGCCGTCGACGGTGTTGCCGTTCATGAAATACCAGTCTGACAACCGCCCGGCCATCGCGCGGGCCGACGTCGAGTTGCCGCCCTGGAAGACCTCCGGCTGCTGGCGCGGAGTCGGCCGGAAGGTGACGTCACGGGTGCGATAGAAGTCGCCGCGGAAGGTGAACCCGTCCTGCGTCCACAGGCCGCGCAGCACCTCGATGAACTCCTCAGCGCGACGATAGCGCTCCTCGTGGTCCAGCCACGGCAGGCCGAGGTCGGTGTACTCCCGCTTGAACCAGCCGGAGACGACGTTGAGGCAGAACCGGTTGTCGTGCAGCTCCTGCGCCGTCGCCGCGAGCTTGGCCAGCACGGTCGGCGGCCACTGGCCTGGGTGGACCGCCGCGATGACCTTGAGCCGCTCGGTGGCGGCGAGCAGCCCGAGCGAGAAGGAGACCGACTCGTGCTGGGCGTCCGCACCGTAGGACGCCAGGTAGCGCACCTGCGTCAACGCATAGTCGAACCCCACCCGCTCGGCGGTGCGCGCGACCTCGCGGTTGTAGTCCGGCGTGTGGTCGGTGCGCTGGTCGATGTTGGAGACGACCAGGCCGCCGCTGACGTTGGGCACCCAGTAGGCGAAGGACAGCGGGTCGCTGCCGGGGGCTCCCAGCGGGGTCGCGCTCGCCGAGGTGGTCGGGGCGTTTGTGGCAGTGGTGTTGGGGGTGTCGGTCATGGGTCAGGCTCCGTTCGGGGCAGTCAGTGGGGTCTGCGGGCTGAGCGCGGCATAGCTCCCGGCGTGGTGCACCAGGGGCCGCCGGGTGGAGGTCGTGGCGTGCTCGACGCGGGCGATCGCGACGAAGCTGTCACCGGCGTCGACGAGGTCGTGGATGCGGGTGACCAGCCGGCTGGCGACGCCCCGGATCGCGGGCAGCCCGTGGTCGTCGAAGTGCCAGACGTCGTCGTCGACGAAGCGCTTGGCCCGGTCGTGGGCGAAGCGCTCGGCCAGCGGCAGCTGGTCCTCCCCGAGCAGGTGCAGCGCCGCACGACCGGTGTGCGCAATCGTGACGAGCGAGGAAGAGCTCTTGGAGATGTTGAAGGACACCAGCGGCGGGGCGAGGGACACCGAGACGATCGAGATCGCGGTGAAGCCGACCGGCCCTCGCTCACCGGAGCCGGTGATCACCCAGGCGCTGGAGGCGGCCCGCCCGAAGGCGGCTCGCAGATCGGTCGTGGTCGGGTCCGGACGGACCCGGGTGAGAGGTATGGCGGACATCAGGTTCTCCTGTCACCGACGGCGGTCGTCGGCAGGCTAAGCAGGCACGGCCCATGGGGCGCGCCGCGAGAATGCGGGGGGTGGCGCGGGGCAGTTCGGCCCCACGGCGCAGGCAGTTCGGCCGGACGGCGTGGTGCCGACGGCGTGGTGCCGACGGCGTGGTGCCCTGGCGCGGTCAGCCGGGCCGGCGGTCGGCGCGGCTCAGCGGGAGACGGCGTGGTGAAGCAGGGCGGCGGACAGCGCTGGGATCAACAGGCGCTGACCGCCCGGCGCATCAGGTCGACTGCCCGGCGCAGGTGCGGGTGGTGCTCGGTCGTGTGCTGGTGCACGGTTCCTCCATCGATCCTGGCGTGAGCACCTGTCCTCTCACAAGGATGGTTGCTGCGGCGTCAACGAGCCAGATCTCTCGGCCGCTCTGGATGGGTGGCCACACCCAATCACAGGATCTTCGGCCCTGTCAAGACGCCACGCCTCGTCAGCGAATTTCCTTCACCCTGCCGATGCGCGCCAGCGGTCAGCCGCGCTTGCCGACGACCACGCTCACCAGGTCCTTGCGGACAAAGCGGGTGCCGCACGCCGGGCTGAAGCCGGCCGCGGTGACCTGCACCGTGTAGCTGCCGGACTGCTTCGTGTCCCCGAAGCGCCCGGTCGAGCCACCGTCGAGGCGCGGGCGGGCCACCACCCGGGGGTCCAGCAGCCACCCGAGATCGCGCAGCCGCGGGCCGACCGCCGGCGTGACGACCAGCGGGCCGGTCGAGAGCCCCGGTGCCGCCACCACGTGGTGCACGTTTCGGTTGAACGCCCTCAGGTCGTCACCCGGGAACGTGATCCGAGCCCGCGGGTCGAGCGGACCCACCAGTTCGCGCGCCCCGAGTCGACCCGATGCGTCCATCGGCACAGACACCTGGGACGAGGCAAGGATGTCCTCGCCCTTCTTGGCCAGGAGCTCGTCGCGCAGCAGTGAGAGCCGCGTCAGGTCGTCACGCAGCCGGTGGGGTCTGCCGTCGACGACGTCAGGCAGGCGCACCGCGCGCAGCTGCCTGGCGAACTTGTCGAGCAGGACCTTGTAGGGCGGCGGCGGGGTCACCGTGGTGCGCACCTTGACGCCCGACAGTGGCTCCTTGCCGTCCCGCACGACCGCCCGCACACCGATCGGCTGGCCGACACCGACGAAGTGCGGTGCGTCCACCTCGAGGCGCAGCGGGCTGCGGACAAACCCACCGACGGTGTATGCCGTGTGCTGGCGTCGGCGGGTCGAGACCTCCACGGTCCACTGGCCGGCCTCGGGCTCCTGCAGCGCGAAGCTGACATAGCCGGCACCGACGGTGCGGGCGAACTCCGCTGAGGAGAACGACAGCCAGCGCCCGCCCGGCGTGCGCAGACGCACCGAGATCTCGTGGTTCTTCCTGGCCTCACGCGACACGTAGTGCAACCCCTGGTCGTGCCACGCGACCGTGAAGAGCACCGATGCCGCGCAGCCGTCGACCCAGCCGGACACCTCGGAGCGCGAGGCGACCGACGACTCGTTGACGATGATCCCGTCACCGGTCACCTGCCCGCGGATGTAGTTGTAGATCTCGAAGAGGTCGTCGATGGTGGGCATGAAGTAGTAGCGCCCGTCCGTGTTCTCGGCGAGCTGGGCGAGCAGGACCTGGTCCGAGGCCGGCCCCATCGCGCACGAATAGATCGGCAGGCTCGCGGGGAGGGCCGCTGCCGCGTCGAGCGCGCTCGGCTTGGCCGCGTTGCCGGGGTCGCAGCCCTTGTTGTCATATCCATCGGAGAGCAGCACGAGGGCGCGACGGCTGCCCGCCGCACCGAGCATCGCGCCTCCCCGCTCGATGCCGGCGCCCATAAAGGTGCAGCCGCCAAAGCCGATCGCGTCCACGGAGGCGATCGCGTCATCGCGCGTCGGCTGTCCCGTGATCGCCTGTGGAGTGCCTGTCCCGGGGAACTCCTCGCGGCCCGTGTCCCCGAAGCTGACCACGCCCACCGAGTCGTCGACCGAGAGGAGGTCGATGAACTGGCGGGAGGTCTGGCGCGTGACATCGACATAGCCGAGGGTCTGCATCGACCCTGACCGGTCGAGGACGGTCACCACGCTGACCGGATCGGCGGCGGGCACCTCGGCGTTGTCGATGACCAGCGCGAAGTCCTGCCACGGGGTGGCGATGTCGGTGCGGGCGGAGGCGCTGACGTTGGCTGCCACGACGGAGATCTCATAGACCCCGGCGGGGTTCTGGATGGCGACGCCCTCGGTGTTGTTGAGCGAGTCGGCCGTCCCGCCGGTGTTCGACCAGGCACCCGTGAAGACGTTGCCCCGGAAGAGGCTGCCCCCGACCTGCTGCACCTCCAGGTCAAGGTCGTTGACCAGTGCGGGGCTCGCGCCGACGGCTCCGGCTGCATCGGTCCAGGTGAGAGTCACGCGCAGCGGACGTGCCGGGTCGGCGGCGGCGACCCGGATGCGGTATTCCTGACCCGTCGCGGTGAACGCCTGGCGCTGGTCGACGAAGATCTTGGGGCCGCGGTCGCTGGCCGGTGCCTGCAGCAGGGCGTTCTCCAGGGAGATGCGCCCCCAGCCCGCATCGTTGGTCGGCCCTGCGGCGATCGTGCCACCATTGCCGTCCGTGCCGCCGGCCACAGGCTCGGTGCTCGCCACGAGCAGTGCCTTGAGCAGCGCCGGGCTGGGGGTCGCTCCCCCACGGCTCTGGCGCCACCAGTCGATCAGCACTGCCGATGCGCCCGCGACGTGCGGGGCGGCCATCGAGGTGCCGGTCATGCTGGTGTGGTCGGCGTGCGTGGTGCCCGCGGTGTCCTCGTAGGCCACCCGTGCGCTCGCGGCGCTGCGGGCCGAGATGATGTCGGTCCCGGGAGCGGTCACGTGTGGCAGCGTGCGGCCGTCGGCCGCAGCTCCACGTGACGACGAGGTGCGCAGGCCGCGGATGTCGTCTGCAGGATCGCCCTCACCGGGTCGGGCGTTCAGCGCGTTGCCCACCAGCATGGCGTTCTTGGTCGACTTCGTCACGGTCGTCGCGCCTGGTCCGCTGTTGCCGGCGGAGAAGACGATGACCAGCGGAGTGATGCCCGCAGCGGCCGGGTCGGCGTCCCGCACGCCGAGGTCGATTCTGCGGTCGTCGGCGGTGTAGGTGGGCCCGTTCATGGACAGCGAGTTGTTCATGACCTGCGCGCCCTGTTGGGCCGAGGTGGCCACCAGCTGTTGCCACCCGGAGTTGGCGACGACGCTGCCCACCATGGCTCCGGTGGCCACGCCCATGCCGAGGAGGAAACCCTGCGGGTCGGTGTCGCCAGAGCCGCCGTCGCCGGCGGCGATGCCGGCGACGTGGGTGCCGTGACCGTTGGTGTCGCCGCCTGAGGGCGTCCCGCCGTTGCCGGTGACGGCAAAGGCCAGCCGGCCGGCCAGGTCATCGTGCACCGTGGCCGGGTCGTTGGTGCTGACCCCGGTGTCGCAGATGGCGATGGTGACCCCTGCGCCGTCCGCGCCGAGCGCCGTCAGGTTTGCCGCATAGCCCACGTTGGGCGCGGTGTTGGGGGCGGCGGCGCCGTCGAGGTCCTCGAACACGATCTGGGCGCCGCGCTCGTCCTCGAGCTGCGGCGTGTGGATGGCGTCGACCCAGCGCACGTCCGGGTGTGCGGCCACCGCCGCCAGCGCCTCACGGGGCAGCTGTGCGCGGATGCTGACATAGGCGTCCGAGGTCTCCGGTCCCACCTGCTCGACGGTGCCGCCCGCCGTCTCGATCAAGGCGGTCACGGCGGCGATGTCGCCGTCGGCCAGGACCCCGACGTCCAGGGCCTCGATGGGGCCCACCCCCGGGGCCTCGTCCTCGAGACCGAGCAGGACCGGATTGACCTTGTAGGCCGGCTCGAGCGGACCCGTCCACTCGACGAAAGGCAGCGCCGACAGACCCGCGACCGTTCCCGCCTCCGCCCGCACGAAGTAGGCGAACGGCGAGACGGGCTCCACGAGTCGAACTCCACGCTCGGCCAGGGTCGCGAGCCAGGACTCCTGGACCGGTCCAGCCAGCAGGACCAGGTGGTTCACCCCCTCCGACTCGGTCTGGTCTTGGAACTCGGGGGGCGTCTGGGGAGTGGTGCCACGCTCCGCATCGATCTCGTAGGAGAAGAACCGGATCAGGTGCGGGTCGCGGAGGTGCTTGACCCGGAAGCCGCGCGCCTCCAGCTCCTGGACGCTCTGCGGCTCGGCGTCGACCAGCTGCCCCCGGTCCAGGGCGGCCACGACGCGCACGTCGTCGGGCAGATCGGCTTCGGCTGTGGCTCCCGGGTCACGGGCTGTGATGACGTAGCGCTCGGACATGGTGTCTCCTCTGCACGTGGCAGGGATCGGGTCCTGAGTGGTGGCGAGTCCCCTGCTGCCTCACCTGCCCACGACGCTAGGACGCACCGGGCCGCGCTGTCGTCGGCCCAAAGGATGAAGTCAGTGCCGGATAACGTCAGTTTCATTTGACGTCAGTGCCAGATGACGTCAGTGCTGGAGGTCGATGACCAGACGCTCGGGACCGGCCAGCCGGAAGACCCGGAACGGCGCCTGCTCCTGGGTGCCGATGAGGACCTGGACCTGACCCTCGAAAGGCGCTCCCCGCAGGACCTCGGTCACCTGGAGGAGATCGCCGCCGTCGACCAGCAACAACCCCGGGTCGTATGCCGTGTCGCCCGGCTCCGGATAGGCCATCCCCTGCGCGACGACCTGCAGGACATGGTCCCCCGCCAGGTCCACCGGGAAGCCGCTGCCGTCCATGGCCGGTGCCTCGGCATACTGCACGAGCCACCCGGCCTCTCCCGTGCCGGAGAGGTCGAGCACCACGCGGTCAAAGTCGTCCTGCAGCCCGAGTCGCACCTCGTCGATGACGAGCTGGGCAGCCTCACCTCCGGGGTCCTGCCGCACGACGGCGTCTGCCGCCTCGAACTCCGGCAGCCCGGACGGCTCATCGGTGGCACCTGCCTCCCCCGCCGGCCCGTCCTGCGTCGTCACGTCCTCGGTCGTCGCGCCCCCAGTCGTCGCGCCCCCAGTCGTCACATCCCCAGTCGTCACGCCCCCAGTCGTCGCTCCCTCGCCTGAGGTGGTGGTGGGGTCCGCGCCCGTGGTGGTGGGGTCCGCGCCGGTGGCCGCGGGACCGGTTGTCTCGGCGCCGGTCTCGGCGGGCTCAGCAGACCCGGTGGGATCGTCGTCACTCTCGGTCGGCGCCGTCGGCCCAACACTGACCGACGGCTCCTCGTCCACCGCAGAGCCGCACGCCGCGAGAGCCAGGACGGTGGCGAGGACCGCCACCGCCTGCACACCGCTGTGCCGGGTGCTCATGGGGTGATGATACGCCCGCACCCGGCGGCCGGTGGGTCACGCGGCAGACTCCGCCGACCCCGGTGGTGCGAAGTCTCCAGCCGGCCGGGGTGCGGCCGTCGGCAGGGCGACGGCTTCCGCGAGAGTCGCCACGTGGACCCCGATCAGCGGCACCTCAGCCTCGGCACACGCGTCGATCGCGACCTGGTGCCACTCCCGGTCGGCGTCACAGACCGGCCCTGCCTCGCGCACGATGGCCAGCACCAGCGCGAGTGGCCCCGCATGCTCGTCGCCGACCATCTCGCACAGGGCGATCGCCCAGCGCATGGCGGCCCAGCGTTCCTCAGGGCCGGCCGGGTCCGGGACGTCCGAGACCAGGATCGGCTGCATCAGGTGGCCCTCCCGGTCACAGAAGAGGAAGGCCAGGCCGCCGTTGACCAGGTCCTCCTCGTCCAGGAAGGCCTCGAGGGCGGCGTTGGCCACCTCGGGGTCGTGCAGCGGACGCATCTGCGCCCGCGCTGTCAGATCGAATCTCTTGTTGTCACTCATGGACAAATGGTGGCAACTGCGGTCACTTGCGCGCAGAAGTTGTCCACAACCCAGATGCTCGGCGACGACCCTGGACCTCGTTCAGGTGGGAGCGAGCCCCGACCCCGGCCCCTCAGAGCAGTTGCGACACCGTGTGGATCAACAGTCCCACCAGGCCCCCGACCACGGTGCCGTTGATCCGGATGAACTGCAGGTCCCGGCCCACGTGCAGCTCGATCCGGTCGGCGGCGTCGCGCCCGTCCCAACGGTCGATGGTGTGGGAGATGACCGAGGTGAGCTCGGCGCCATACCGAGAGATGAGCAGTGCCGCAGCGTCGGCGCCCCAGGCATCCAGGCGGGCCCGCATCGTGTCGTCGTGGATCATCCGCCCAGCCAGGTCGCCCAGCTCCTCGGCAAGTCGGGTGCGCAGCTGCCCGTGGGGGTCGCCCAGCTGCTCGAGGAGCACGATCTTGACCGCGTCCCAGACGGCGACGACGCTCGGGCCGACCTGCGGGTGCTCGAGGATGCGCTCCTTGAGCCGCTCGGCGTTGGCCATCGTGTCCGGGTCGTGCTGCATGTCCTGGGCCAGGTCGGCCAGATAGGAGTCGAGCGCCTGCCGGACCCGGTGCCCCTTGTTGTCGTCGACCTCCTTGGCCCACGCCACGAGCTCCTGATAGATCCTCCCGACGACCATGTCGTCCACCCAGGTCGGGGACCACCACGGCGCCCGCGCCCCGATGATGCGGTTGACCTCCGACGGGTGGGCCACGAGCCACGAGTGCAGCTCGCGGAAGCCGATGTCCATCAGCCCCTGGTGCGCCCGGTCCTCCACGACCGCCTCGAGCAGGTGCCCAGCGAGCGGGCTCAGCGGCTCACGGCGCACCCGCGGCAACAGGGTCTGCTCGACGAACGCCTGCAGGTCCGCGCCACCGACCCGCTCCAGCGCGCGAGCGGCCAGCGGCGAGGCCTCCTGGATGACTCGTTCGGCGTTGACGGGATCGCTGAGCCACTCCCCCAGCCGGGCGGTGACCTCGGCGTCGAGCACCTTCTCGCGGATGGTCGGCTCGGTCAGGAAGTTCTCGGCCACGAAGTGCTCCAGGCTGCGCGCGAGCATCTCCTTGCGTCGAGGGATGATCGCGGTGTGCGGCACGGGGATCCCCAGAGGGTGCCGGAAGAGGGCGGTCACCGCGAACCAGTCGGCCACCGCGCCGACCATCGCCGCCTCCGACGCGGCATTGACATAGCCCCAGGCGCCGTCGCGCCCATGGGTCAGCACGAAGACGATGGCCGCCAGCACCAGCAGGCCACTCGCCATCAGCCGCATCCGGCGCAGGTTTGCCCTGCGGGCGGCGTCGTCGGGGCCCAGGGACGGCACGGGCGTATGCCGTGTCTGCTCAGTCGTGCGTGTGGCAGCAGTCATAGGCACATCTTGTGCTATCCATCCCGCTAGGGCCGAGCCGCGCGCCACCACCTGGCGTCCCGGTCACCTCCGGTGAGACCCGACTTCGGGACAGTCCAGCACCGACCTGCGGCGGCCCGAAGTCATCCCGCAGACCGATTCCCGCCCGTCCTCACCGCCCCTAGGCTCCTGGCTCACGAGGGCTCCAGCACGCACCGACGGCGGTGCCTGCCACCCTCGGTCACCGAGAGAGAGTCAAGGTCAATGGGGTTCTTCGACAAGATCAAGAAGGCATTCGACACGGGTGGGATCAAGGTCGAGCTGGAGGCACCGAAGTCGTTCGACTGGGGCGACCAGACCATCCCGACCCGCGTCACCATCGTCGGCCACGAGTCCGAGCCACGCAGCATCCGGTCGCTGAGCTTCACCCTCAAGGACGAGGGCGACAACAAGATGGCACCTGGCATGCGGGACAAGGACCGCCCCAGCCGACCCGACGGACGTCGCTTCTCCAGCTCCTATGAGCACCTGGTGGCACTCGAGCTGGGCCCGGGTGAGACGCACACGATGGAGGT
The DNA here is from genome assembly GCF_023923205.1 of Ornithinimicrobium cryptoxanthini. Taxonomy (NCBI): domain Bacteria; kingdom Bacillati; phylum Actinomycetota; class Actinomycetes; order Micrococcales; family Ornithinimicrobiaceae; genus Ornithinimicrobium; species Ornithinimicrobium cryptoxanthini. The sequence continues at coordinate 1,226,018 of NZ_CP099490.1, read as the reverse complement.
GGGGGTCCCGCTCTCTGCCGGCGCGGGGCCGGGTCTGCTCGAGCGCATGTCGTTCGGGGCTGACGGCGCCACGCTGCACTTCGGCACGCAGTGGTATGTCCTGTCGGTCAGCGCGCCCGTCGAGGGCGCCAACATGGCCCGGGCCGACACCACCCGGCTCAAGGCCTCCGGTCAGCTCGGCGACCAGCGCATCGCCTTCGGCTGACCCAGCCTCCCGACAGTCCTTTCCGCCAAATAGGGGGTGGTCCTGCGGGCCACGGAGGAGGAAGATGACACCACCCCTAGATGCACCAGCAAGGCCCTCTCGCGGATGCGTCCTGAGCAGACCAACCAGAGGAGATCACCGTGACGATCGAAGAGACCATTGGCGGAGTGCGTGAGCTCGCCGCGACCTGCCAGGGCGCCGTGCTCGTGCCCGGCGACGAGTTGTATGCCGAGACGTGCCAGGGCTGGAACCTCGCCTGGACCCACCAGCCGGCTGTCGTCGTCCGCGTCGCCTCGGAGTCCGACGTCGTGCAGACCGTGCGCTACGCAGCTGCCCACGACCTGGCGGTGGCCGTGCAGAGCACCGGCCACGGCGTCACCATCCCGGCCGACAGGCAGAGCGTGCTGATCAGCACCACCGACCTCGACCAGGTGCACATCGACGCCCAGGCGCGCACGGCCACGCTCGGCGGCGGGGCCATCTGGCAGCCGGTGCTCGCCCAAGCGCAGGAGCACGGGCTGGCGCCCCTGCTCGGGTCGGCACCCCACGTCGGCGCGGTCGGCTACAGCCTCGGCGGCGGGTTCGGCTGGCTCGCGCGCCAGCACGGCCTCTGCGTCGACGCCGTCCAGTCGCTGCGGGTGGTCCTGGCGGACGGTCAGGTCATCACCACCTCACCCTCGGCGGAGCCTGAGTTGTTCTGGGCCCTCTGCGGGAGCGCCGGCGGAACACTCGGTGTCGTGACGGAGATGACCGTCGCCCTCGCGCCGGTCTCGGAGGTCTATGCCGGCAATCTCTTCTATCCGGTGGAGGCGGCCCGGGAGGTGTTCGAGCGCTATCTCGAGTGGTCGAGCGGGGCGCCCACAGAGCTCACGAGCGCCTTCACCCTGATGGCCTTCCCACCGTTTGACATGGTTCCAGAGCCGTTGCGGGGCAAGACGTTTGCCATCGTGCGCGGGTGCTATGCCGGGTTGCCTGGTGCCGGGTTGTCTGGTGTCGGGTTGTCTGGTGCGGGTCAGGAGGCCGGGGTCAGCCTCGTCGACGAGTGGCGGCAGTGGCGTCAACCGCTCATGGACACCTGGGCGACGATGCCGTTCGCCCGGGCCGGAGAGATCTCGATGGATCCGGTCGATCCGATCCCTGCGGCCGCCAGCGGTCGCTGGTTGGCGCGGCTGGACAGCACGGTGCTGGAGGCCATGATCGCGGCGGTGCTCGGTGGTGACGGTCCGTCTCCGATGCTCCTGGCCGAGGCCCGGCAGGCCGGTGGCGCGATCAGCCGCGACAACCCGTCGGTCAGTTTCGCGGCCAGGGACGGCGCGTGGCTCCTCGAGCTCGTCGGGATCGTCGCCGGTCCCGGCGCGAGCGAGGAGGTGGAGCGCCGCATCGGCGCGACCTGGGAGCAGGTTGCCCCGAACCTGGCCGGGCTGAGCAGCTATCTGAACTTTGTCGAGGGCCACGAGCGGGTGCAGACGGCGCCGCAGGCGTTCACTCCGGACATCTGGTCACGGCTGGCCGCCGCGAAGCGGCACTACGACCCGACCAACGTCTTCCGGCACGGCATCCCGCTGGCCGATTCGCTCTGACGATCAGGCAGGGCACCTCACGCCGCGATCAGGCAGGGCACCTCACGCCGCGATCAGGCAGGGCACCTCACGCCGCCTCCCGGGACTCCTTCGCCGCCAGATCCGCCAGGTCGACGAACCGGCACAAGGAGTTGACCAGCCGCAGCTGCTCGGGTGTGCTGACCGGGGCGCTGAGCAGAGTGGGACTGCCCACGACGACCGCGAGCGCCCTGGCGCGCGAGACGGCCACGTTGAACCGGTGGCTGTCCAGCAGGAAGCCGACGCCGCGTGGGGCGTCCTGGGCGCTGGAGCTGGCCATCGAGAAGATCACAACCGGCGCCTGCTGCCCCTGGAACTTGTCCACCGTGCCCACGCGCGCGCCCGCGGGCAGGCGCTCTCGCAGCAGCTTGACCTGCGCGTTGTAGGGCGTCACCACCAGGACGTCGTCCAGACCAATCGGCTCGACCCGCCCCTCACGGTCGGTCCAGGTGCCGGCCAGCAGGTCCTGGATGAGCCCGGCCACGGCCTCGGCCTCTTCCGGGGACTCTGACGAGCTTCCGGCGTGCTCCACGGGGACCCACCGGAGCCCGGAGCCGGTCAGCTCACCTGGCGCATCGATCTGTTGCCGCTCGAGGCCGTCCACTGACTCCAGGCGGGAGGCATAGGACAGGTCCGAGACGAATCGGGTGATCTCTGGATGCATGCGGTAGGTGCGGTCCAAGAAGATGCCGCGGTCGGCCGTGATCGTGTCCTGGTCTCCGATCAGGTGCTCCAGGGTGGACCTCCCGGCGTCGTATGGATGGGTGCCCTGCACAACCTGCGGCAGCTGCTGCGGGTCGCCGAGCAGCACGATGCCCCGCATTGCGGCCTGAGCCACCGCCAGAGCGTTGGCGAGCGCAAACTGTCCGGCCTCGTCGACGACCAGGACGTCGACCGAGTCGGCCAGCTCCTCGCGTGCCCACAGCCACGCCGTGCCACCGATCAGCGTCGCACCGTCTGCGATGGCCCTGTCCACCACCTTGTTGTCGGTTACAACCTGCACCAGCTCCGTCGAGTCAGACTTGTGTGTGCCCTTGCGGATGCCCGGGCGACCCACGCCGCCCATCAGGTGCTTGATGACCGCGTGCGAGTTGGCGGTGACCCCCACCCGCAGCCCCGCGTCCAGCAGGTCACGGATCAATTGCTTGCCCGAGTGGCTCTTGCCTGAGCCGGGAGGTCCCTGCACCGGCAGCACCTGACGGTCCAGCGCCGCCCCGACCCGGCGCACGACGTCACCGGCAGACTCGCTGCCGACCGGCTCCATGCCGTCAGGCACCCGGCCCTCCAGCAGCGCCAGGCCCATCGTGTCGCGGCCAGCCAGCGTCGTCTCGGCCAGGCGCAGCAGCGATGCCTGTTGCGCCTCACTGGGCACATGTGAGCTGACCACCAGCCCGGCCGGAGTCGCAGGCTCCTTGGCCTTGCCCAGCTTCACCACGACAAACCCCGCCTCGGGATCGATCTCGACGACGCCCGCCACGGGGGTGTGGGTGCGCGCGTCACACGTCTTGTCGCCCACCTCAATCGTGGTCTCCTGCGGCGGGAAGTCGTAGCGCCACAGCCAGGACTTCGCGATCTCCCCCACACACCGCGGGGTCCCGAGGCCGCCCAGGGTGGCGGCGCGGTCCTCGATCAGATCCTCGTCGCTCATCTCCTCGGTCCGGAAGAAGTCCCAGTGGCTCTGCTTGGCCTCGCGCCGGTGGAACCCGACGCAGCCGGCCAGCAGCTCGTGCCCCGCCTCCAGCAGCCGCTCGACGACCTCGTTCTCGACGACCATGGCCTCGCTGTCATTGCTCGCCTCGCGCTCTTGGTGGCCAAGCCGTCCGAGCGGTCGACCGCTCTGGGCCTCCGCCTCACGGCGACGCTCCTCCAGCCACTCGTGCAGCGCGTGCGTGGACCGCACGTCCTCACGGTTGTAGTCGCGCAACCGGTCCAGGATCGACTGGTCCTGACGCCCCTCGGCGAGCCACCGCTCGTACTCGATCACCGAGGACAGCGCGTCGGTGACCTCATCGCCCTCGCCGGAGCGCGTGTGCTCCCAATAGAACGCCTCGAGCTTCTTGATCGAATAACTGGCCTTGCTGATCTGCAGGGACTGCTTCACCACGGCAAACAGGTCGATGAACCGGCCGCCGCGCAGCAGCATGTCGAGCTCGGTCTCTGCGGTGGCGTGCTGCTGGGCCATCCGCTTCAGCGCCGTCTGCTCATAGGCCGCGTAGTGATAGATGTGCATGCCGGGGAACTGCTGCCAGCGGGCGTCGAGCCAGGTCAGCAGGCCAGCAGTCAGCACCCGCTCCTCGTCGCGGTCGTGCGCCCACCAGGCCAGGAACTGCCCGTCGCGGGTCCAGATGCCGGCGAGGTATTCGCGCCCCGCCCCGTCGTCGGCGAACGGGTCTCCCTCGAAGTCGAGGTAGACATCGCCCGGGTCCGGCTCGGGCAGCAGCTCCAGGCCCTCGTCCTCGCGCAGCGGCAGGAGCTCGTATGCCGGCTCGCCGGTCTCCCGCTCCCGCACCTGGAGCGCGGCCTGGCCGCGCAGTCGCTCGCGGACGGTGCGGTTGAGCGCCCCGGCCAGCTGCTCGTCGGTCGCCACCGCGAGCTGGCTCATCGTCGTCACCCCGACCTCTGCGAGTCGCTCGCGCTGGTCCGCGCGCAGCCCGGCCACCAGCACCAGGTCGTCGCGCTCCTCCCACTCGGCCTCGCAGACGGGCAACCACCGGCACCGGGCACAGTGCGCCACCTTGACCGACTGGGTCGGCGCGGCCTCCGCGACGGCCACCTCCAAGCGCTCACGCGCGCGTCGCGCATAGGACTCGACATCGATCAGCCGCCACGGGTGCTCCTTGCTGTCCCCGGTGACCACGACCAGCTGCTCGGGAGCCACCCCCTGGATCCGCTCGACGTGCCGGGCATAGGAGGCCATCTGCAGCAGCGCGGCCGTGCGCAGGTGCCGGGCCAGCTTGGTGTCGGCGATGTCGTAGGACCAGTCCCCCAGCTGGCTCGGTCGGTCCACGCGCAGCAGGAAGTCCGCCACACCGACCCACGAGCCCGCCGCGAAGGCGGCCTGGTAGATCACCTGCGCGCCGGCATACATCGCCTCGACGGTGGCCACCTCGCGCTCGGCGTGCGACCCGCGCCCGGCGATCTCGACCACCTCGAGCCCACGATCACGCAGGGCAGCGAGGTAGCCCTGCTCGTGCTGCAGGCCCTTGGTGAAGATCAGCTGCAGCTGCTCATCAACACCATCCTCAGGCCGCTCGCGCTCCCCACGCGCCAGCTGCAGGTCCAGCGTCGTGGCATGAGCGCACCCCAGGTGCGTGGTCAGGTCAGTGGCGCTGAGCTGCGGGAGGCCGTCCATCAGGTGCATGGCCTCACCATGACACGGACCTCTGACACACCTGCGTGCCACGATGTGGCCATGAGAGCAGTCGTGTGGGACGGGCCAGGCACTCCGATGACGGTCGAGGAGGTGCCGGTGCCCTCGCCGCAGGCCGGGGAGGCGCTCGTGCGCGTGGCGGCGACGGGCGTCTGCCACACCGACCTGCACGTGATCAAGGGCGAGGTCGCCTTTCCCGCGCCGGGGGTGCTGGGGCACGAGATCTCCGGTCACATCGAGGCGCTCGGCGAGGGCGTCGAGGACCTGGCGGTGGGCGACCGGGTCGTGGGCGCGTTCATCATGCCGTGCGGCGCCTGCCGGCAGTGCGAGGTCGGTCGCGACGACATGTGCGAGCCGTTCTTCGAGCAGAACCGGTTGCGCGGCAACCTCTTTGACGGCACCTCGCGGCTCACCCGGGCGGACGGGTCACGGTTGTCGATGTATTCGATGGCCGGACTGGCGGAGTATGCCGTGGTGCCGGTGACCGGGCTGACTCACCTGCCCGAGGGGTTGCCCCTGGAGGAGTCCGCGGTGCTCGGCTGCGCCGCTTTCACCGCCTATGGCGCGCTCGCCCGCGCCGACGGTGACCTGACCGGTCGGTCGGTCGCGGTCGTGGCGGTCGGCGGCGTCGGCTCCAGCATCATCCAGTTCGCCCGGCACCTCGGTGCGGAGCCGCTCATCGCCGTGGACGTCGACGACACCAAGCTCGCGGTGGCACGTGACCTCGGCGCGACGGTCACGGTCAACTCACGGACCGTCGATGCCCGCGAGGCGGTGCTCGAGGCGACCGGCGGTGCCGGTGCCGAGTTGGTCCTGGAGGTGATCGGTCGGCCTGAGACGGTCGAACTCGGCGTCTCACTGCTGCGCGAGGGCGGACAGCTCGTGGTCGTCGGCATCGCAGCGGGGGCCGCGACGGCAGCCATCCCGATCACCGGCCTGGTCCGGCGTGGGCTGACCATCACCGGCTCCTACGGCGCGCGCACCCGCCGCGACCTGCCCGAGGTGGTCCGTCTGGCCGACGAGGGCGCCTTCGACGTGCGCCGCGCGGTCACCCGCCGGTTCACCCTCGAGGAGGCACCGCAGGCCTATGACCTGCTGGACGCCGGCCAGATCCAGGGGCGCTCGATCGTCGTCATGAGCTGAGTGACAGGGGCGATCCCGCCTCTGGGTCAGGCGCCGCACCGAGGGGGTGTGGCTGCCGCTCGCGCGTCTCGACAACCCGACGTAGCGTCCGAAGAAGGCGCGCCACACGGGGAGCGTGCCCTGACCGAGAGGATTCGAGTTGGCCATCCGCGTTGCCTCCGTGCCGTCCGGACACGTCTACGTCAACCACCTGTCGAGCCAGGCTGGTGACGCTGTCGAGCGACTGCCGGACCCGCGTCCGGGTGCTGATGTGCCCGCTGCCCAGTGGTGGCCCCCGCGCATGCTCGACAGTGGCTGGGTGCGCGAGCACGCAGCGGAGTTCGACCTCATGCACGTCCACTTCGGTTTCGATGCCGCCTCCCCCGAGATCCTGGCTGACCTCGTCTCGGCGCTGCGTGCCGAGGGCAAGCCCCTCGTGCTGACCGTGCACGACCTGCGCAACCCGCACCACGCCGAAGCTGACCTGCACGCGGCCCAGCAGGGCGTGCTCGTGGAGGCGGCCGACGCCCTGATCACGCTGACCCCCGGAGCCGCTGCGCAGGTCGAGCACCAGTGGGGCCGCACGGCTCAGGTCCTGCCGCACCCGCACGTCGTGGAGGAGCCGACGCTGTCCCGGCCGCGTCCGGAGCACGACGACTTCGTCATCGGCATCCATGCCAAGAGCCTGCGCGCCAGCATGGACCCTCTGGCCGACATCGAGGCGGTGGTCGAGGTGCTGGACCGCATGCCAGGGGCACGGCTGCGGGTCGATGCCCACACCGACATCATGACCCCGAGCTATGACCGCTACACCCCCTCGCTGGCCGCTCCCCTGCGTGAGCTGGAGTCCCAGGGACGGGTCGAGCTGAGCGTGCACGACTACTTCACCGACGACGAGCTGTGGGACTACCTGCAGAGCCTGGACCTGTCGGTGCTGCCCTATGTGTTTGGCACCCACTCCGGCTGGCTGGAGGCCTGCTACGACCTCGGCACCACCGTCGCCGCACCGGACTGCGGCTTCTATGCCGAGCAGCGGCCCTGCCTCAGCTTTGCCGCTGCCCCGTCGGCAGCACGTCGTGCCTCCCTGCAGGAGGCGGTGCTGACGGCCTACCGCGACCGTCCGCGCTGGCGCGCCGACCCCTCGCAGCGGCGTGCCGAGCGGGAGGACCTCGCCCGTGCGCACGAGGAGATCTATGAGCAGGTCCTCAGCAGGAGCCGGGCGTGCACGTAGTCATCATCGCCTCCGCCAACCACCCGCTGCGCGAGCCGTTCGCCGGCGGCCTGGAGTCGCTCACCTGGCAGCTCGCCCGCGGCCTGAGTCAGCGCGGGGTGGAGGTGACCCTGTTTGCCGGCCCGGACAGCGACCCGATGCTGGAGGCCCGGGAGCTGCGGATCACTCCGCTCGAGCTGTCCGACACGGCGCGCGCGGATGTCAACATGCCCCCGGAGCGTTGGCTGGCCGAGCACCACGCCTATCTGCAGGTGATGCTCGAGCTGCAGCACCGCGACGACGTGGACGTCATCCACAACAACAGCCTGCACTACCTGCCGATCGCGCTGGGTGCCACCGCCTCCGCGCCGATGCTCACCACGTTGCACACGCCGCCCACGCCGTGGCTCGAGCCGGCCATCAGGCTGATGGACCAGAGCAGGGCCAGGTTCGTCGCGGTCAGCCAGCACACTGCCGCGCAGTGGCGGCACGTGGCGGAGGCTGACGTGATCCTCAACGGCGTAGACGTGCAGCGGTGGGTGCCCGGTCCCGGCGGGGAGGACCTGGTGTGGTTCGGCCGTGTCGTGCCGGAGAAGGCACCGCACGAGGCGATGCAGATCGCTGCGGCCAGTGGTCGGCGGATCGTGCTGGCCGGACCGGCCCCGGACCGCTCCTACTTCGAGGGCGCCGTGCGGCCGCTCCTCGGCCCGGGAGCGGAGTATGCCGGCCACCTGGGTGTGGCCGACCTCGTCCGGCTCGTCGGGAGCAGCGCCGCGACGCTGGTCACGCCGGCCTGGGACGAACCCTATGGTCTGGTCGCGGCGGAGTCGCTCGCCTGTGGCACACCGGTCCTGGCCTATCGGCGGGGCGGACTGCCGGAGTTCGTGACCCCGGGGTCCGGTGTGCTCGTCGAGGGCGGCGACGTCCTGGCCGCGGCGCAGCAGGTCGAGCAGGCGACCAGCCTGGACCGGGCCACCTGCCGGGAGCACGCCGTGAGCCACTGTTCGGCCGAGCGGATGATCGATGCCTACCTGGACGCCTATGCCGCCGGGATCACCATCCCGGAACGCGCGGCATGATCGGCTACTACGCCCACCACCAGGGCGCTGGTCACCTGACGCGCGCCCGGTCGATCGCGGCCTGCCTGCGTGAGCCCGTGTGGGGGCTCAGCTCACGACCGGCACCCGTGGGGTGGTCCCACCCCTGGACCGAGCTCGCCCGGGACGACACCCCAAGGCCCTCCGACGAGGACGATGTGACCGCGGGCGGGATGCTGCACTGGGCGCCCACGCACCACCAGGGTCTCGCCGAGCGGATGGCACACGTCAGCTCGTGGATCGCCGAGCACCGTCCCTCCCTGCTGGTGGTCGACGTGTCGGTCGAGGTGGCGCTGCTGGCCCGGCTCTGCGGCGTGCCGACCGTGGTCGTGGCCCTGCCGGGGACCCGGCTGGACGGACCGCACCGGCTGGCCTATGACTCTGCCGCGGCACTGCTAGCGCCGTGGCCGGACGACGCGCACACCGCGGACTGGCCGCAGGCCTGGCGGGACAAGGTCTGGTGCGTGGGAGGCATCTCGAGGTTCGACGGCCAGACGGTGCCGGCCCGGCCACCAGCCGCGTCCGGACAGCGTCGCGTGCTGGTGCTGTGGGGCAGCGGAGGACGCGCGGTCGCGCCCTCCATGGTGGCGGCGGCGCGGGCGGCCACACCGGGATGGACGTGGACCGAGCGGGACCCGCACACCGCGCCGTCCGCGGACCTGTGGGCTGACCTGACCGAATCGGACGTCGTCGTCACGCATGCTGGGCAGAACAGCGTTGCAGAGGTGGCCGCGGCCCGGCGTCCGGCCGTCGTCGTCGCCCAGCCCCGCCCGTTCGGGGAGCAGGCGGCGACCGCAGCCGCGGTGGAGCGGATGGGCCTCGCGGTCGGGCTGTCCGGCTGGCCCGAGGCATCGAGGTGGCCGGCCCTGCTGGAGCGAGCCGTCTCCCTCGGCGGGGCGCGCTGGGATCGCTGGTCCACTGGCGACGGAGCCCGACGGGCCGCCCGACACCTCGAGGCGCTGGCCGGGACGGAGCCCTCCGAGGTCGTGGCGTGACCGCGCGCACGGCCGTCATCACCGTGGTCCACGAACGCCACGAACACCTCGCCGGGCAGCTGTGGGGACTGCGCCGTCAGCAGCACCCGCCGGCCGTCTTCGTCGCCGTCGCGATGGACGACCCGCAGGTCGGTGATGTCGTGCGCGAGCACGCGGACGCCGGCTGGGACACCAGGGTGACCTCCGTGCCGTCCTCCACCGGCGGTCTGCCGCTGGCCGCGGCGCGCAACGCCGGGGCGCGCACTGCCCTCGAGGCGGGGGCAGAGGTCCTGGTCTTCCTCGACGTCGACTGCATCCCCTCGCCGACGCTGCTCGAACGCTACGCCGGGGTGCTGCGCCCCGGCGGTGCCAGCCGGCAGGAGACCCGTAGCCAGACTCGGAGCCCGGTGGTGGCAGCCGGCGAGGTCGGCTACCTGCCACCGGTCGACCACCCCCGGCGATATCGCGGACCCGACCTCGCGTCGCTGGCCCGTCCGCACCCCGCCCGCCCGGTCCTGGACCCGGACGAGGTGCGGGTGGCGCAGGATCTCCGGCTCTTCTGGTCCCTGTCGTTCGCGCTGGACCACACCGACTGGAGGCTGCTCGGGGGCTTCGGTGAGGAGTATGTCGGCTACGGCGGAGAGGACACCGACTTCGGCCAACGGATCGGCGCCGCCGGTGGTGAGCTGCTGTGGGTCGGGGGCGCCACGGCATACCACCAGCACCATCCCTCCCCTGACCCGCCGCTGCACCACCTGGAGTCGATCGTCCGCAACGCCAACTGCTTCCACGACCGCTGGGGGTGGTTCCCGATGGAGGGGTGGCTGGAGCGGTTCGCCGCCCTGGGTCTGGCCGGGCTGGACGAAGAGACGCAGCGCTGGCGGGTGCTGACGCCGACGGCCCGGGTCACCGCTGACTGAGCCCGCCCGTCCTGCACGACGACATCCTCGGCTCAGGTATGCCGTGGCACGCGTCACCAGGACCCTCACGTTCGGGGCGACAGGGCTTCCTCTGGCTGGCATTGTGGAGAACGCCTCGAGCCAGTGGGCAAGACATGTGTCGAACACCGTGTCCGCCCTGACGTTGTTGTGCGGGGGCGGTGTTCGGCCACCGACCGCGACGCGGGGGACTCCAGCGGCAACAGCCGTTGGGTTGCTCCCCAGACAGCGCCCGGTCGTGGACCATGCAAGGAGCACCCATGACCATCAGCGAGAACCCACGACCGAGCCACTATGGCACCCAGCCGGTCCCGGAGGGCACGAGCGAGTCCGGCAAGGACGCCACATCGGCCGGCAAGCACATGGCCCAGGACGCCAAAGAGTCGGGAAAGCACGTGGCCCAGGACGCCAAGGAGTCCGGCAAGCACGTGGCCCAGGACGCCAAAGAGTCCGGTCAGCAGGTCGCTCAGACCGCCCAGGAGGAGGTGCGCAATGTCGCCTCCACGGTGAGCGAGCAGGCGCGCAGCCTGTTCCACGAGACCAGTTCCGAGCTCGGCAGTCAGGCGGGCTCCCAGCAGCAGCGTCTCGCCGAGGGGCTGCGTTCGCTGTCCCAGGAGTTCGGCTCGATGGCCGAGGGCAGCGACGAGTCCTCCGGTCAGGCCACCGGTCTGGTGCGCGAAGCCTCGCAGCGCACCGAGGGCCTGGCGGACTGGCTCGAGCAGCATGAGCCCGGAGACGTGCTCCAGGAGGTCAAGGGGTTCGCGCGGCGCAAGCCAGGCACCTTCATCGCCGTCGCGGCTGGCATCGGCCTGCTCGCGGGTCGGCTGACCCGGGGACTGACCGCCGACGACGGCGACCAGGACCAGTCTGCGGGCACGGGCCAGGCGGTCGGGACACGTGCGCCGAGCGCGCAGCCGACGACCGGGCCGTACGCCGCCTCAGCCGCGAGCACGAGTGGCTTGCCAGGCAGCGGGTCACCCACCGTGGCCCAGCCCGTCGGCGCGGGACCGGTCGACCCAGGTCCCATGTCCGGCATCGGTGCCGGAACCGCCGCTTCGTTCCCGGCCTCCGGGCCTGGCACGGCGGCTGGCCCAGGGCCCGGCACTGCAGCCCGCCCAGGGTCCGCCACTGCCGCCCGCCCAGGGACGGGCACGTCAGCCCTCGGAGCCGACGACGTGCACGGTGAGGACCCGCGATGACGCAGGTCCATCCTGACCCGGGAGGCCGCCCCTCCGGCGCGCACGCCGCGCCCGGCTTCGGCACCGACAGCGGCCCGGACCCCGATCTGGGCCAGCCCCTGTCGTCCGTGGGCGACATCATTTCCGACATCAGCCAGAACCTCTCCACGCTCGTGCGGCAGGAGACGGAGCTGGCCAAGGCCGAGCTGCGTGACTCGGCGACGCGGGCCGGCAAGGGAGCCGGGCTGCTGGGCGGCGCCGGTGTCGCAGGACACTTCGTCCTGCTGTTCCTGTCCATCGCCCTGTGGTGGGCGATCGGAGGAGCCATCGGCCACAGCTGGTCGGCGCTGATCGTCGCCGCAATCTGGGCCGTGATCGCCGCAGCACTGGCTGCCGTCGGCCGCAGCAAGCTCAAGGAGGTCAAGGGCATGCCCAAGACCACCAGCACCGCCAAGAAGATCCCTGACGCGCTTAAAGGACACGAGGAGACCCGATGACCACCCACCAGGACCCAGAGCAGATCCGCCGCGAGATCGAGTCCACGCGGCACGAGCTGTCGCACAACGTCAACGAGCTGGGCGAGACCGTCTCGCCGAGCAACGTGGCGGAGCGGCAGAAGGCAAAGATGCGCAGCAAGGCCTCCGACTGGAAGGACCAGGTCATGGGCGCCGCCGACGACGCGAAGGAGTCGGTCAGCTCCAGCGCTGACGACGTGGGTTCGTCCATGCACGGTGTGCAGCAGGCGACGCGGCGCAAGACCCGGGGCAACCCGCTCGCGGTCGGAGGGATCGCGCTGGCCGCGGGCTGGCTGGTCGGCTCGCTCCTGCCGGCCTCCGAGAAGGAGCGTGAGGCCGCCGAGATGATCCAGGACAAGGCGCAGCCCCTCATGGATCAGGGTCGCGAGGAGCTCAAGTCTGTCGGTCAGGAGATGGGCGAGCACCTCAAGGAGCCCGCCCAGCAGGCGGCTGAGGAGGTCAAGGACACGGCTCAGGAAGGCGTCGAGCACGTCAAGTCCGAGGGCCAGACGGCCACTGAGGACGTCAAGGAGTCAGCAGCCCAGGCGAAGGACGACGTCCAGTCCTCAGGTCAGCAGGCCAAGGACACCATGCAGCGGGAGTCCAACAACCACTGATCCTGCTGGTGCACCGAACGCCACAGCGCCCGTCGGCTCGAACCGACGGGCGCTGCTGTGTCGCTCAGGTGCTGCAGGGACGGGTTGGACGGCGTGTGTCGCGGCTCGCCATCAGCTCCGGACCGGGGCGTCGGTCGCCGCCTTGACCTCCTCCACGCTCACGCCGGGAGCGCACTCGACCAGCACGAAGTGGTCGCCAGCGACGTCCAGCACAGCGAGGTCGGTGATGATGCGCTGCACCACCCGCTTGCCGGTCAGCGGCAGGGAGCACTCGGCAAGTAGCTTCGCGGAGCCGTCCTTGACCGTGTGGTCCATCAGCACGATGACCTTCTTCGCGCCGTGGACCAGGTCCATCGCCCCGCCCATGCCCTTGACCATCTTGCCGGGAATCATCCAGTTGGCCAGGTCGCCTGCAGTGGAGACCTGCATGCCACCGAGCACCGCCACGTCGATGTGCCCGCCACGGATCATCGCGAAGCTGGTCGGGCTGTCGAAGAACGAGGCGCCGGCATTGACCGTCACGGTCTCCTTGCCGGCGTTGATCAGATCGGGGTCCACGTCCTCGTCAAGGGGATACGGCCCGACACCGAGGATGCCGTTCTCGGACTGCATCACGATCTCCACGCCCTCGGGCAGGTAGTTCGGGATCAGCGTGGGCAGGCCGATGCCCAGGTTGACATACTGACCGGCCTCGAGCTCCAGCGCCGCACGCGCGGCCATCTCCTGATGGGTCAGAGCCATCTCAGGCCTCCTTCGTCTCGTCGTCGGAAGTCACCCGTGTGGTCCGCTTCTCGATGCGTTTGCGCGCCGCCTCCTCAGGGGTCAGCTGGACGATCCGCTGCACGAAGACTCCGGGGAGGTGCACCGCGTCCGGGGGGATCTCCCCCGCCTCGACGACCTCCTCCGCCTCGACGATCGTCAGCCGCCCGGCCATCGCCGCGGCAGGGTTGAAGTTGCGGGCGGAGGCGTGGAAGACCACGTTGCCGTGCCGGTCGGCGACCGCCGCACGGACCAGCGCGACATCAGTGACGATCGACTCCTCCAGCACCATCGGGCGGCCCTGGAAGTCGCGCACCTCCTTGGGCTCGGAGGCCCTCGCGATGGACCCGTCGGTGTGATACCTGGTCGGCAGACCGCCCTCGGCCACCTGCGTCCCGACACCGGTAGGGGTGTAGAACGCGCCGATGCCCGCTCCCCCCGCCCGCAGCCGCTCGGCGAGCGTGCCCTGCGGCGTGAGCTCGACGTGCAGCTCGCCCGCGAGATACTGCCGCGCGAACTCCTTGTTCTCCCCGACATACGAGGCGATGACCCGCTCGATCCGGCGCGCCTCGAGGAGCAGCCCCAGACCGGCTCCGTCGACGCCGCAGTTGTTGGAGACGACCGTCAGCCGGCTCGCGCCCTGCTCCAGCAGCGCATCGATCAGGATCCAGGGAATGCCGGCCAGACCGAATCCTCCGACGGCGATGCTCGATCCGTCCTGGATGTCGGCGACCGCTTCAGAAACGGAGGGATAGACCTTGTCCACCGTGCTGCCTCTCGTCGTGGGTGAGTGTCGTGGGTGGGTGTGGGAGTGAGTATGCCGGTCAAGCACCGGAGAGGTGGCTGAGCAGCGCAGCCGTCACGGCCTGCGGCTGCTCGACGTTGGCCAGGTGCGCGGACTGTGGGACCACGAGGAACTGCGACCCGTCGATGGCGTCCGCGATCAGCTGCATCATCGCCGGCGGGGCGGCCGGGTCGTCCTGGCCGCACAGCACGAGCGTGGCCGCCCGCACGGAGGCGAGGTCGGCGCTCAGATCCATCTCGGCGATGACCTCGCAGCACCCGGCATACCCCTCGGCCGGGGTGGCGGCGACCATCTGCTCGAAGTGAGCGATCTGCTCGGGCTGGGCGTCGCGGAAGGCGTCGGTGAACCACCGGGCGACGACCGCCTCAGCCACCGCCCCGGTGCCCTGCGCCCGCACCGTGGCGGCGCGCGTGGTCCAGTTGGCGGCCGGTGGCATGGCAGCGCCCGTGCACAGCAGCGCCAACCGGTCGACCCGGTCCGGCTCGCGGGCGGCCAGCCGCGTGCCGGTCATCCCTCCGAGCGACAGCCCGACGAAGTGGGCCCGCTGCACGCCGAGCCGGTCCAACAGCGCGACGACGTCGTCGACCAGGTCGTCGATCGAGTAGGGGCCGTCCGGCACCGGTGAGCGCCCGTGCCCCCGGGTGTCATAACGCACCACACGGAAGTGCTCGGCCAGCGCGGCCACCTGCTGGTCCCACATCGACAGGTTGGAGCCGAGCGAGTTGGACAGCACCACGACCGGGGCGTCGTCCCCGACAGAGGGACGGCGCATCTCCTCGTGGTGCACCTCGACCACCCGGCCCGACGGAGCCGACCCGGGACCACCGGCTGCCACGCTCACGCTGCCTCGAAGACCGCGGCCAGGCCCTGACCGCCGCCAATGCACATCGTCTCGAGCCCAAAGCGGGAGCTGCGCCGGCGCATCTCATAGGCCATCGTCGCCAGGATCCGGGCGCCGGTGGCCCCCACGGGGTGGCCCATCGAGATGCCCGAGCCGTTGACGTTGACCCGCTCCCAGTCAGCCTCGGACAGCTGCCACTGCCGGGTCACCGCCAGCGCCTGCGCGGCGAACGCCTCGTTGAGCTCGATCAGGTCCATCTGCGCCATTGACAACCCCGCCCGCGACAACGCCTCCGCGCTCGCCGGCACCGGACCGATGCCCATCACCTCCGGGCCACACCCCGCCACCGCCCACGAACGCAGTGCTAGCAGCGGCTCGAGCCCGCGCCGCTCCGCCTCGGCACGGGTCGTCACCACGCACAGCGCCGCAGCATCGTTCTGTCCGGAGGCATTGCCTGCAGTGACCGTCGCGTCCGGGTCACTGCGCCCCATGATCGGACGCAGCCCGGCCAGCACCTCCATCGTCGTGTCCGGGCGCGGGTGCTCATCGGCGTCCACGACGACCGTGCCCTTGCGCGACGTCACCTCAACCGGGACCAGTTCGTCGGCGAAGTTCCCGGCAGCCAGTCCCGCGGCATACGCCTGCTGGGAGCGCAGCGCCAGGGCGTCCTGGTCCTCCCGACTGATCGAGAACTCCCGGCGCAGGTTCTCCGCCGTCTCGATCATCCCGCCCGGGACCGGGTGCGAGCGACCACCGGCGGTCACCCGCGCCCGAGCCAGCCGGTCCTGCAGCTCGACATCGCCGCGCACGCCCAGGCGCAACAACCCGTAGTGCTCCACCTGACTCATCGACTCGACCCCGCCAGCCACCACCAGAGCCGAGCCCCCACTGCTGACCTGCATGGCGGCATACAGCACCGCCTGCAGACCCGACCCGCACCGCCGGTCGACCTGCAGACCCGGCACACCGGTGCCGAGACCAGCGTCGAGGGCCATCACCCGCCCGAGCGCCGGGAACTCTCCGTTGGGGTTGGCGTTGCCGATGATCACGTCGTCGACGTCGCCCTCCCCCAGGCCCGTGCGCTCCACGAGGGTCGAGAGGAGCTGGGTGCCCAGCTGGTCGGCCGTCAGCGACGACAGCACGCCGAGGAAACCACCAACCGGGGTGCGCAGCGGTGAGCAGATGACGACGTCGGTCCCGGCGGCCTGGCCCGTGTCCGCGCTCATGTCTGCACCGCGATGTCGGACGGGTGCTGGGCCAGCGGGGTGATCTCCATCGTCATGAACGGAAAGAGCGGCAGGTTCCACAGGATCTCGTGGAGCCGCTCGTTGTCGGTGACGTCGAAGATGCTGATGTTGGAGTACTGCCCGGCGATCCGCCAGATGTGCGCCCACTCACCGCCGCGCTGGAGCTCGTGGCTGTAGGCCTTCTCCCGCGCCACGGTGTCGGCACGCACCTCGGGGTCCAGGTCGCGCGGGATTGCAACGTCCATCTTCACGGCGTAGAGCACCTGGCCGCCTCCTGTTCAGTCGATCCGGATTCGGCCCGGTCAGGCCGGGTCGAGCACGAAGTTGTAGGTGGTCTGCTCGCCCTCGCCGGACTCCGCGGGCTCGATGTCGAGCATCAGCTCGGGCTTGACGGCCGAGGCGATGTCGTCCTCGTTGTGCGGGTCGCCGGGGAAGTAGAGCTGGGTGGTGATCAGCCGGTGGTCCGGTGCGGACACCTTTAGGTGCAGGTGGGCCGGGCGCCACGCGTGCCACCCGGCCGCGGCGATCAGCTTGCCGCAGGAGCCGTCGGTGGGGATCTGGTAGGGCGCTGGCTGCAGGGTGTGGATCCGGTAGCGACCCTCGTCGTCGGCGATGACCGTGCCACGCAGGTTCCACTCGGGGATGCCGGGGGCGTACTGGGAGTAGAAGCCCAGGGCGTCGGCCTGCCAGATCTCGACCTTCGCGCCGGCGACCACATCGCCACCGACACGAGTCACCTGACCCTGGAAGAGCAGCGGGGTGCCGGACTCGTCCTCGCGCATCGGCAGCTTCGCGTCGGCGGGCAGAGCCGGTGCGTCCGGCACGTAGTAGGGACCCTCGATGCTGCCCTTGGTGCACTCGCGGCCCTCGTTGGCGACCTCCTCGACGACGTGCTCAACCCAGACGTCGAGGAAGAGCGGCCACTCGCCGTCCTCCCCGACGGAGATCAGCCACGCCTTGAGCGCGTCATACTCCGCATAGGTCACCTTGTGCCTGCGGATCGTGTCGTGGACCGCGGCCAGCACCTCGGTCGCCAGGGTGCTGACCCGCTCCGGTGTGACGTCCTCCAACCCCGCGCCCTGGCCCGTCTTGCTCTGGAAGGCAGCAGTGGCACCCGCGCCTGAGTCGGCGGCGCGGGCCTGGCTCTCGTCCGTGGTGTTCTGGTCGGTCATGGTGACTCCTTTGTCTCGTTGACGGCTGGATGACGTGCTGGGGTGCTCAGGTGTCCTGGCGATAGTGGGTGAGTTTGTCCTCGTCGATCTGCAGCCCCAGGCCCAGGCCGGGGCCGGGCCGCACGCTCAGGGTGCCGTCAGTGATCTGCAGTGGTTCGGCCAGCAGGTCGTCCGTCATGTCCAGGAAGTTGGACAGCTCCCCCGCGCGCCGAGACGTGCTCTGGTGTGCCGCACCGAAGGCGACCGAGCAGAGCGTGCCGACCTGGCCGTCGATCTGGTTGCCCATCACGACCTCGACCCCAAGACCCTCTGCCTGACCCAGGATCCGCTGGGAGACAGTGAAACCCGTGCGTGCGGTCTTGATGCTGAGAGCGTTGGCGTTGCCATCCAGCAGCTCCCGGGTCACCTCACCGGGGTTGGTGGCGCTCTCGTCCGCGACGAACGGCACCGGACACTGACGGACCAACCACCGACGACCGAGTATGTCGTCAGCCGGGCAGAGCTCCTCGGCGAGAGTCAGTCCGAGGTCGGCCATGCGACGCAGGGCGTCGGCGGACTCCGAGGGGGTCCAGCCGCGGTTGCCGTCGATGTAGAGCTCGACGGTCTCGCCGAAGTGCTCGCGCAGGGCCGCGACGACATCGACGTCGAGGGTCACGGGGCGACGCCCGACCTTGACCTTGAAGGTGGCGATGCCATAACGCTCGTGGATGGCCTGGGCCTCGGTCACCATCTGCGCCGGGGTGTCGAACCCGAGCATGTGGCTGACCCGCATCCGGTCGGTCCAGCCGCCGAGCAGCTGGCTGACCGAGACGTCGAGCGCCTGGCCGATGACGTCCCAGATTGCCATGTCCAGGGCCGCCTTGGCGGTGGGGTTGCCGATCGTGCGGCGCAGGATCGCCTGGATCTGCTCCCGCTCCAGCACCGTGTGGCCGATGACCTGGGGCGCAAAGACGGTGTCGATCACGGTGACGATGGACTGCTGCGTCTCGCCATAGGTGTAGGGCCGCGGCGGCGCCTCGGCGGTGCCGACCAGCCCGTCCTCGGTGTGCACCCGGATCAGGACGTGGTCGGCGGTGTGCACCTCACCACTGGCAAACTTCAGCGTCTTGGCGTAGGGGATCGCGAACGGGATCGCCTCGATCCTGGTGATTTTCACGCCCACCTCCGGGTGCCGCTCGGCAATGCGGCCACCGTATCCCGTCAGGTTCGCGCCCGCGCGGTCACAATCTTTGACGGGGACGAGCATCGGTTGCTGTCTTTCGTGGGCGTTGCGGTGGTCTCCGTCGTGCTCATGGCCGGACTCCAGGCCCTCGTGCCCTCTACGCTGTGTCCGTGGACAGATCGCTGACGATCACGACGGCCGAGGTGGAGCAGGTCGGAACGATCGTGGAATGGGCAGCCGCGGAGGGGTGGAACCCCGGGCTGTCGGACGCGGCGGTCTTCCACGCCGCAGACCCGGGCGGGTTCCTCATCGGTTCCGTGGGGGAGGAGCCGGTCTCGGCGGTGTCATTGGTCCAGTACGGTCCCCGCTTCGCCTTCCTCGGTCTCTACCTGGTCCGACCGGAATGGCGTGGGAGGGGCCACGGGCTCGCTGTGTGGCAGGCGGCCGTCGAGCGCGCCGGGACCCGCACCATCGGCCTGGACGGCGTCGTCGAGCACCAGGCGGACTACCGGCGCTCGGGCTTCGTCCTGGCGCGACGCAACGTCAGGTTCGGCGGCGTCGGGGGCGCGGACGCCCCGGACGGGTTGCTGCCGCTGGGCGCCGTCAACCGCAGCCAGGTGGTCGACTTCGACGCGGGGGTGTTCCCGGTCCGCAGGCAGCGGTTCCTCCGCGCCTGGCTCACGATGCCGGGCGCGTACGGTGTGGCCGCTGTCGCTGATGGCGAGCTCAGCGGGTACGGCGTGGCCCGGCCCTGTCTGAGCGGGGTGAAGGTCGGCCCGTTGTTCGCCGACGACGAGACCACGGCGGAGGCCATCTTCAGAGGGCTGTCGTCGTGGGCAGGCAACCAGCCGATCTTCCTGGACGTGCCTGAGCCCAACGCGGCCGCCACCCGGCTGGCCGAGCGGCACGGGCTGACGCCGGTCTTCGAGACCGCCCGGATGTATGCCGGGAGCGCCCCGTCCGAGCCGGTCCACCGGATCTATGGCGTCACCACGTTCGAGCTCGGCTGAGCCGGGCTGCCAGACACTCCGGGCACGTGTCAGATGATGCTGCCAAGATGGCGGTCATGACCTCGCCCGACCTGGCCCGAGCGAGCGCGGCTGCGGCAGCACAGGTGCGCTCGATGGACCGGGTGCGGCTGGCCAAGAAGACCTCCAACCTGTTCCGCCCGCGGGAGCGCCACGACCAGCCGGGCCTGGACCTGTCCGCCTTCGCCGGCGTCCAGGAGACCACTGCGGCGACCGACGACCGACCCGCCACGGCCACGGTCGGTGGGCTCACGACATACGAACAACTGGTCGACGAGCTCC
This sequence comes from Ornithinimicrobium cryptoxanthini, assembly GCF_023923205.1. Taxonomy (NCBI): domain Bacteria; kingdom Bacillati; phylum Actinomycetota; class Actinomycetes; order Micrococcales; family Ornithinimicrobiaceae; genus Ornithinimicrobium; species Ornithinimicrobium cryptoxanthini. Next base: position 1,205,898 of record NZ_CP099490.1, on the reverse strand, counting down.
TCCCCCTCGGACAGATGCCGCTCGTGGTCCCCCAGCTCAAGACGATCACCCTGGGCGGGGCTGTCACCGGACTGGGGATCGAGTCGACCAGCTTCCGCAACGGGCTGCCGCACGAGTCGGTCACCGCGATGCAGATCCTCACTGGCACAGGCGAGGTGGTCACCGCGACCCGGGACAACGAGCAGGCCGACCTCTTCCACGCCTTCCCCAACAGCTATGGGTCGCTGGGCTATGCGCTGACGCTGACCATCGAGACCGAGCGCACCAGGCCGTATGTCGCGCTGCGGCACCTCCGTTTCTCCCGGCTGTCCCGCACGGCCGAGGCGATCGCCCACATCATGGCCACCCGTGACTGGGACGGCGAGGAGGTCGACTTCCTCGACGGCGTGGTGTTCAGCCGGACCGAGGCCTACCTCACGCTCGGACGCTGGGCCGACACGGTCGAAGGGCAGCCGCGGCCCAGTGACTACACCGGGCAGCAGATCTACTACCGCTCGATCCAGCACCGGCGCCGCGACGTGCTGACGACCTCTGACTATCTGTGGCGCTGGGACACCGACTGGTTCTGGTGCTCACGTGCCTTCGGGGCGCAGGTGCCGGCCATCCGCCGGCTCTGGCCACGACGCCTGTTGCGCAGCGACTTCTATTGGAAGCTCCAGGACTTCGAGGCCCGGCGCGGCGTCGTCGCTGCCGTTGACCGCAGGCGCGGCCGCCCCGCTCAGGAGCGCGTGGTCCAGGACGTCGAGATCCCGCTCGAGCACACCGCCCCGTTCCTCGACTGGTTCCTGACGCACGTCCCGATCGAGCCGCTCTGGCTGTGCCCCGTGCAGCTGCGGCCGTCGGCGCCCACCCAGCCCACGCCGTGGCCGCTCTACCCGATGAGACCAGGCACGGCATACGTCAATGTCGGCTTCTGGTCGGCCGTGCCGATCCAGGACGGCGCCGAGCACGGTGACGTCAACCGGGCCATCGAGGCCAAGGTCACCGAGCTCGGCGGTCACAAGGGGCTCTACTCCGAGGCCTTCTATGACGAGGCCACCTTCGCCGCGCTCTATGACGGCGAGCACTATGCGCAGGTCAAGGCGCGTTATGACCCCGACGGCCGGTTCCCCACCCTCTATGACAAGGCGGTCCGAGCACGATGAGCATGACGGTCGGTGCGGCCTTCGACCGCTATCTGGGGCCCGGCACCGGGCTGCGGATCGAGGCGTATGACGGGTCTACCGGCGGTGACCCTGGTGGTCAGGTGGTGCAGCTGCGCAGTCCGGAGGCGCTCAACTACCTGCTCACGGCGCCTGGCTCGATCGGGCTGGTCCGGGCCTACCTGTCCGAGCAGCTCGTCATCGAGGGGATGGACGAGGGCAACCCCTATCCCGAGCTGCAGACCTTCCACGGCGGACTGTCGCCGCGGCGTCCCTCGCTGCGTGAGCTGCCCGACCTGGCGCGGTTCGTGCGGGAGACCGGGTTGCACGTGCCGGAGCTGCCTCCGCAGGAGTCGCCGGCGATGTGGCGGCGCCTGGCCTACGGGCTGCGGCACGGTCGGGCGCGTGACGCCGCGGCGATCGCGCACCACTATGACGTGTCCAACCCGTTCTACGAGCTGGTGCTCGGGCCCACGATGGCCTACACCTGCGCGATCTTCCCCGACGACGACGCCTCCCTGGAGGAGGCGCAGTCCTACAAGTTCGATCTCGTATGCCGCAAGCTCGGGCTGTCCCCCGGCATGCGTCTGCTGGATGTCGGGTGCGGGTGGGGCGGCATGGTGCGGCACGCCGTGAAGCACTACGGCGTGACCGCGCTCGGCGTCACCCTGTCGACCAACCAGGCGACGTGGGGTCGGGAGGTCCTCGAGCGCGAGGGGCTCAGCGACCGCGCTGAGATCCGCCACAGCGACTATCGCGACGTGACCGAGCGTGGCTTCGACGCGATCTCAAGCATCGGGCTGACCGAGCACATCGGGGTGCGCCACTACCCGGCATACTTCCGCTTCCTGCTCGAGCGGCTGCGGGATGGCGGCCGCCTGCTCAACCACTGCATCACCTGGCCGCACAACCTCAAGAACGGCATGCCCAAGGACCAGTTCACCAACCGCTACACCTTCCCGGACGGGGAGCTGGCCGGCTCCGGCGAGATCGTGCGCGTGATGGAGAACACCGGCTTCGAGGTGGTCCACCAGGAGAACCTGCGCGAGCACTACGCCCGCACCACCGCCGCCTGGTCGACGAACCTGTCGGCCCACTGGGACGCCTGCGTGGCGCAGGCGGGCATCGGGACGGCGCGGGTGTGGGGGCTCTATCTGGCCGGCTCGCGGATGAACTTCGAGAAGAACGTGATCCAGCTGCACCAGGTGCTGGGCGTGCGGACCTCCGAGGCCGGCGAGTCGGGTGTCGAGCTGCGGCCGGACTGGGAGATCGAGGCCGCCGTCCGCGACTGACGCACCCACGACATGCCCACAGCCCGGAGCACCGCGCCGGACCGCCGCGACGGGGCACCGCGAAAAAATACCTCTGCAGGCCCTATCCCACAGGATTCCACAGGCCTAGCCTGGGGTCAGCGACCCGACCAGGGCTGCGCAGGCTCTCGGCCGCGGAGGTCACCATGTCCCATCGATCCGGATCTGTCCGCCGCCTGCTCGCCGGACTGGCCGGCGCCTCGCTCGTCCTCGGTGGCGCACTCTCCGCCCAGGGCGGCGCAGCAGGCCCACCACCTACCGCCGCCGGTCTCGCGCCGGATGAGCGCGTGGACGCCGCAGTCACCGCCGAGCTCGAACGGGACGGCACGGCCGACTTCTGGGTCTACTTCCCCGAGCGCCCGGACCTCTCCCCTGCCGCCGCGATCGAGGACTGGGAGGCGCGCGGACAGTGGGTCTATGACCGGCTGACCTCGACGGCAGCGTCCAGTCAGGCCGAGGTGCGTGCTGAGCTGGACGCCAGCGGCGCGGACTATCAGTCCTTCCACGTCACCAACGCGATCCGTGTCACGGACGGTGACGCCGAGCTCGTGGCCAGCCTGGCTGCCGACACCGACGTCCAGCGGCTCTATCCCACCTTCGCGGTCGCTCCTCCCGAGGCCGGTCTCGACGCGGTCGGGACACCGGCCCCGCAGGCCATCGAGTGGGGCATCGCCGACATCAACGCCGACGACGTGTGGGCCAGCGGCACCACCGGCGAGGGCATCGTGGTCGCGAGCATCGACAGCGGGGTGCAGTGGGACCACCCGGCTCTGGTCAACCAGTATCGCGGCAGCACGGGTGCCTCGGTGGACCACAACTACAACTGGTTCAACGCGGGGCACGGCGACCCGAGCGCACCCCACGACCCGGACGGTCACGGCACCCACGTCACCGGCACGATGGTCGGCGACGACGGCGGGGGCAACCAGATCGGTGTCGCACCGGGCGCACGCTGGGTCGCCGCCAACGGCTGTTGCCCCAACGATGCTGCGCTGATCGCCTCCGGCGAGTGGACCCTGGCGCCCACCAACCTGGCTGGCACCGCCGCGCGTCCCGACCTGCGCCCCCACATCATCAACAACTCCTGGGGCTCGACCAACCCCTCGAACTCACCGTTTATGGAGGACATCTCCCTCGCGTGGGCGGCGTCGGGCCAGTTCGCCGTCTTCGCCAACGGCAACAGCGGTCCCTCCTGCAACACCTCCTCATCGCCCGGCAGCCGCACCATCAACTACTCGGTCGGCAACTACACCCAGTCCCACACCATCGCGACCACCTCGAGCCGTGGCGTCGGCCAGGACGGGGCGATCAAGCCCGACATCTCGGCGCCGGGCACTTCGGTGCGCTCGGCCTACCCCGGCGACCTCTACGTGTCCGGCAGCGGCACGTCCATGGCCTCCCCGCACGTGGCGGGGGCAGTCGCGCTGCTCTGGTCGGCCGACCCCGCCATGGTCGGGGACGTGACCGGCACCCGAGCGCTCCTCGACGGGACGGCGGTCGACACGGCCAACAGCCAGTGCGGTGGCACCAGCGGCAACAACAATGCCTTCGGCGAGGGGCGACTCGATGCCCTGGCTCTGATCGGCTCCGGGCCCGACGTCATACGCCTCGCGGGAGCCGACAGGTATGCCACGGCAGCGGCCATCTCGCAGGCGGCACACCCGGCCGGGGCCGGCACGGTCTTCCTCGCCACCGGGCAGGACTATCCCGACGCCCTGGTCGGTGCGGCGCTGGCGGGCAGCGAGGGAGCACCCGTGCTGCTCACCCGGCTCGGTTCCCTGCCCGTCACCACCCAGTCAGAGCTGTCCCGACTCGCCCCCGACCAGGTGTTCCTGTTCGGCGGCACCGCGGCGATCTCGCAGGCGGTGCTGGACGAGGTGGGGGCGCTGACCGGCGCCACGGTCACCAGGCTGTCGGGGTCGAACCGCTATGCGACTGCCGCCATGATCGCCGAAGAGTTCTTGAGCGCCTCGGTCGTCTATGTCGCTACCGGAGAGAACTTCCCCGACGCCCTCGCAGGCGCCGCTCGGGCCGGTGCGCTGGACGGGCCGGTGCTGCTCACCCGGCCAGGGTCGCTGCCCGCGGAGACCCGCAGCCAGCTCGCCCGGCTGGCGCCCGAGCACATCTATGCGCTCGGGGGTGCCGCGACCATCTCCCAGACCGTGCTGGACGAGCTCGCCACCTATGGCCCGACGACCCGCATCTCCGGCGCCGACCGCTATGCGACGGCCGTCGAGCTCAGCCACGACTACGCACCGCCGACCAATGTCTTCCTGGCCACCGGTCTGGACTGGCCCGATGCCCTGGCCGGGGCGGCCATGGCGGGCCACGAGCAGAACCCGGTCCTGCTGACGCAGCAGGGCTCGGTCCCCGGTGTCACCTGGACCGAGCTAGACCGCCTCGACCCGGCGACGGTCGTCATCCTGGGTGGCACCAGCGCGGTCTCCACCGCGGTCCAGGACGAGCTCCGTCTGCTGCGGCCCTAACGCGCCGGCCCCAGCGTGCACGTGCACTCTCCAGCGGGTCGGGGCGGGCGTGTCACCGGCCACAGCGTGCACCTGCACTCGCCAGCCGGTCACGCCCGGCGTGTCACCGGCCCCAGCGTGCACCTGCACTCCCCAGCCGTCCGAGGTTGCCGGGCGGCACCTTCTGGGCGACGCTGAGGCATGGCTGAGCACCGACGCGGCCGCGGCAGGCCGGACTATCACGACCCGACCGCTGGGATCGGTGGGGCGTCACCAGCCCACAGCGCCCTGACGCTGCGCCTGGTCCTGGCAACGTTCGGACTGCTCGTGTGCGTCGTGGGGGTGGTGTGGTCGCTGGTCAACGACGGCGACACCTGGATCACGGTGGCGCTCGCCGTGCTGGCCGTGGTCGCCGTCATCAACCTGGTGGTCGTCGCCCGGCGCAAGGCGCGCGGCGAGCCCGGCTGACGGCGGCCGGTCCGGACAAACGCCGACAGGCACCGCAGACGAGATCCGACCAACCCCATGTTCCGACCAACCCGCCAGGATCCGGCCAACCCTCGCCCGGCTCAACCGACGGCAGCGCTGGCAGCCTCGATCGACTCCGGTGACAGCACGTGGGTGATCGCCATCGAGGCAGCGCCGAGCACACCGGCCTCTGCACCGGCCCGGGACGAGACCACCCGCAGCGACTGCGTGGCCAGCGGCAGGGACCGCAGGTAGACGACCTCACGGATTCCCGCCAGCAGGTGCTCGCCGGAGTTTGCCAGCCGCCCACCGATCACTACGACGGAGGGGTTGATCAGGTTGACCATCGTGGCCAGCACCTCACCGATGTCCCGCCCCGCCTGCCGGATCTCGTGGAGCGCAGCCAGGTCTCCCGCCCGCACCAGGTCAACCACGTCCTGCGTGGTCTGCACGTCCCGGCCCTGCTCACGCAGTCTCGCGGCCAGTGCCGGACCGGCCGCCACCGCCTCGAGACAGCCCTCGTTGCCGCACCGGCAGAGCACGCCCGCGCCACGCAGCACCCGCACATGGCCGAGGTCACCCGCGGTGCCCTGCGCCCCGCGCTGCAGCGAGCCCCCGCTGATGATGCCGGCTCCGATCCCGGTTGCGACCTTGATCAGGACCAGGTCGTCGACATCGGTGAAGTGGGTCTGCTGCTCACCCAGCGCCATGATGTTGACGTCGTTGTCGATCAGGACCGGCACCGGATAGTCCCGCTGGACCCGCCCGGGCACGTCGAACCGGTCCCAGCCGGGCATGATCGGCGGGTTCATGGGCCGGCCGGTGGAGTGCTCCACAGGACCGGGCAGCCCGATGCCGATCGCGGCCAGATCCGCCGCCGGTCGACCCGTCTCAGCCAGCAGCTGCCCGACCGTTGCGCTGACCCACCCGAGCACCTCCTCGGGCCCACTGGCCACATCAAGATCGGAGCGGTGCTCGCTCAGCACGGCCCCCGAGAGGTCGCACATCGCTGCCACCGCGTGCGTGGCGCCGACGTCGACGCCCACCACGACCCGGGCGGCAGGGTTCAACGCAAACAGTGAGGGGGGCCGACCCCCGGTGGAGCGGCCATCGCCGTAGGGCGCCACCAGACCGAGCTTCATCAGCACGTCGACCCGGGCCGCGATCGTGGACCTGGCCAGACCGCTCGACTCCGCGAGCTGGGCACGCGTTCGCGGCCGGCCGTCCCGGAGCAGGTCGAACACATCGCTCGTGCGCACCACCGAAGTGAACCACGGCACTTCAGAACCCTCAACTGGCAACTTTTGACTAGCACTCGACAGAAGTGTGTGATCCGTGACATAGTCCAGGCGTGCCCGACATCGACGTCGTCTCGTCCCGTCGCCCCGCCGAGGGGCCGACCGTCCCGCTGCTGCGCGCCACGGGGCTGACCAAACGCTTCTTCGGCCACGCGGTCCTGCAGGACATCGACCTCGAACTGCACCCGGGCACGGTCCACGGTCTCGTGGGGGAGAACGGTGCCGGCAAGTCGACGCTGATGAAGATCCTGGCCGGCGTCTATCAACCCGACGGCGGCACCGTTGAGATCTCGGGTGAGCGCAAGACCTTCGGCCACCCCGTGCAGTCGCAGCAGGCCGGACTGTCCACGGTCTTCCAGGAGTTCAACCTGCTGCCGGACCGCACGGTCGCCGAGAACATCTATCTCGGTCGCGAGCCGCGCCGCGGAGCGCTGGTCGACACCGGCCAGATGCAGCGCGACACCGCAGAGCTGCTCGACGGCCTGGGTGTCACCAACCTCTCCCCCACGACGATGGTGGGCTCCCTCTCGGTCGCCGAGCAGCAGATCGTCGAGATCGCCAAGGCCGTCAGCTATGACGCTCGGATCATCCAGATGGACGAGCCGACCGCCGCCCTGGCCGACCACGAGGTCGCACTCCTCTATGGCATGGTGCGCCGCCTGCAGGAGCGCGGCGTCGCAGTCCTCTATGTCTCCCACCGGCTCACTGAGCTGTTCGACCTCTGCGAGACGATCACCGTCCTCAAGGACGGCCGCCACGTCGCCACTCGCCCTGCCGACGAGCTCGACGAGGCCACACTGGTGCGGATGATGGTCGGCCGTGAGATGTCGGCCTTCTTCCCCAACCCGGTCCCAGGCACCGCCCTCGGCGCCGAGGTGCTCACCCTCACCGGGGCGGGCAACGACTACGTCGACGGCATCGACCTCACCCTGCGCGGCGGCGAGATCGTCGGGCTGGCCGGGCTGCAGGGCTCGGGCCGCACCGAGCTGGTCGAGGGCATCTTCGGCGCCCAGCCGTTCACCCGCGGCGCCATGACGCTGTCTGGCCGGACGGTGCAGGTCTCCTCGCCCCGCCAGGCGATCCGCCGCGGACTGGCCCTGGTCACCGAGGACCGCAAGGCCAAGGGCCTGTCCCTGAACCAGTCGATCCTGGACAACGCCCTCGGGGTCGTGCGGGCCGTCTTCCCCGGGCGCACCGGCACCGCCAGACGTCGTATGCCGCAGGTCCTGTCCTCGATGTCCGTCGCCGCCCGCGGCCTGGACCAGGAGGTCCAGTTCCTCTCCGGCGGCAACCAGCAGAAGGTCGTGCTGGCCCGGTGGCTCAGCACCAACCCCCAGGTCATGCTGATGGACGAGCCGACCCGCGGCATCGACGTCGGGGCCAAGCACTCGATCTATGAGCTGATGCGCCAGCTGGCCGCCGACGGCGTAGCCATCCTGATGGTCTCGAGCGAGCTGCCCGAGGTGATCGGCATGTCCGACCGGATCCTGGTGATGCACGAGGGCCGCCTGGCCGGCGAGCTGCCCGCAGGGTCCACCGAGGAGGAGATCCTTCAGCTTGCCACCGGCACCCCCCACACCACCACCCGCCGCACCTCCACCTCCGAGACCACCACCTCCGAGAACGAGGGCGAGGACGCATGAGCACGCCCGCCACCCGTCGTCGCAGCGTGCCGCTCACCTCGACCGGCATCGTCTTCATCGTGCTGGCCCTGACCCTGGTCGCCGGCACGATCCTCACCGCGATGGCCGGACGGAACTTCTTCAGCCCCGGGAACATCTCCGCGATCCTGACCGGCACCTCCATCCTGGGCTTTATCGCCATCGGCCAGACGTTGGTGATCCTCGCCGGCAGCCTGGACCTGTCGGTCCCCTATGTCACCAGCCTGACCAGCCTGGTCGCGGGCACGACGATGGCCGGGCAGACCAGCAACATCGTCCTCGGCGTCGCCGTCGCCCTGGGAGTATCGGCCCTGATCGGGCTGGCCAACGGGCTGATCGTGGCGCTGCTGGACGTGCACGGATTCATCGCCACCCTGGGCATGGGGCTGATCCTGGCGGGCTACCTGGGCACCAACTACAAGGGATCGGCCGGGTCCGCCCCACGTGACTTCCGGCTCATCGGTGCCACCAACATCGGGCCGGTGCCGGTCTCGACGCTGATCATGCTCGGCTGCGCGGCCCTGGTCATCCTGCTGCTGCGCCGCACCCGCGCCGGCCACCACCTCTATGCGGTGGGCGGCAACCGGGAGGTGGCCCGGATGTCCGGCATCCGCACCGCCAGTCCGGTGGTGATGGCCCACGTGCTGTGCTCCGTCCTGGCGGGCATGGCCGGGCTGCTGCTGCTCGCCCGGCTCAGCGTCGGCAGCCCGACGATCGGCTCCCAGGGCGGCTACGACCTGATGTCGATCGCGGCCGTCGTCCTGGGCGGCACGGTCCTCGCCGGCGGCAAGGGCAACATCCTGGGCACGCTCGGCGGCGTGGCCATCTTTGCGGTCATGGACAACGTGATGGGCGTCATGGAGGTCAACCCGTTCCTCAAGGACGTCGTGCGCGGGATCGTCATCGTGGCCGCCGTCGCCGTCTATGCCCGCCGCACCGCCGGTCAGCGCCCCGCCCGGTTCGGCAAGCAGTCCCTGACCGACACCGCCCTCCAGGAGGCACGATGAGCACCAGCACCCTGGGCACCCCGACCGGCGAAGCGCCTGTCCTGCTCGCAGAGCGGCAGGGCAGCTGGCTCCAGCGCCTCGCCCGCACGCTCGGCACCCCCGGTGGTGCCGTCTTCATCCTGGTCGGCCTGCTGCTGATCGCCATCGTGATCCAGAACCCCAACTTCGGCGAGCCCGGCTCGCTCATCCGCTTCGTCGGCCGCACCGCACCGATCGCGATCGCGGCCATGGGGCAGTACTTCGTGATCGTCTCCGGCGAGTTCGACCTGTCCATGGGCTCGGTCGTGACCCTGCAGGTGATCGTCTCGGGCAACCTGATCGGTCAGGACGAGTCCAGAATCCTGCCGGTCGTGCTCCTGATGTTTGCCCTCGGCGCCCTGGTCGGCCTGGTCAACGGCCTGGTCACCACGCTGCTGCGGGTCCCGAGCTTCATCGTCACCCTCGGCACCATGCTCGCGATCTACGGGCTGGTCATGTACTGGACCGGCGGCGCCGCCACCGGCAACCCGGTCGACAGCTTCCGCCAGATCGGGCGCGGCGGCATCCGCGACGTGCCGGTCCTGGAGATCATCCCCTATCCCGCGATCATCTTCGTCGTCCTCGCGGTCGCCGCGACCCTGCTGATGCGCCGGCCCTGGGGGCGCACCCTGGTCGCCGCTGGTGACAACCCGGACGCCACCCACCTGGCCGGCGCCCCCGTGTGGTGGGTCAAGACACGCGCGTTCATCCTCTCCTCGCTGGCCGCCACCGTCGCCGGCATCATCCTGGTGGGCTATGCCGGAGTGCACCCCTCGGTCGGGCGCGGCTACGAGTTCACCGCGATCACCGCGGTCGTCCTCGGTGGCGTCGTCCTCGGCGGCGGTCGCGGCTGGGTCCTGTCGGCCGCGGCGGGCGCCTTCGCGCTGGAGCTGCTCTTCACCCTGCTCAACTTCGCCGGCATCGCCTCGACCTGGCGGGACACCGTGCAGGGCGTCATCATCATCCTCGCGGTCGCTGCGGCCGGGAAGGCCTGGCGCGCCGGGCTGCGCCCCCGCCGCCGTGACCCATCCACCCCCCACACTCCCGGCACTCCCGCCGGGGACTCCACCGGTCCCACCCAGCCCGAGACGGGCACCACCACAGGAGAGAACTGATGCGCAGAAAGATGTTGACCGCCCCCGTGGCGGCCGTGGCGGCGCTGGCCATGCTGGCGGCGTGCTCCACCGATGACTCGCTCGACGACCCCTCGGTCGCCGAGTCCGCAGACGACGCGCCAGCAGACGACGCCCCCGACGACGGTGAGTCCACCGAGGACGAACCGACTGATGAGGAAGCGTCCTCGGACGAGTGGTTCGACCAGGCCGTCTACGACACGCAGTACGAGCAGCGTTCGGCCACCTTCGAGGGCGACGCCAACCAGCCCTACCTGCAATACATCGACGGTCCGATGACCGACACCTCGGAGTTTGCCGCCGAGGGCCCCCACAAGGTCTGCTTCTCTAACGCCTCCATCGGCAACCCGTGGCGGCAGACCGGCTGGATCACGATGAACGAGCAGCTCAAGGTGCTGCAGGACTCCGGCGTCATCTCCGAGATGGAGACCCGTGACGCGCAGGACGACGACAACACCCAGATCGCTGACATCGACTACTTCATCGCCGAGGGTCAGTGCGACGCCTTCGTCATCTCACCCAACTCGACCGCGGCGATGACCCCGGCCGTGGAGCGGGCCTGTGACACCGGCAAGCCGGTCGTGGTCTTCGACCGCGGTGTCGAGACCGACTGCGCCACGACGTTCATCCACCCGATCGGTGGCTACGCGTGGGGCATCGACACCGCCGAGTTCCTGGTGGACAACCTCCAGGAGGGCGACAAGGTCGTCGCGCTGCGCATCCTGCCCGGCGTCGACGTGCTGGAGCACCGCTGGGCGGCGGCAGAGAAGATCTTCGGTGAGAACGGCATCGAGGCGACCGACTACTTCACCGGCGCCGACCCGACCGAGATCAAGAAGATCATCAGCGACGAGCTGGCCACGGGCGACGTGCAGGGTGTCTGGATGGACGCCGGCGACGGCGCCGTCGCCGCCATCGAGGCGTTCGAGGACGCTGGCGTGGACTACCCGGTCATGACCGGTGAGGACGAGATGAGTTTCCTGCGCAAGTGGGAGGAGACCGGTCTGACCGGTCTGGCCCCGGTCTACTCCAACTTCCAGTGGCGCACCCCGCTGCTGGCGCTGGAGAAGATCTTCGCTGGTGAGGAGATCCCGGCCGAGTGGGTGCTCCCGCAGACTCCGATCACCGAGGCCGAGCGCGCCGACTACCTGGCCGCGAATGAGGGGATGCCCGACGGTCACTACGCCAAGTTCGGTGGCGAGGACCTGCCCGGCTACCCGCAGGTCTGGCAGGAGCGCATCATCCCCTGACCGGCAACTCACCGAGGTCCTTGGGGGACGTGACACTGGTGCGCCAGAGCACACCAGTGTCACGTCCCCCGGGACAGCACCCCAGAACCACCCCCCGCTCCCGCCCGCTGCCGTCGTCGGCCCGCGGGACCACCCCTCCTTGCGACAGGAGTCACCGTTGCGTGCCATCGGCGTCAACACCTGGGTCTGGACCTCACCGCTGACCGACCGCGAGCTGCCCGCCCTGCTCGGGCACATCGCCGAGCTCGGTTTCGACGCGGTCGAGCTCCCGCTCGAGAACCCCGGCGACCTCACGGCGTCGGCCGTCTCCGCCGCGCTGGCCCAGACAGGTCTGACCCCCTTTATCGTCGGCGCGATGGCTCCCGGGCGTGACCTGGTCGAGACCGACGCGGCCCAGGTCCGCGCCACCCAGGACTACCTCCGGGAGTGCATCGACCTGGCGGCGGGCACAGGGGCCACGTCCGCGTGCGGGCCGTTCTATGCCGCAACAGGGCGGGTATGGCGCCTCTCACCCGAGCAGCGCAGCGCCACCTATGCCCAGTGGCAGGAGAACCTCGCACCCGTGGCCGAGCACGCCAGGGGCGCTGGCGTCCGCATCGGCATCGAACCGCTGAACCGCTATGAGACCTCGCTGATCAACACCGTCGACCAGGCCTTGACCGGTCTGGGCGACCTGCTCGGACAGGGCGTCGGCCTGGCGCTGGACACCTATCACCTCAACATCGAGGAACGCTCCTCCGCGGACGCAGTCCGCCTGGCCGCCGAGCACCTGGTGCACGTGCAGGTCTGCGGCAGCGACCGCGGTGCCCCCGGCGGCGACCAGACCGACTGGCCGGGGCTGCTGGCCGCGCTGGACGAGGTCGGCTACGCCGGGCCGCTCAACATCGAGAGCTTCACCGCCGACAACGCCTCGATCGCGACCGCCGCCTCCATCTGGCGCCCCCTGGCGCCGACCCAGGACGACCTGGCGACCACCGGGCTCGCCTTTCTCCGGTCGCTGGCCACCTCACGACAGACCACGACGTCACGACAGACCACGACGACCGAGGGGGAACCCCGTGCCTGACCCGACCACGATGGGCGTGGCCGTCATCGGCTACTCCTTCATGGGCCGTGCCCACTCCAACGCGTGGCGCAACGTCGCCGCGTTCTATCCCGACGTGGCGCCGGTGCGGATGCAGACCCTGGTCGGCCGCGACGGGACTCGCGTGGAGCAGGCCGCCGCCGATCTCGGGTGGGCCGGGGTCGCCACGGACTGGCGTGAGGTGATCGAGCGCGACGACATCGACATCGTCGACGTGTGCACCCCCGGCCACCTGCACGCCGAAGTGGCGCTCGCCGCGCTCGCGGCGGGCAAGCACGTCCTCGTCGAGAAGCCGTTGGCCAACAGCGTCGCCGAGTGCGAGGCGCTCGTCGCGGCCGCAGCTGCTGCCCGGGGACGCGCACTGCTCGGCTTCAACTACCGGCGCGTGCCGGCACTGGCCCTGGCCCGCGAGCTCGTGGGCGAGGGACGCATCGGCACGGTGCAGCAGGCCCGGTTGAGCTATCTGCAGGACTGGCTCAGCGACCCGCAGGCCCCGATGACCTGGCGGCTGCGCAGGGAGTCCGCCGGCTCCGGGGTGCTCGGAGACCTCGGCTCGCACGCCGTGGACCAGCTGCACTATCTCCTCGGTGAGCACGTCACCCACGCCAGCGGCACCCTGCGCACCTTCGTCCCGGAGCGGCCCGGCCCCCACGGGACCGAGACGGTCACTGTCGATGACGCGGCCTGGGCCACTCTGCATACGGACTCCGGGGTGGTCGCCAGCCTCGAGGTGAGCCGCGTGGCCACCGGACGCAAGAACGCACTGACCGTCGAGCTCTTCGGCACGTCCGGCTCGCTGCGCTTCGACCTCGAGAGGCTCAACGAGCTGGTCCTGACGCAGGCCGGCGACGCCCGCACCTCCGGTCCCACGACGATCATGGTCACCGAGCCCGAGCACCCCTATCTGAAGGCGTGGTGGCCCGCGGGTCACGTGCTCGGGTGGGACCACACCTTCACCTCGCAGGCCGCCGACTTCCTGCGCGCCATCGCGGCCGACGAGCCGGTGCACGCCACGTTTGAGGACGGCCTCGCCGCGCAGCGGGTGCTCGAAGCGATCGAGACCAGCCACGCCGCCGGCGGCCTGCTGACCGAGACGGGCAACTGAGCCAGACTGACGGCATACCCCCGCACCCCGCACCACGAAGGAGACCTGACGATGGCACGCCGATTCACCCTCTTCACCGGACAGTGGGCCGACCTGACCCTCGAGGAGGTGGCCGAGCTGGCCGCCGGGTGGGGTTATGACGGGCTGGAGATCGCGGTCTCCGGCGAGCACCTGGACGCGTGGCGCTGGGACGACGAGGAGTATGTCGAGGGTCGGCTGGAGATCCTGCGGCGCCACGGCCTGGGGTGTTGGGCAATCTCCAACCACCTCAAGGGGCAGGCCGTCTGTGACGACCCGATCGACGAGCGGCACCAGTCGATCGTCGGGTCGCGGGTCTGGGGCGACGGCGACCCGGAGGGTGTGCGACAGCGGGCGGCCGAGGAGCTGAAGCTGACGGCCAGGCTCGCGCAGAAGATGGGGGTCGACACGGTCGTCGGCTTCACCGGCTCCTCAATCTGGCAGTACGTCGCGATGTTCCCGCCCGTGCCGGCCGAGCGGATCGAGGCGGGCTACCAGGACTTCGCCGACCGGTGGAACCCGATCCTGGACGTCTTCGACGAGTGCGGCGTGCGGTTCGCCCACGAGGTGCACCCGAGCGAGATCGCCTATGACTACTGGTCGACGGTGAAGACCCTGGAGGCGATCGGCCACCGCGAGGCGTTCGGTCTCAACTGGGATCCGAGCCACATGCTGTGGCAGGACATCGACGTGGTCGGCTTCATCACCGACTTCGCTGACCGGATCTATCACGTGGACTGCAAGGACACCCGGATGCGGATCGGCAACGGCCGCAACGGGCGGATGGGCTCCCACCTGCCGTGGGGCGACCCGCGTCGCGGCTGGGACTTCGTCTCCACCGGGCGGGGTGACGTGCCGTGGGAGGCCTGCTTCCGCGCGCTGGCCTCCGCCGGCTATGCCGGGCCGATCTCGGTCGAGTGGGAGGACGCCGGCATGGACCGCCTCGAGGGCGCACCCGAGGCGCTGGCCTTCTTGAAGAGGTTCGACTACTCCCCCGCGACGGCGTCGTTCGACTCGGCGTTCAGTCAGGACTGAGCCGACGCCCGCCCCGCCCTGTTGACCTGGGTCGCCCTGCGGCGCACTTTGGAACGGTCCGCAGACTGCGTTAGCCTCGACCGATTCAATCAGTTGTTTGGGGGACTTGTGTCAGGACCGCGCCACAGTGCTCCGCCACGCCCGGCCGCCGCCCGTCCGGTGGTGGTCATCGGCGCCGCGGTGCTGGCGCTGTCCGTGGCCCTGGCCCTGCTGGGCGGGGGCAACCACGACACCTTCCACACGCCGCCCCAGGTGGCGGCCACGGCCGAGCCGGAGCAGGACCCCGCACCCGCTGAGCCCGCACCCCCTGAGCAGGAGTCCGCACCGCCTGAGCAGGAGTCCGCACCGGCGGAGGACGCAGAGATACCGGAGGACGCCGAGACACGTGAGGACGCCGAGCCCACGCTCGACCCGGGGACCGAGGTGCGCCTCGCGGTGGTCGGCGACATCATGTTCGCCCGCAACGTCGGTGACCGCATCCAGAGCGAGGGCACCGGCGCGGTCCTGGCTGGCGTGCGCGAGGAGCTGCACGACGCAGACCTCACCATCGGCAATCTGGAGAGCCCGCTGTGCTCCGGGGGGACGCCGGCTCCGAAGGGCTACCCCTTCCAGGCCGCGCCCTCCAGCGTGGACGTGCTGACGGATGGGTCCTTCGACCTGGTCAGCCTGGCCAACAACCACATCCTGGACTTCGGCGAGGAGTGCATGGACTCCACCACCCGACTGCTGCAGGAGGCGGGCATCGCCCACGGCGGCGTCGGGGCGACCATCGACGAGGCCCGTGAGCCCGTCGTCCTGGAGCGCCACGGGATGCGGATCTCCTTCTTGAGCTATCTGCAGATGCCGGTCGAGCAGGGCGGTTTCGACGCGCAGTCCTGGACCGCGACATCGACCTCGCCCGGCCTGGCCTGGGCGGACCCGGAGGCCATCAGGGAGGACGTCACCGCCGCTCAGACCGAGGCCGACCACGTGATCGTGCTGCTGCACAGCGGGTTCGAGTCGACCGAGCACCTCAGCCCCGAGCAGCAGGCCGCGGGCAACGCGGCCCTCGAGGCCGGCGCGACCGCCGTCCTCGGCTCCCACCCCCACCAGCTGCAGGCAGCCCAGGAGCGCAGTGACGGCAGCTTCATCGCCTGGAGCCTGGGCAACTTCGTCTTCGACTATCCGACCGGCGCGACCGAGTCCGACACCGCGGTGCTGCACCTGACCCTCGGCCCCGATGGTGTGCGCGAGACGTCGTGGAGCCCGGTCCTGATCCAGGACGGCTTCCCCGTCGCGGTTCCCCCCAGCCAGGCGGCCGGGGCACGCATCCTCAGCGAGCTGGACCGGATGAGCCAGGAGTATGCGCAGTCGCTGCGCTGACGCGGCCGTCGCCGAGCTCTCCGATCACAGGCCAAGCTTGTGGGCGACCTCGGGCCCACCCATCTGGCGGATCACCTCCGGGTCGCCGACGACCACGAGCCGGTCGGTCGCCCTGGACATCCCGACATACAACCGCTCCCGGGCCCGGTCCCGCTCAGCCAGCGAGTTGACGCAGAGCACGACCGCTCGACGCTCGAGTCCCTTGCAGCCGAGCACCGTGCCATAGAAGACGTCGTCGGCGTCCCAGAAGCTCTGCCAGTAGCCCTCCTGGCCACGCGACTCCTGCAGCTCACGCTGCTGCGGATGTCGGGGGCCGGTGGTGAGCAGCGCCACGTGCTCCGGCTCCCACCCCTCGTCGAGCAGCAGCTCGACCTGGTCGTCGGCGACGTCCAGCATGCCCTCCCCCGCAGCCGGCACGAAGGTGACCTCCGGGCCGCTGCCCCCCAGCAGCTTCATCCGCATCGGGGCCAGCGGCAGGAACGCCTCCGCGATCTCCCTGGTGTTGCGCAGATTGTGGTCCAGCACGAGCGGCACCAGCTGGATCGGCGGGCGCCCGAACCGGGGGAAGAGGCGCTGGTTCTCGTCGGAATAGACATAGAGCCCGTCCACCTCCGGGTCGCGCAGTGCCGAGAGCAGCGGCCGCCACCAGGACTCCGCGAAGTCCTGAGCCTCGTCCACGACGATGGCGTCAAACTTCTGACCGTCCGGGAGCTGCAGCGCCAGCTCGGCCATCAGCGCGGGCAGCTCCTCCTCCCAGAAGGCGCTGTCGGTGCGGTCTCCCTCGGGGGCACCCCACTGCATCCCGAGCTCGTGGAAGGTCCCGACGAACGCCGGACGGTGCTTGCGGGGCGCCGCGGCCACCGCGCGCTTGAGATAGGTCGCCAGCCCGATCGAGTAGCAGATCAGCGCCACCCGCTGACTCGCCCGCCCCTCGCCCGCGCTCCCCCTGGTGAGGTCCTTGGCCTGGGTCAGTGCCAGGACCGTCTTGCCGCTGCCGGCCCCGCCACGCACCTCCACGCGCCGCAGCAGCCTGGTGACCTTGAGCAGCATGGACTGCTCCTGGGTGAGCCGGTCGGCCACGGCTTCCCGCTCGTCGGCCTCGCTCACCACGCTCGGGACGATGGTGCTGCGGCTCGTCCAGATCTGCAGGGCCGCGTTGATGTCGTCGGCACTCGGCGGCCGGCGGTTGTTCTCCTGCCGGTTGGCCAGGTCGCGCAACCGCGCCACCAGCTGCGGCATGTCCTCCTTGCCGTGGATGGCCCAGCGGGGCAGGTCGGGGGTCTGGAAGTCCGGGCCGAGCTCGGTGTATGGCGTCACGACCGTGTGCGCCCACCGCACCGCACCCCTGCTCCAGGCCGGGTTGTCCTCGATGTAGCGCCGCAGCTCGTATTTGCCGCGCCTGGCCTGAGCCACGGGGTCGCCGTGGTAGGTTCCCTTGGCGGACGCCACCGACCAGCGCCCTTCCTGGTCGACCGAGACGGTGCCGCCCTTGATCTCCACGCAGACGACCCCGGCGTCGGGCAGTAGCACCACCAGGTCGAGCTCGTGGTCACCCTTCTCGTTGGTGAGCCGGGCGTTGGCCAGCAGCACCGCGTCGTCGTCCAGCTCTCGACGCAGCTGCTCCCAGACGTCGTGCTCGGAGGCGGTCTCAAACGTCGGCGACTCCGGAAAGCACCGCGCGGCCACGGGCACTCCCTCCATTGGGCGCCCCATACCTATCAGAGCTCACGGACAGGCCGCCGGCGACACCCGGGTGGCCACCGCCGTCGACCAGGGCACGCAGGACCGCGCATCGCCTATCTTGGAGGAACGATCCTCGGCGAAGGAGCAGGCACATGCGCACCGGTCCGAACCGTCCTCACGCGGGCACTGGCGGACTCCGCGGGCTCCTGATGGTGGCTCCTGCCCTGCTGGTCGCAGGCTGTCTCGGCGATCCACCACCACCTCCCTCAAGCGCGCCTTTGGAGGTCGTCATTGAGGGGTGCGAGCTGAATCGTTCAGACGTGGCCGCGGGCACGCATGACGTGTCGGTGGTGGGGGCCGGAGTCGTCGAGATACTCGACGCCTCCGGCCAGGTGGTGCTGTCAGTCTCCTCAGAAGACGTCGGCCGGGGACAGCTGGAAACTACCGCCCAGACCTACACCGTTCGATGCACTCCGTCCTCCGGCGTCGCGTCGTCAACAGAACTGGAGTCGGCACCCGCTGGAGGATAAGCGTCCGCAGGGCGTCGGCTTCATGCACTTGCCAACCTGGAAAGTTCGCGGCATACTTGCCAACATGGAAACTGCAGCAACCGGCCCCGAACCCGAGCACGCCCGCTCCATGCTGGCAGCGGCCGACCAGTCACGCAGCCAGCTGATCGACTCCCTCCGACTCCCCGGCGAGCTGCACGTCGCCCTGGCCCTCGGGGTGGCCGTGCAGGTCGGCACGGCTGCCTATGGGATATCGCAGCAGACGGCGGGCGGGCTAGCGGTCGTTCTGACCGGGATGGCGGTGTTCGGCCTGGTCGCTGCATTCATCCTGCACCGGTTCCGACGGGTCAACGGGGCCAGGGTGGATGGCCTCAGCAGTCAGGTGCTCCTGGGGAGCGGGACGCTGATCTCCCTGCTCTATCTCGGCTCGCTCGGCGCCGCGATCTGGGCCGCCTTCGAGTCGGCGTGGTGGCTCGTGACGGTCTCCGCCGTGGTCGGGGGGGCCAGCTACGCCGTCGGCGTGCGCGAGTGGTGGAAGTCGTATCGGCACGACCCCGTGGCCCGGACGCGCGGGGCTTCCCCACGGGTGCTGGCGGGACTGGGTGCCGTGGCGTGCGTTGGACTCCTCACCCTGCTCCTCGTCGGCTGATGGCCATCCTGAACCCGTTGATCCACGCCCCCGTGCGGCTGCAGCTGCTCACCTCGCTCTCCGCGGTGTCCGAGGCGGAGTTCGTGACGCTACGCTCACTCCTCGAGGTCAGCGACTCCGTGCTGTCAAAGCACATCTCCGCACTGGTCGAGGCCGGATATGTGCACAGCCGCAAGGGCGTGCAGGCCGGGCGACGGACGACCTGGGTCGGGCTGACCAAGCACGGCCACGCCGCCCTGCGCGACCACGTCCGGGTCCTGCGAGCCCTGATCGACGCCGTCGAGTGACAACTGACCCGGCACGCGCCGACTTCACCTAGGCGGTCGCCGAAGGGTCAGCGCAGGAGTTCTCGCTCAATGACGGCGACGGCGCCAGCCACGCCGTCCTCGCTCCGCACCAGCTCACCGATGTGCGTGGCACGCCCCACGACGCTCTTCTCCAAAGCGACGGACAGCGCCGAGCGCAACCGGGGTTCGCTCGCCTGCGGCACGGGCACCGGCGCCGCGCCGACCCCGATCTCGTGCACCCGCCGCGCGAAGAACGGCTGGTCCATCGTGAACGGCAGCACCACCTGGGGCCGCCCCGCCCGCAACGCCTGAGCCGTGGTCCCGGCGCCGCCGTGGTGCACCACCGCCACCGTCCGCGGGAACAGGAGCTCGTGCGGGACGTCGTCGACAAACAGGACGCGATCGTCGCCCGGCGTCCCGTCCTCGAGCCCGGAGCCCCGCATGACGACGGCCCGGTGCCCCAGCTCCAGCACCGCAGAGACGGTGTGCGCCAACGCATCCCGGACGGCGGGGACGGTGTGCGACCCCAGCCCGACATAGACCGGCGGACCACCCGCGTCCAGGAACCGCCCCACCGTTGCGGGGAGTGCTGCCGGGAGGTCGAGGAACGGGTAGCCGGTGGCCCGCACCATCCGTCCGCCCACGCGGCGCGGCGTCACCAGCTGCGCACTGTTGGCGACGAACGCCGGGGCGGTCGCCAGCTGCGCCAGCCCCCGCAGACGCGCCCGGCGTGACGTGGCCGGGTCGGCAGTGGCGAGCCGCAGCGAGGGCACCATGGCCTGCAGGCCTGCCGCGAGGTTGAGCACCGACCGGCCCGCACGCACCGAAAACAGGCTCGAGTCACCCCACACCGAGGGCAGCGCGGGGACGAACATCATCAGCACCTGAGGCTTGCGGGGTCCGCCGACCATCCCGGGCCACGCCGAGCTCATGGCGGTCGTGACCAGCGCGTCGTAACGCGGCAGCAGGTCCGTCATCGTGGCGCGGACCGCCGGTGCCATGACCCGCGCAACGTCACCGAGCAGCTCCATCTGCTGGGTCAAGCCGGTCGGCATCCCCTGACGCAGCGCGTCGCTGCGGTAGTAGGCCATGGCATCCAGCGCCACCTCCTCGACGGGGACGCCGGCGTCGCGCACCACGTCCACGAAGTCGCTGGTGGCAGTCATGCCGACCTCGTGCCCGCGCGTCTGCAGGCCACGGGCGACGGCCAGCACCGGCTCGTAGTCACCGCGGCTGCCAGCAGCAAGGAGAGCGATGCGCATGCCTCCAGTCTGCTGCACGCCCCGGTCGGTTCGGGCCCCTGGCCTCGACTACAAGTCATCGGTGCCTGTCCCGGGCTTGACCCGAGAAGACACCCCCTCACCCGACGAATGACCTCGGGCCTAAGGACGCCTTCTCGGGTTGAGTGTCCGTTCGACCACTTCGTCGACGTAGCGTCGAGCCGGTCCGGCATAGCGCTCGGGGAAGGTCACCGCGCAGCCAATCGCCCACGCGTTGCCCTCCAGCGCCCGCAGCCGCAGCCACGGGGCCAGCTCCTCCTGGCTCGGCACCGGACGTCCCGTCAGGATGGCGTATGCCGTGAGGCCGGCCCTTCCTGCCTCGACCGTCGGGGTGCTGCCCAGCACGGCGAGGTCCCACTCGATGGGGCCGCGACAGGACTCCTCCAGGTCGCTCCACCGCCACAGACCGGCGCCGTCGCGCAGCAGGTTGCCGCGGTGCGCGTCGCCGTGCAGCAACACCTCCTGCGTGCCGAGACCCTCGATGCCGGCGAGCGCCTCCTCGTGCTCCCTTGTGAGCGCCGCGAGCTCGGCCGCGTCCAGGAACCCGTGCCGGGCGGCATACGACAGCGGTTCGGTGATCACCTGGTGGGCCACCGTCAGCACCGGCAGGTCCCGGCCGGCGTCAACGAGTTTGCGATGCCAGTCAGCAAGTGCCGCAGCCGACTCCGCAGGGATCGCCCTCGTGTCGTCACTGCCGACGTCGGTCCAGAGCGAGACCCACAGGCCGTCGACCTCGTGCGGCCCCGCATCCACGACCTGCGCGGGAGGGACCACCGCCGCGCCGGCCGCGTGGGCGATCCGCCCGACGGCGACCTCGGTGGCCAACCACCAGCCCGGGTCACGTCGCTGGGCACCGGTGTGGGTGGAGACGCGAGCGACCAACCCGGCCCTCGGCATACGCACCATCAGCGACCCGCGGTTGGACAGGACCTGCGGCTCGTCGACGTCCAACCCGAGCCGCTGCCACAACGTGGTGAGCGCCGCGGTGCCACGCCGGGCGGTGCGCACCGCGGTCGCGCTCGCCTCCGGCTCCATCCCGGCATCGTAGGGGGCACCTCCCCCACGTGCGCGCCCACCGCACAGCCCATAGCGTCGAGAGGGACAGCCCGGTCGCCGGGCCACCGATAGGAAGGACCCGACATGACCGACGTCAAGAAGATCACCGTCAGCCGAGTCATCAACGCGTCTGCCCAGGACATCTTTCACGTCCTGTCCAACCCCGAGCGGCACCGCGAGCTCGACGGCTCCGGCTTCGTGCGCTCCGACGACCGCACCGACCGGATCACCGGCACCGGCCAGGTGTTCACCATGAACATGGAGGGGGACCACATGGGTGGCGAATACCAGACCGACAACCACGTCATCGGCTATGACGAGAACCATCTGCTCGCCTGGGAGACCGCTCCGGCCGGCCAGGAGCCGCCCGGTTGGCAGTGGGTGTGGGAGCTCACCCCCGACGGCAACGACTCGACCACCGTGGCGCTGAGCTATGACTGGTCCCGCGTCACCGACGAGGAGACGCTCAAGGCCGTGAGCTTCCCGCTCGTGACCGAGGATGAGCTGGAGAACTCCCTGGGTCACCTGGCGTCAGCCGTCGCCGGCTGAGCCCTATTTCGCAGGCATAAGAGCTCAGGTCAGGTGGTCGAAGTCGCCGCGCACCCAGGCCGTATGCCGATCGGCTGAGTAGCGGATCGTCTCCTTCGCAGCGGCCGGGACGACCGCGCCGAAGTTGTTGTAGAGCCGGTCGAAGTGCAACTCCTCGACCTGGGCAGCCAGTCGTTGGACCACGGTGCCCGACAACGGCAGACGGTTGGGATAGCTGCGCATGAAGCTGACCGTCCTGCGGTCGGGGTTGGGGAAGATCGCATCGCCCGCCAGCAGGACCCCCTTGCCGTCGTTTCCGTTCACCCACTCGAGCACGGCCTGGCCGCGGAAGTGGCCACCGACCCGGTGCAGCGTCAGACCGGGCGCGACCGCACGACGCTCGTCATAGAACTCGACGCGCTCATCACGGCGCACCCACTCCCGGTCGCGCTCGGCGACCAGCACCGGAACCCCGAGCGCGGCTGCCCAATCGGTCTGCACGCCATACATGTGCGGGTGGCTCGCGGCGACGGCCAGGGTCGGTCCCAGGCCGCGGACGAAATCGACCGTCTCGTCATCGATATAGCCGATGCAGTCGAAGAGCAGCGTCCCGTCCGGCGTGCGCACGACCATCGTCTGCTGCCCGATGCCGATCGCGGGCTCTGCACGCAGACCCCAGAGCTCGGGCTCGACCTCGTCGATGACGATGCGGGTGCCGTCGGCCCGCTGCTGCTCGACGGTCGTCCACCGGGACCCGCCCTCCGGCACCCACTGCCGCTCGTCATCGCAGATCGCGCAGATGTCCGGCGCCCTCTCCTGGTCGGCGGTCTCCACCGCGCACGTCTCGCAGATCCAGATCATGGGGGCCAGTCTGTGCCGACGTCACCTCGTCCGCCACCCGCGCCGATCAGCCGGGGTCCAGTCAGTCGTCGCCCTCTGCGCGGCGGCGACGGGCGAGCTCCAGGAACGGCTCAAGCAGTGCGGGGTCGTCGAGGGCGGCGCGCTGGACGACCGACTCCGGGTCAGCACCCTGCAACACCCGCTTGAGCGGGACCTCGAGCCGCTTGCCGGTGCGGGTGTGCGGCAGGGCCGCGAGCTGGATGATCTCGTCCGGGACGTGCCGGGGTGAGGCCCTGTCCCGGATGGCTGCCCGGATGACGGCACGCAGGTCATCGTCGAGGGTGGCCTCCGGGTCGGTCAAGACCACGAACAGCGGCATCCAGTAGCCTCCGCCTCGCTCCTCGACCCCCAGCACCAGGGACTCCCGGACCTGCGCGACACTCTCGACCGCGTGGTAGATGTCGGCGCTGCCCATCCGGACCCCGTGCCGGTTGAGCGTGGCATCGGAGCGTCCGTGGATCACCACGCTCTGACGTGGGGTGATCGTGATCCAGTCTCCGTGGCGCCACACGCCGGGATAGACGTTGAAGTAGGACTCCCGAAAGCGGGCGCCGTCAGGGTCGTCCCAGAAGGAGACCGGCATCGAGGGCAGCGGTCGGGTCATCACGAGCTCGCCGACCTCGCCGCGCAGAGAGCGGCCGTCGGGGTCCCAGGCATCCATCGCCACGCCGAGGTTGCGCACGGACAGCTCTCCGGGCCAGACCGGGACCGTGGGCACCCCGCCGCAGAACCCGCTGCAGATGTCGGTGCCACCGCTCATCGAGAAGAGCGGCATACCGCCGGTCGCGGTGACCGCCCACTCGTGTGTCGACGGACTGATCGGTGAACCGGTGCTGGCCAGGATCCGCAACGCGGACAGGTCCAGGTCCCGCGCCGGGCGCAGGCCCGTCTCGCGGGACGCCTCGAGATAGCCCGGGCTCGACCCGAAGGCAGTCACCCCGTGCTCGGCCACCAGCTGCCACAACCGTCGGCCGTCAGGATGGGCCGGCGCCCCGTCATAACAGAGGATCGAGGCGCCGGTGGCCAGCGCCGACGACTGGATGTTCCACATCACCCACGACGGCGAGGTGAACCAGAAGAGCCGGTCCGTCGGGCCCAGGTCGAGGTGCAGCCCCAGGAGTTTCAGCTCCTCCAGCAGGATCCCACCGTGGGACTGCACCATGCCCTTGGGACGCCCCGTCGTGCCGGACGAGAAGAGCACCCACAGCGGGTCGTCAAAGCCGACCCGCTCCCAGGAGGGCTCGGCACGCTGCGCCGACGCAGCCGCCCACGAGTGCGCCGGCACCCCCGGGGCGTCCAGGGCTCCGACACCGAGCCGCTCCACCACCAGCACGTCGGTGACCGTGGGCAGCGAACCCAGCACCTCACGGACCGCAGCGCGCTGATCACGGGCACGCCCGGCATACCGATAGCCGTCAGCCGTGACCAGCACGGAGGCCTCAAGCGGACCCAACCGGTCCCCCGCCGCCGACGGCGCATAGTCCTGACCCACGCTCGACCACACCGCCCCGATCCCCGCGGTGGCCAGCATCGCCATGACCGCCTCCGGGATGTTCGGCAGATAGCCCACCACCCGGTCACCGCGCCCCACACCCCGGCGACGCAGCCACTGCGCCACCGCTGCCACCTGGGCGCGCAGGTCACCCCAGGTCAGCTCGGTCGCGGAGCCGTCCTCCCCCACCCCCACCACGGCGACGTCGTCAGCGCGTCCGCGGGACACGACATACTCCGCATAGTTGAGCTGGACCTCGGGGAACCAGACCGACCCCGGCATCGACTCCTGCGCCAGCACCGGCCCGTGCGCACCGAACAGGTCACCAACCCCGAAGAAGTCCCACACCCCGCCCCAGAACCCGTCCAGGTCCGTGATGGACCAGTCCCACAGCTCGTCGTATGTCGACAGGTTGCGTCCCGCACGCACCTGCGCCAGGTCTGTGAAGTCGGTGATCCGCGCCGACGCGACGACCTGCGCTGACGGCTCCCACAACGGGACCGGCGACTGCTCCGTCTCACTCATGGTGCTCCCTCAGTCATCGTGGCTCACCTCAGTCGTTGGCCCAGCAGGACACGGCTCAGAGCGCCAGCGGCACCGTCATCCCGATCAGCTCGGCAGGCTCATCGGAGGTGTTCTCCCACCAGTGGCCGAGCGTGCAGTCATAGGTGATCGTGTCTCCCGCCTCCAGCTCGTGCCGCTCATCACCGATCACCACGACGAGCCGCCCCGCGAGCACGTGCACGGACTCGGTCCCCAGGTGCCGGAACGGACGCTGCTCATGTGAGGTGTGGGCCGGCATCACCGTGCGGATCACCTGCATCGGCGCCTCCAGCGTGGGCGTGAGCAGCTCGCGCACCAGCCCCTCGGGGTCCTCGGCCAGCGGCAGCTGCAGGCGGCCCTCGGCCCGCACCAGCGCCGAGCGACCCGAGCTGTCCTCCCTGACCAGGTCGGCGACCTGGACCCCTAGCCCGTCAGCCAACCGGCCCAACGTGGTGAGGGACGGGTTGCCCTGGCCCCGCTCCAGCTGGCTGACGATGCCGGTGCTCAGCTGCGACGCCCGGGCGAACTCCTCCACGGTCAGGCCCAGTCGCTGACGGATCCGGCGCACCCGACCACCCACCGCCGCGGCATCGGGCGGCGGTCCGGTGGTCGGGTGGGCAGGTGGCGTCATGGTCCGCCCATCGTAGGCGTGGACCGTGCCGGGTCGGTGAGCTCCGCGCTCGCGTCGTCGGCGGCCGTGGGGAGCGTCGCCAACATCCGGCGGAGCAGGCGAAGGGGCTGCTGGTCATCGTCGACGCGCAGATCGACCTCGGTCAGGGAGGGAGACACGTCCTCGAAGGCGTTGTTGACCACCCGCAGCGCCGCGCTCTGCTGCCCCCGCGCGTCTCCCCCCGCCGCCTGGGCCGCCTCGAGCGCCACGAGCAACCGAGCACTGAACGTCTCCTCAGAGGTGTCGGTGAGCACCCGGTGCATCTCGTCCAGCACGGCGGGCCCGGCCAGGAGATTGCCCAGCACCACGAAACCGGGTCCCTGGACGGCGCCGGCCCAGGGCGTGCAGCCCGCCCCCGTCCAGACCGCCGTGTGTCCGGCAGCGTCGACGATCCCGACCTGGCGACGGTCGAAGTCGTCGTCCTCCCGGGCCAGTCGGTTGATCACCTGCTGCGGGTCGAGCCCATCGCGCAGCAGCTGCAGCCCCAGGGAGCGGAACCGCTGGTTGGTGTAGGCCTGCGTCACCAGCGCACCGACCTGCGGGGCCAGCGCCGGCACTGCCGCACCGACGGCCAGGGACCTCGAGGCAGTTGCCACGCCCAGGCGTGCGCCGTCCCCCGACAGGGCCACCACCGAATAGGTCACGACGTCTCCTCGTCATCTGGAGCCGGCCCGGCGACCGGTCACGTTTTGGTGACGCTTGCCCACCACTGTCCGGGCAGGTGTTGCCAGCCCGTGAAATCTACAGCATGATGAAGAAATCTTCACTCTAATGCCCAGGCACGCGCCATCAGAGGAGCAGTCACCATGTCCCGTTCCATGACGACCCGGTTAGCTGCCGGTCTCACCCTCGCCCTCACCCTCGCCGCCTGCTCGGGTGGCGGGGACGCCGTCGACGTCAACGGCGACGGCAACGACAACGAGGCCCCGAGCGAGGCCGCGGGCGACGGCGGCGAGCAGGCAGCCTCCGGTGGCACCCTCGCCGCAGCCATCGCGGGTGAGCCGGACCAGCTGGACCCGCACGTGACCACCGCCTACTTCTCCTTCCAGGTGCTGGAGAACGTCTACGACACGCTCATCGAGCCCGACGTCAACCTGGAGATGCAGCCCGCGCTGGCCGAGTCCTGGGAGACCTCCGAGGACCAGCTGACCTGGACGTTCCACCTGCGCGAGGGCGTGACCTGGCACGACGGCAGTGACTTCACGGCCGATGACGTCGTCTACTCCTACAACCGCATCATGGACGAGGAGCTCTCCCCGTCCTGGCGCTTCTCCAGTGTCGAGTCGGTCACCGCGGTCGACGACCAGACTGTCGAGATCGTCGTCAGCGGACCCTCACCCAACCTCCTGGCCAACCTCGGCGGCTACAAGGGGGTGGCGATCGTGCAGCAGGACAACGTCGAGTCCGGTGACGTGACCACCGCCCCCATCGGCACCGGACCGTTCAGCCTGACCAACTACACGCCGGGCTCGTCGATCACGCTGGAGGCCAACCCGGACTACTACGGCGGAGCACCAGAGGTCAGCGGGGTGGAGTTCCGCTTCATCTCCGAACCGACCACCGCCCTGGCCTCGCTCCAGTCCGGTGACGTCGACTGGACCGACAACGTCCCGCCCCAGCAGGTCGCCTCCCTGGACGGCGAGGACGGGCTGGAGCTCGGGCAGGTCGGCTCCAACGACTACTGGTATCTCGCGCTGAACCAGGAGCATGAGCCGTTCGACCAGGTGGAGGTGCGCCAGGCGATCGCCTACGCGATCGACCGCGAGGGCATCACCGACGCCACCATGTTTGGCAACGCCACCGTCAACCAGACGGCGATCCCGGAGTCGAGCTCGTGGTACACCCCCTACGACACGTACTCCTACGACCCGGACCAGGCGACCAGTCTGTTGGAGGGTGCCGGCGTGGACCCGGCCGACATCGAGATGGAGATCATGGTCTCGACCGACTACCCGGAGACGGTGCAGGCCGCGCAGATCATCTCCAGCCAGCTGTCCGACATCGGGATCAACTCCGAGATCAAGTCGCTCGACTTCGGCGCCTGGCTGGACGAGCAGGGGCAGGGCAACTACGACATGCTCATGATGGGCTGGCTGGGCAACATCGACCCCGACGACTTCTACTACAGCCAGCATCACAGCGACGGTGCGAACAACTACCAGGGCTACGCCAACCCCGAGGTCGACGAACTGCTCGACCAGGGCCGGACCGAGACCGACGAGGCTGCCCGCAAGGAGATCTACGACCAGGTGGCGACCACGGTCGCCGACGACGCCAGTTACATCTACCTCTACAACCCCGACGTCGTGCAGGCCTGGTCCAGCGACGTGCAGGGCTACGAGGTGATGCCCAACCGGGCCATCCGGTTCCGCGACGTCACCCTCAACTGACCTGCGGGGCCGCGCGCCAGCCCGGGCGCGGCACCCTCCCCCGACAGTTCTGGAGTCCCCATGGCCTACGTCCTGCACCGACTGCTCCAGTCGGTGGTGGTGCTCTTCGGCGTGACCATCGTGGTCTTCCTCATCGTGCACCTGGTGCCGGGCGACCCGATCCGGATCGGGATGGGGACCCGGTTCGACCCCGAGGTGTATGACGCGCTGCGCAGGGCGTCGGGACTGGACCGGCCGCCGGTGGAGCAGTACCTCACCTACGTCGGCAAGGCCGCGACCGGCGACCTCGGGGTCAGCTTCCGCTCCGGTCAGCCCGTGACCCACCTGCTCACGGCGCGGCTGCCGGCGACCGTCTCGCTGGCGGCGGTCGGGATCCTGATCGCGCTGCTGGTCTCCTTCCCGCTGGGCATCATCTCGGCCGTCAAGAACGGGGGCGCGGTCGACTCGGTCGTCCGCGCGGTGAGCCAGCTCGGCGTCTCGCTCCCCAACTTCTGGTTGGGGATGCTGCTGATCCTGCTGTTCTCCTCGACCCTCGGCTGGCTGCCACCGTCGGGATACACCCCGATCACCGAGGACCCCCTCGAGTGGGCGAAGCGGGTGATCATGCCGGGGATCACGGTCGGGGTGGTCGCCGGCTCGATCCTGACCCGCTATGTGCGCTCCTCGGTGCTGGAGACCCTCTCGATGGACCACGTGCGCACCGCCAACTCCAAGGGCCTGCCTGCCCGGCTGGTGCTGATGCGCCACGTCGTCCGCAACGCCCTCGTGCCGGTCATCACGGTGACGGGCACGCAGATCGCCGCGATCCTGGGCGGGGTGATCGTCGTCGAGGTGGTCTTCGCCTGGCCGGGTCTCGGACTGCTGGTGTATGACGCGGTGCGGGCCCGGGACTATCCCCTCCTGCAGGGCGCGGTGCTGCTGATCGCCGTGATCTTCCTGCTGGTCAACCTGGTCGTCGACCTGCTCTATGCCAAGGTCGACCCCCGGATCCAGCTGGGAGGTGAGCAGTGAGCACCGCGGAGCGGGACGTGCCCCCTCAACCGGAGGGCACGGCATACGACCAGGTCGTGCTGGTCCCCGACGAGGGGCCGCGCGGCTGGCGACGCACCGCGCTGGAGCTGCTGCGGCGGCCGGTCGCGGTGGTGTCGATGCTGGTCCTGCTGGGCGTGCTCGCGCTGGCGCTCTTCGGTGACCTGGTCGCGCCCTATGGGGTCAACGAGGTCAACCTCTCCGCCCGGCTGCAGCCACCGAGCGCGGACTTCTGGTTCGGCACCGACGAGCTGGGCCGCGACATCCTGTCCCGCGTGATCGCCTCTGCGGCGGTGTCGGTGCGGGTGTCGTTGATCGCCGTGTCGATCGCCCTCGTGGTCGGCGTGACCGTGGGCCTGCTCGCGGGCTTCTTCGGTGGGTGGCTGGACGCGCTGATCATGCGCACCCAGGACGTGCTGTTCGCCTTTCCCGAGATCCTGCTGGCGATGGCCATCGTGGCCATCCTGGGACCGGGCGTGACGACGGCCACCATCGCCATCGGCGTCGTCTATATCCCGGTGTTTGCGCGGGTCACCCGGGCCAGCACGCTGTCGGTGCGCACCGAGACCTATGTGCGCGCCTCGAAGTCACTCGGCGCCGGCCCCTGGCGGCAGATGACGAGCCACGTGCTGCCCAACATCTCGGCCCCGATCATCGTGCAGACCTCCCTGTCGCTGTCGTTCGCGATCCTGTCCGAGGCCAGCCTGTCGTTCCTGGGACTGGGCGTGCAGCCGCCCGAGCCGTCATGGGGGCGGATGCTGTTTGACTCGAGGGCCTTCTTCCAGGACGCCTGGTGGATGAGCGTCTTCCCCGGGCTGGCGGTCTTCGTCACGGTGCTGGCCTGCAACCTGCTCGGGGACATCCTGCGCGACGTCCTCGACGTCCGCTCGGCCGCCACGGCGCGAGGAGGCACCCGGTGAGCACCGCCCTAGATGTGCAGTCACTGTCCGTGACGATCGGCCAGGCCCGCATCGTCCGGGATGTCAGCTGGTCGGTCGAGCACGGGCAGACCCTCGGGATCGTGGGCGAGTCCGGCTCGGGCAAGTCGCTGTCGGTGCTGTCGGCCGCCGGGCTCGGCCCGGGCACCGCCAGGATCAGCGGGTCTGTGGTTCTGACCGACCCCGACGGCGGCGACCAGCACGACCTGCTCACGATGAGCGGCAACGCCCTGCGCCGGATCCGTGGGCGGCGCATCGGCTTCATCTTCCAGGACCCGGCGACGTCGCTGAACCCGATGCTCACCGTGGAGCGGCAGCTGACGGAGGGGCCGGAGGTGCACCTGTCGATGACCCCGAAGCAGGCGCGCGGGCGGGCGCTGGAGCTGCTGGAGCTGGTCGGCATCCCCGACCCGGCCCGGCGGCTGAAGTCCTATCCGCACGAGCTCAGCGGTGGCATGCGCCAGCGCGTGATGATCGCCGTCGCGCTGGCCTGTGACCCTGAGGTCATCATCGCCGACGAGGCGACCACGGCACTGGACGTGACGATCCAGGCCCAGATCATCGAGGCGATCCGGGACCTGCAGGAGCGGCTCGGCACCGCGACCGTCTGGATCAGCCACGACCTGGCCGTCGTCGGCGGCATCGCGGACGAGGTGGTCGTGATGTATGGCGGCGAGGTCCTCGAGCGGGCCGAGACCGTCGACCTGTTCCAGCACACCAAGCACCCCTACACCCGTGGCCTGTTCGAGTCGCGCCCCCACCTGGGGCGGCGCACGGACCAGCTGTTGAGCATCCCCGGCGCACCACCGGACCCGCGCGCCATACCTCCCGGCTGTGTCTTCTGGGACCGTTGCTCGGTGCGCGGCGACGAGCGCTGTCGGGGCGAGCACCCGGAGCTGGTCGACCTGGGCGACGGGCACTGGGTGCGCTCGTTCTATCTTCCGGAGGACGCATGAGTGCCGTGGCGCAAGCTGCCCAGACGGTGACCGACCGTCGAGGCGAGCCGCTGCTGACCGTCGAGGACCTGCACGTCCGGTTCCCGGTGCGCGGTCCCGGTCGACGGCAGTGGCTGCGTGCCGTGCAGGACGTGTCGTTCACGATCGGTCGTGGGGAGACCCTCGGGCTGGTGGGTGAGTCCGGCTCGGGCAAGTCCACCATCGGCAACGCGCTCCTGCGGCTCGTCCCCGTGCACGGCGGCAGCATCCGGCTCGGCGACACCGACGTGCTCACCGCCCGCGGCAAGACGATCACTGACGTCCGCAGGAGGATGGCGATGGTCTTCCAGGACCCGCTGGCGGCGCTCGACCCACGCTCCACGGTGGCCGACTCCGTCGCCGAGCCCCTCAAGATCCACCGGATCAAGCCCACCGGCGGGCGTCGAGCGAGGGTGACCGAGCTGATGGACCTGGTCGGCCTGCCCCAACGGTTCCTGGATCGCTATCCGCACGAGCTCTCCGGTGGGCAGCGCCAGCGGGTCTGCATCGCCCGGGCGCTCGCGGCCGACCCCGAGCTGCTGATCCTCGATGAGGCCACCGCTTCGTTGGACGTCTCCGTCCAGTCCCAGATCATGAACCTGCTGCGCCAGCTGCAGGACGAGATGGGCCTGTCCTACCTGTTCATCAGCCACGACCTCGCGTCGGTGGAGCACATGAGCGACCGGGTGCTGGTCCTCTATCTGGGCCGGATCATGGAGCGGTCACCGCGCGAAAGCCTTTATGTGTCCCCCGGCCACCCCTACACGCAGGCGCTCATCTCGGCGATCCCGCTCGAGGACCCGGTGGTCGAGCGCGAGCGGCGGCGCATCATCCTCGAGGGAGACATCCCGTCCCCGATCGACCCACCGTCCGGTTGCGTCTTCCGCACACGCTGTCCCCTGGCGATCCCCGAGTGCGCCGAGGGGCTCCCACCAGGTCACGAGCTCGGCCCGGACCACACGTCATACTGCATCCGGGCCGGGGAGCAGGTGGCCGGAAGTTCGCCTGCCGCCGACGCGCGGTGACCCTCGTGGCGCGGACCCTCCTGGCCACGGCTACAGGGTCAGCCGCACGTGCCGGTTGACGTCCTTGTAGAGCAGGTAGCTGAACGGCCCGGGACCACCCGCGTAGCACGCCTGGGGGCAGAACGCCCGCAGCCACATGAAGTCGCCGGCCTCCACCTCGACCCAGTCGGTGTTGAGCAGATAGAGCGCCTTGCCCTGCAGGACGAACAGCCCGTGCTCCATGACGTGGGTCTCGGGGAAGGGGATCGAGGCCCCGGGCTGCAGCGTCACGATGTTGACGTGCATGTCGTGGCGCAGGTCGCTCGGGTCGACGAACCGCTGGGTGCTCCACGCGCCACCGGTGTCGGTCATGGTGACACCCGCGACGTCCCGGGCGTGGGTGACGAACGAGTCGGGCAGGCCCACGCCGTCAGCCCGTTGGTAGGCCTTGCGGATCCAGTGGAAGCTGGCCTTCTCGCCGGTGCGGTTGTGCAGCGACCAGGTGGTGCCCGCAGCGAGGTAGGCGTAGCCCCCGGAGGTCAGGGTGTGCACCGTCCCACCCAGGGTCAGCTCGACCTGCCCGCCCACCACGAACAGCACCCCCTCGGCGCCGGCGTCCGGCTCGGGGGCGTCGCTGCCCCCGCCGGGGGCCACCTCCATCAGGTACTGCGCGAACGTCTCGGCGAACCCGCTCAGCGGGCGGGCCAGCACCCACAGTCGCGTGCCCTTCCAGTGCGGCAGCAGGCTCGCGGTGATGTCGCTCATCGTCCGCGCCGGCAGCACCGCGTAGGACCCGGTGAACACCGCCCGGTCGGTGGTCAGCGCTGTCTGAGGCGGGAGTCCGCCTCGGGGGACGTGGTAGGTCATGCCTTTCCTCTCCAGAGCAGTGCGCCGGCGGGGCGGTCGAAGTCGATCTCCGCGCCGGCCAGGAACGTGCGCCGCACCACCCCGGAGAGGGTGCGCTGGTCGTAGGGGGTGATCGGGTTGCGGTGCTCGAGCTCCTCGGCACGCACCACGAAGGACTCGTCCGGCGCAAAGATCGACAGGTCGGCGGCGTAGCCGACGGCGATCGCCCCCTTGGTGCGCAGGCCGGCCAGCGCGGCCGGTGTGGCTGCCATCCACTCGACCACCTGCTCGAGGGTGATGCCACGCGCCCGGGCCTCGGTCCACACGACCGGCAGGCTCACCTGGAGGGAGGCGATGCCACCCCAGGCCGTGCCGAAGTCGCCGGTGTCCAGTCCTTTGAGGTCTGGGGTGCAGGGCGAGTGGTCGGTGACGATGCAGTCGATGACGCCGTCCTGCAGGCCCCGCCAGAGCAGGTCCCGGTTGCTGGCCTCGCGGATCGGCGGGCAGCACTTGAACGCCGTGTTGCCGGCCGGGATGTCCTCGGCCGACAGTGTCAGGTAGTGGGGGCAGGTCTCCGCCGTGACCTGCACGCCCTCACGTCTGGCGCTGGCGATCATCGGCAGCGCGTCCGAGGATGACAGGTGCAGGATGTGCACCCTCGCCCCGGTCCACCGGGCGCGCTCGATCACCTCGGCGATCGCCAGGTTCTCCGCCCCGCGGGGCCGCGAGCGCAGGAACCGCTCATACTGGTCGCCCTCGGCGTGCGGTGCCCGGTCGATGGCACGGGAGTCCTCGGCGTGCACGATCATCAGGGCGTCGAAGGTCGCCAGTTCGCGCAGGTCCTGCTCGAGCTCCTCGGGGTCCAAGGGCGCGAACTCCTCCACCCCGGAGTGCAGCAGGAAGCACTTGAAGCCGAACACTCCGGCATCGTGCAGGGCGCGCAGCCCACCGGTGTTGCCCGGCACGGCCCCGCCCCAGAACCCGACGTCGACGTGTCTCTTGCCCTGCGTCGCGGCGACCTTCTCCGCGAGAGCGGCCACGTCGACGGTGGCGGGGACGGAGTTCAGCGGCATGTCGATCAGCGTGGTCACCCCGCCCCGTGCGGCGGCCCGGGTTGCGGTGTCGAACCCCTCCCATTCCGCGCGTCCCGGCTCGTTGACGTGGACGTGCGTGTCCACCAGTCCAGGCAGCAGCACCTCGTCGGCCGCCAGGTCGATCACCGTGTCGGAGGTCAGGTCCTGGCCCAGCGGGACGACCGCCTCGATCACGCCTGCGATGATCGCGACCTCCCGGGGCTGCACACCTGCCGTCGTGCAGACCCGCTCGCCCCGGATCACCAGGTCGTATGCCGAGGGGCCAGGCCCGCTCACAGCTGATCGCTGGCGACGGCGCCAGTCCCGTGGACGAGCTGGCGCAGCGCCGTCACCTGGAACGGCACCTCCTCCGCCCGCACGGCACCGCAGTCCAGACCGCGCAGCAGGAAGCCGGCCATCGCCTTGGCGGTGGCTGGCTCGTCCAGCACGGGGCCGGAGCGTCGCCCGAGGTAGGTGTCCAACCGACCCAGCACCTCGGGCAGACCAGCCCGGAAGAAGGCGTACGTCGCGGCATACCGGCTGGGCAGCTGCGCCGGGTGCAGGTCCCACCCCTGATAGAAGCCACGCCGCAGCGAGCGCATCACCAGCCTGCCGTGCAGTGCCCAGGCCGCGTCCACGGCCTCCCTCGAGCCGACCGGCAGCACGTTGGTGGACCCGTCGGACAGCCGCACACCGGTGCCGGCGGTGGCCACCTGCATCATCGCCTTGGCGAAGTCGGCGGCCGGGTGGTCCATCGACTGGTCAGCTGCGGCGATGCCCAGCGAGGCGCTGTAGTCGTAGGTGCCGTACGGCAGGCCGCTCACGCGCCCCCGCCCTGCGGCGATCATCGGCCCGATCAGGGAGGAGCCGTCCGGCCCCAGGACCGCCTGCGGTGTCTCCACCTGGATCTCGAACCGGAGCCGACCCTCCGGCAGTCCCAGGGAGCCCTCCAGCGCCTCCAGCGCGAGCACCATGGCCTGCACCTGTTGCACCGTGGTGACCTTGGGCAGCGTCAGGACCAGCCCGTCGGGCAACCCGTCCGCGGCGAGCTCGCTGACGAAGGACTCCAGCGTGCGCAGGCCCCGGGCCCGGGTGGCCGGCTCCAGGCACTTGAACCGGATCCCGACAAACGGCGGCAGCGAGCCGGCCGCCTCAGCGGCGCGGATCGACTCGACCGCCGCGGTCACCGCAGCGTCCTCGGTGGCGTCTCCGTGGTCGCCGTAGCCGTCCTCGAAGTCAATCCTCAGATCCTCGATCGGCTCGCGGGACAGCTTGTCCAGCACCTGCTCGCCGATCCGCTCGGCCTCGGCAGGGTCCTTGACCAGGCCGTGCACCGCGATGAGGTGCTGGACCCCCCCGGCCTCCTCCAGGGCGGTCAGCGCCGCACTGCCCCAGCGGGTCGGCAGGTCGGCGTCGACCCGGTCGGCAGGGACGTAGACCGAGTGCACCGGTTGGCGCCCGCCCGCGTCCCCGGGGTAGTGCGCCGCCGTGCGGGAGTCGGCCGCGGCCAGCAGCACCTCTATCCGATTGCGGACCTCATCGAGCGCACCCATCACCTCTCCTCTCGTGGAGTCTGTCAGCTAAACGACGGGATGGTGCCCCACGCCAGGTCGCTGGGGGTCGTGCCGGTGCGCACCACCTCGGCGGTGATGTCACCGAACGGGCGGTCGGCCGCATAGAAGACGACGTTGGGGTTGTCCTGGCCGAAGGGCTCGAGGTCGACGACGAAGTGGTGGTTGTTCGGACACTGCATCCGGACCGTGTTGATCTCGGGGTGGGTGTCGATGATGCGCGAGCTGATCGCCCACATCGTGTTCTGCAGAGCCATCGAGAACCGTTCGGCGAACTCGGCGAGGATGATGTGCCGCACCGAGGCGAAGATCCCGTCCCAGTCTGCCTCGAGGGTGTTGTACTCCCACCACGCAGACACGTCCGTGGACATGATGCGGTCCGTGGTCTCGGGCAGGGTCGTGTAGGTGCCCTTGGGATAGCCCACGAAGGCCGAGCCAGAGGACTTCAGGACGGTGAGCTCCTTGAGCCCCGCCACCACGCGCAGGTCCCCGCCGTCGGCCTGCACGACGGCGTGGCGCTCCTCCTTGCCGCGGCGCACGAAGGAGAAGTCGTGGGGACCCTGGTCACCGACGATGCGGTCCCACTCGACCTTCATCACCTGCCAGCGTCCTCCGGTGACGATCTGCGGCCACTCCGCGGCCATGAACCGGCCGAACTTGAGCCCGAACTCCTCCGGCGTGCCCACGCCGTCGCGGGCGAGGGAGAAGGTGAGGTTCTTCTGGGTGTCGGTGGGCACACAGGTGGCGTTGTCGCCGTGGGTGTAGATCCGGTCCAGGTCACCGCGGATGGCCGAGGAGACGGTGTAGTCGCTGATGTGGTGGACCGGGCCCTCGCGCTCGACGCGGACGAGGTGGACCTCGGCCTTGCCGTGGGAGGCGGTGCGCAGCTGCGCGTGCTCGCTGGGCAGCTCTCGCGGGGTGGTGTCGACGGTGCTCACATCGTTCCCTTCAGGTGCCGCGGTAGGTGGAGTAGGCATAGGGACTGAGCAGCAGCGGCACGTGGTAGTGGTCCGCCCCCTCGACCTCGAAGGTCACCGTGATCTCCGGATAGAACGAGGCGGTCTCCCGCGCAGCGAAGTAGCTGGCCACCGCAAAAGTCAGGCGGTAGGTGTCCGGAGGGAGCTGACCGGGGCCCAGGTCGCCGATCCGGCCGTCGGCATCCGTGGTGCCGGAGGCCACCTGGACCCACCCGGCCTCCTGCCTGCGCTCAAGGACGACGTCGATGCCGATCGCCGGTCCCCCAGCCGTCGCGTCCAGGACGTGGGTGCTCAGGTGGGAGGTCATCGGGTCAGGGCTCCTCTCAACCGGAGCGCGGCGATCTCGCGGAGCTCCCGGGCGGCGGTCTGGCGTTCGTCCTCGGGAGTGTTGCCGAGCCGTTGCTGGAGAACGGCGAGGATCTCCGGCGCGGTGCGACCGGCGGCGCGGATCAGGAAGACGTGGCCGAACCTGGCCTCATAGGCGGCGTTGCCCGCCGCCAGCTCGGCCTGGGTCTGGGCATCGGAGGCCACGTCTGCCTGCTCGCGACGGGACATCTCGGCGTCGGCCCCGGCGCCGAGGGGACGATCGCCGATGCGGGGGTGACGCGCGAGCGCGGCGTCAATCTCTGCGTCCGTCCACGGCACGGCCACCACCTCGGCCGCGCTGGTCACGTCGTCGACGCTCGCGTAGGGCCGGCCCGCCACGATGGCCCAGACCCAGCGGTCCACGTCCGCGCAGGCCCGCACCAGGGCGGCGGCCTCCTGCGACGGTGCGGTGTTGAACTCCTCCAGCGCCACGGCCATTCCTCTTCCCGGACCCCACGGGGACGTCCGACTCGCCAGGAACCACCGTCCACCGGAGTCGGTTGCCGCGAGGCGAACACCTCGGAGCGTCCCTTCCACCTGCGACGAGTCTGGACCGGTGACGCTAGGGGACCCGCAGGAGCCTGTCAAGAGCCCAACCACCGCGTCCCCGTCGGCGGTCTCCACGGCGCACGTCTCGCAGACCCAGATCATGGAGCCAGCCTGTCTCCGTTGCTCCGCCCACGCCCCCCGCGCCGACCTTTCGGCCTAGCAGAAAAGTCCGGTCCAGCCGGTGGAGTTTGTTCGACCAACGTGAATCTCAGGACTACGAGACGGCTGTGGCTACGACTCTGGAGCCACCCACACCGATGTGGCCCACATCACCCACCGAAGATCAGCTCGGCGATCGTGACGCAAAGGAAGTAGAACAGTGCAGTTCCACCACCACGGATACGTCAAACATGATCCACGCATCAAGGAGCCCGCTGGCACGGGCATCGACCGCCCGGCCGAGCTCCCAGACACCATGGATGTGCTCATTGTCGGCGCCGGCCCAGCCGGCATCATCCAGGCCGCCCAGCTCACGAACTACCCGAGCGTGACCACCCGCATCATCGAGAGCCGACCTCACCGTCTCGAGATTGGCAGGGCGGACGGACTCTGGCCGCGCAGCAGCGAAACGTTCCAGGCGTTCGAGTTCCGGGACCGCATCGCCGAGGAGGCAATGCACCTGCGAGAGATGAACTTCTGGGGCCCCCACCCGGCGAATCCCGCCGTGATCGCGCGTGGCGTTCGCGCTGCCGACCCGCCTGCTCACATCTCTGAGTTCCCGCCCATCGTGGTGAACCAGGCCCGTGTGATCGACTACTTCGCTGAGTACGCCGCCAACGGGCCGGCCAAGATCGAACCGGACTATGGCTACGAGTTCGTTGACTACTCCAGGGATGACTCGGACGAGTTTCCCGTCCAGGTTCGCCTGCGTGACCCCGACGGACAGGAGAGGCAGGTGCGCACGAAGTATCTGGTGGGCTGCGACGGCGCCCGAAGCCTGGTCCGTGATAGCGCCGGGATCGAGGTCATCGCGGATCAAGCTGCCCACGCCTGGGCAGTGATGGACATCCTTGCCGTCACCGACTTCCCCGACTTCCGCACAAAGTGCGGCATCCAGTCAGACAAGGACGGGACGGTCCTGCTGATTCCTCGCGAGGGTGGCTTTCTCGTGCGCTTCTACGTCTCGCTCGGGGATGTCGACGACGCGAATCGCGCCCAGGTCCGGGCGACGACCGTCGAGGAGGCCATCGAGCGCGCCAAGCGCATCCTCAACCCCTACTCCCTCGATGTGCGGGAAGTGGCGTGGTACAGCGTCTATGAGGTGCGTCACCGGATCGCACAGCAGTTTGAC
This sequence comes from Ornithinimicrobium cryptoxanthini, assembly GCF_023923205.1. Classification (NCBI taxonomy): domain Bacteria; kingdom Bacillati; phylum Actinomycetota; class Actinomycetes; order Micrococcales; family Ornithinimicrobiaceae; genus Ornithinimicrobium; species Ornithinimicrobium cryptoxanthini. The sequence continues at coordinate 1,166,937 of NZ_CP099490.1, read as the reverse complement.
GATGCCCGGACCGCACCGGCCTCTGACGCCGGACCGCGAGTATTCATCGCGGGGGACGCGTGTCACACCCACAGCGCCAAGGCAGGTCAGGGCATGAACGTGTCGATGCAGGACGGATGGAACCTGGCATGGAAGCTGGGACAGGTTCTCGAAGGCCGGAGTGCACCGTCGCTTCTGTCGACCTACGCGGCCGAACGGCTCGTCATAGCCGAGGATCTGATCGCCTTCGACAAGGAATGGTCCGCCATGATGTCCAAGCGCCCAGAGGAGTTCTCCAGTCCGCAGGAGATAGGCGACTTTTATGTCGATTCAGCCGAGTTCCCCAACGGCTTCTCAACCGAGTACCAGCCCTCCACCCTGACCGGTGAAGCCACTCATCAGGAGTTGGCGGCCGACTTCCCGATCGGCAAGCGGTTCAAGTCAGCCGAGGTGTCACGTGTCGCGGACACGACCCCACGGCACCTGGGGCATCACTTCCGCGCGGATGGGCGCTGGCGGCTGTATGCCTTCGCCGACACCGACGGAACCGCAGTGGCTGACCTCGCGAACTGGCTCGAGCACTCACCCCAGTCACCGGTGACGAAGTTCACTCCGGAGGGCGCAGACATCGACGGCGTGTTTGACGCCAAGGTCATCTATCAGCAGCCCTACCAGGAGATCGACCTGGGGCAGGTCTCGAGGTACTTCCTGCCCGATGTCGGGCCCCTTCGTCTGACGGACTACGAGAAGGTCTACGCGGCACTCCCCGACTCGGACATCTTCAACATCCGCCAGATCGACCGACAGTCTGGAGCCCTGGTGATCGTGCGGCCCGACATGTATGTCGCGCACGTCCTGCCCCTCACCGCTCGCGAGGAGATCACCGAGTTCTTCGCGAACAGCATGCTCGTGCAGCAGGCGAGTGAGTCGATCGTCGTCGACGCCTAGGACGCAGGAGGGCCCCCGAGTCCGTCGGTTCTTCCGCCTGGCTCGGGGGCACTTTGCGTGCACCGTCCCGCGCGCTCTAGTCGTCCAGGAACTCCCGCAGGATCTCCACGAGCGCCGTGGGCTGCTCGAGGTTGACCTGGTGGCCGGCGCCGGGGACCTCGCGCAGCTGGGCCCCGGGGATCCCGCTCGCCAGCGCCTGGGCCGACGACCGGTTCGCCACGTCCTTGGACCCGATGAGCACGAGCGTTGGCGCCGTGATCTTCGGCAGCGCGTCGGTGAGGTCGATGTTGCGCACGATGTCCAGCGTGTGCAGCAGCCGCTCCTTGGAGACGCTGGAGTCGGCCAGGCGCGAGGCGGGCATCATCTTCAGCATCCGCAGCTGCATCTTCATCAGCGCTCGCGGCGGGCGCACCAGGCCGGCGATCAGCACCAGCCGGCGCACCCGCTCCGGGAAGTCTGCGGCCAGCCGGGTCGCCACGACGGCGCCATAGGACTGGCCGCCCAGGTCCACCGCCTGCATGCCCTCGAGCATCAGGTCGGTGTCCAGCTTCGCGGCGGCGTCGGCCACCGTGACCCGCTCCTTGTCCGTCGGCTTCAGTCCGGGCACCCACGGGGTGAGCAGACGACGCGACGGATAGAGCGGCACGATCACGTCCTCCCACGCCATCGGCGCCTGGCCAAGTCCGTGGAGGAGGACGAGCGGGGTCGGGTCGGGCGAGTCAGTCACGGCACGAGCGTATGCCGCGGGGCCGGGTCAGGCAGCAGACAGCTCGCTGACCGCAGCGACGACCTGGTCATAGAGACCACGGACGTCCTCCTCCGGTGCACCGTCGAGGAGCTCGCCCTCCGGAGTCAGGTCCTGGCCGAACTTCAGACCGGGGCCGTCGAGACGGGCAGCCTTGACGCGGTCGAGGACCTCGCCCAGCTGGTTAGTGGCGCTGGCAGCGCCGCCCCAGCCATAGCCGATGACGCCGATCGGCAGCTCGCTCCACTCGGCGTGGATGGTGTCGATGGCGTTCTTGAGAACGGCGGGGTAGCCGGCGTTGTATTCGGGCACCGTGAGGATCAGACCGTCGAACTCGCGAACCTTCTCCGACCACGCGACGGTGCTGTCCATCGTGTAGTTGCCGGTGGCCGGCAGCTCAGGCTCGGCCAGGAAGGGCAGGTCGATCGCGGCCAGGTCGACGATCTCGACCTCGGTGCCGTAGGGAGCCAGCTCTGAGACCCACTGGGCGACCTTGTGGCCGATCCGGCTGGGGCGCGAGCTGCTGACGATGATGCCGATCTTGGGTGAAGTCATGCCTCAGTCAATAGATGAATGTTCAACAATGTTCCCCGCTGACACCGACTGTGCGAGGTGTCACACGACTGGTCCTCGCGGCTGTCGGCTGCCAGGCCTGGACCGCGACTGTGCCAAAGGCCAACCTGGACCGCGACGGCGCCCGAAAGCGCGCCCTGGACCGAGGCCGGACATGCCTGTCGGCCCGGCCGTGGGGCCGGGCTGTTGGGCGTGGTGTTCACACGTGCCAGGTCACGACGGAGCCGGTGATGGTGGCCATCAGGTCTTGGTCGTGGACCAACGTGTGATGCCTCGGACACAACAAGACCAGCAGTTCGAGATCGGTGCCGCCACCACGACACCACCAGATCAGGTGATGCGAATCGCACCACGTCCCGGGCACCGAACACCCCGGATACGTGCACTGCCCGTCACGGACCATCAGCGCCTTGAACTGCCCCGGTGTCGCTAACCGCACCGTGCGCCCCAGCGCGAGGGGTTGACCGTGCTCACCCAGGACGATCGGGGTCACATCCCCCACACACGCCAACCGTCCCGCCTGGGCGGCGTCCAGCACCGCACCGGTGCTGCTGACCGCCGCCCCCTCAGGCCGCCCGGTCGCCGGGTCCGCCTTGACCGTCACGATCACCGACGCCCGGCCCGACGACGGTGGGGCACCAGGATTAGAGACGCCACGGTTAAACGTCAACCAGAACGCGTCATACTTCCGCTGCCCCGGCATCCGCCCATCCGGTGTCCCATCCTCAGCTGGTGTTGGCGCGGCCAACGGACCGCACAGCACCCCGTCGATGAGCCCCGCATCCCCTTCCGGGGCGTCCACCGTGAACCGGGTCATCCCCCGACCCAACGGCCGCGACGTCACCCGCCGCAGCTCCTGGGCGGTGGCCTTGGCCTCCTCGCGCGGCTTCTCATCCAACAGGTCGATCAACAACTTCTGGCACACCACATCCAGGTCCTGATCGCTGATGCCCGGGTTGGTCGCCGCACCGGTGGCGATCCTGGCGTAGTCCTGCTGCTGATCCACATCCAACGAGGACGCCAGTCGGCGCATCGTGCGGGCCACCTTCGCCACCCGGTGCACCGCCCCGGTCCCCGTGCGGACCGCCTCAGCCAACGGCGCACCCCAATGGTGACCGGCCGCGCGGACCACGTCCTGGACCTGGCACGCCTCCTGCTTCGAGAGCATCGGGCACCGCACCCGCAACCAGTCCACCAATGACAGCCCGACCGCGGTGTGCAACCCCCGCGACGCGGCCTCAAACGCCAACGAGAACCGCACCCCGGCCAGCTGGGCCTCCAACCGGCCCACCGCCTCCAGGCCCTCGCTCATCGAGGCGTCAAAGACCCGCACCAGCTCCTCCGCGTCGACCCCCGCCCGGTCCAGACCCCGCCCCGCAGCAGCCAACCCTCCCGCCAGCTCCTCAGCCGCACACCCCGACACCTGCTCCTGGGCCAGGGCCACATCTATCGCGCGCCACTGAGCCGCGTCCAGCGCGGCCTCCCAGTCCTCGCTGGCCTGCTCCCGCTCCCACTGCGCGAACATCAACTCGACCATCTCAGGCGTCACGGAACCCGAGCCGGAGAGCGCTTCCCCGACTCCCACCCCCGTCCCCGTGATCGCCATACCAAACACTCAACCACACACCACCGACAAAGCCCTGACCTGCGGAAACGCGGTGCGTGGATCGGCGATGACCTGCCGCGCAAGGCATGCCTCCGGCGAACGGAACAGGTGCGCCGCCGCCCCATGTCCACGCGGCGCTGAACCACCAGTATTCGGGGGTGCTCAAGGAGCAACATTTCTGGCAATCTGATCCCATGGACACGGCATCGTCCCCGGCAGTCACGCCGTGCTGACGTCCGGCGAGACCCGTTATGCCCGGTCGGGCACGGTGGACATCGCCTATCAGAGCCTGGGCAGCGGCACTCGCGACATCGTGGTCGGCATCGGCTGGGTCTCGCACCTGGAGCTGCTCTGGGAGCTGCCCGAGACGGTCCACTTCCTGGAGCGTCTCAGCGCGCTGGGCCGGCTGATCATCTATGACGCCCGCGGCACCGGCATGTCGGACCGCCCCACGGAGGCACCATCGGTCGACGACCTGGTCCCCGACCTGCTGGCGGTGCTGGACGCCACCGGCAGCCAGCGCGCGGTCATCGTGGGTTGGCTCGACAAGGCCGCGGTCGCCCTCGCCCTGGCCGCACGGCACCCCGACCGGGTGGAGGCCCTCGTGCTGGGCGAGGCGATGGCCTCGACGAGATCGCGGGAGGGGCACCCCACGGGGCTTGAGCCGGCTGCCGTCGAGAGGCTCGCGGAGTCCGTCGAGCAGGGTGCGTGGGGCACCGGCTATCTGTTGCCGTGGATCGCACCGGGGGTGAGCCAGGAGCCGCGCGTGCTCGCGTGGTGGCGCCGGTGGGAGCGCATGTCTGCCACGCCAAACGCCGCTGCCGCGATGCTGCGGCTGCTGCTGGACGTGGACGTGCGAGGCGTGCTGGACCAGGTCCAGGCCCCCGTGCTGGTCCTGCACCGGCGTGACAACGACTTCGTCCCCCCCACCGCGGTGCGCTGGCTGGCCGAGCACCTACCCGATGCGCGGTATGCCGAGGTCCCCGGCGATGAGCTCGCGGCCTTTTTCGGCGACACGGACGCGCTGATGGACGAGGTCGAGGAGTTCGTCGCCGGCACCCGCACGGGCGCCGACGAGGACCGCGTGGTCGCCACCCTCCTGGTCACCGACGTCGTCGGGTCGACGTCCCAGGCCGCCACGCTGGGCGACCGACGGTGGCGTGAGCTGCTGGACTGGCACCACCAGGAGGTCCGCCGACTGCTGGCCCGCCACGGGGGCGTCGAGATCGACACCGCGGGGGACGGGTTCCTCGCGACGTTCGACCTGCCGAGCCGGGCCATCACCTGCGCCGTCGCGATCAGCGAGCACCTGCATCATCACGGGATCGAGATCCGTGCCGGGCTGCACACCGGCGAGGTGGTGCGCGCGGGCGGCGCGGTGCGCGGCGTGGCCGTCCACGTAGCCGCCCGGGTCGCAGCACTGGGCGGCGCCGGTGACGTGCTCGTCAGCGGCACCGTGCAGGCCCTCGTGCTCGGCTCGGGCAAGGCGCTGCATCCCCATGGGACCCACGTGCTGGCCGGCGTGCCCGGCACGTGGGAGGTGTTCCGGGCCGAGACTGGTCCGAACTTTGCGTGATCCTGGAGCAACGAACGGAGCAAACCGGCGCGTCCGCCGGAGATTTTCCGGCCGCCGGGACCCACGACCGGAAACCCTTCCTGACCTGCAGTTTTAGTGGTCTGACAGGGGCCGAGAACCGTTCATACTCGTCTGCATGCCACTGCAGATCGGGATCTTCGGTCGGGGCCGCCTAGGCTCCGCGATCGCCGCTGCCGCAGACCAGACCAACGACCTCGAGGTCGCCTGGCTGGTCGGCCACGAGGCCACCGAGCACCTCTCCCCCGTCGACGTGGCTCTCGATGTCAGTCACGCCGACGGCGTCGACGACCACCTGACGTGGGCCCGCGCCACCGGCACCGACCTGGTGATCGGCGCGACCGGCTGGGACCCGGCCCTCCTCGCGACCAGCAGCCGCTGCCAGGAGGTCGGCACAGACGCCCAACACCCTGCGATCGGCATCCTGACCGCCCCGAACTTCTCGCTGACCGTGGCCCTGCTGCGCCGGCTGACCCTCACCCTCGGCCGTTATGCCGCAGCCTCCCCCGAGCACCTCGACGTGGCCGTCAGCGAGGTGCACCACACCCGCAAGGTCGACGCCCCCAGCGGCACCGCGGTCCTGCTGCGCGACGCCCTCGCCGAGGCCACCGCCCGCCCGGCCCACGGCATACAGACCACCAGCCTGCGCCTCGGCGAGGTCGTCGGCCGCCACGACGTGCACCTGACCGGCGCCCACGAGTCGATCACCCTGACGCACGAGGCACACACCCGCGACGTCTTCGCCCTCGGCGCCCTGACCGCGGCCCGCTGGATCCACGGCCGCCGCGGCACCTTCACCTTCGACGACCTCGCCGACGACGTCATCGACCCCCTGTTCTCATCCACCACCACCTAGAAGGAGGAACCATGAGCGGTGCACAGTTCACCGGCCTCGGCGTCGCGCTCGCGACGCCGTTCACCACTGGCGCGGAGGCGACCGGCAAGCCGGCCCCCGGCGGAGGTTCCTCCCGCAAGCGGCCGGCCGTGGATCTCACGGCCTTCCGGTCCCTGGTCCAGCACGTCGTGGCAGGCGGCGCCGACTTCCTGGTGGTCCTCGGGTCCACGGGTGAGGCCGCGACGGTCACCCCCGAGGAGCGCGCGACCCTGGTCAGGACGGCACGCGAGGCAGCACCGGGCGTCCCCCTAGTCGTGGGCACCGGGCACAACGACACGGAGTATGCCGTGCAGCTGGCCCGCGCGGCCGTCACCTGTGGGGCGGATGGGCTGTTGGTCGTCACCCCCTACTACAACAAGCCCCAGCCCACCGGGATCGTGGCGCACTTCCAGACCATCGCCGAGGAGCTGCCGGGCGTGCCGGTCATCGCCTACAACGTGCCGGGGCGCACCGGGTCCAACCTGACCCCGGAGACGCTGCGCGACCTGTGGGCGATCCCCGAGGTCGTCGCCGTCAAGGAGTCCTGCGGTGACCTGCGCCAGATCGCGCAGATCTGCCAGGAGGCGCCCCCCGGCCGAGTCGTGCTGGCCGGTGACGACGACCTGGCGCTGGCCGCGATAGCCGTCGGCGCGCGCGGGCTGGTCTCGGTGTGCGGCAACGTCGCCCCCGCCCAGACTGCTGCGCTCGTGTCCGCCGCCCTCGAGGGCGACCTGACCGCTGCCCGCGAGCAGTTCGCGCAGCTCGCACCGCTGATGCGGGCACTGTTCTCCGAGAGCAACCCGGTGCCGCTGAAGGCCGCCCTGGCCTGCCTGGGCCTGGCGACCGGCATGGTCCGCGCTCCCCTGGCCCCGGCCGCGCCCGACACCTGGGCGCACATCCAGTCGGCCCTGTCTGGCCTGGGCCTCGGCGCCACCGCCTCCACCCCGGCAGCGACCACCCGGCTCGGGGTGGCGTCATGACGACCGCCCTGACCACCACTGCGACAACAGAACTCTCGACCTTCTTCAGCGCGCCGGTCGCCGACCTGCGCGAGGACCCGCAGACGCCCGAGCGCATCGATGAGCTCCTCCACGCACTCGAGGCCGGCCAGATCCGGGCAGCCGAGCAGGACGCCCGTGGCGACTGGCACGCCAACGCCTGGGTCAAGACCGGGATCCTGGCGGCGTTCGCACTCAGCGAGACCATCGACCTGCCCGGCTGGCCCGGCGGCGCGGTCGACAAGTCGCTCGTCCCGCCCCGGCAACTGACCGCTGCGGACGGCGTGCGGGTCGTGCCTGGCGGCACCTCGGTCCGCCGCGGCGCCCATCTTGCACCGGGCGTCGTTGTCATGCCGCCGAGCTATGCCAACACCGGCTCCTTCGTCGGCGCCGGGTCGATGGTCGACAGCCACGTCCTGGTCGGGTCGTGCGCACAGGTCGGGCAGCGCGTGCACCTGTCGGCGGCGGTCCAGCTGGGCGGTGTCCTGGAGCCGATCGGCGCGCGCCCGGTGATCGTCGAGGACGACGCCTTCATCGGGGCTCAGTGCGGTCTGTATGAAGGAGTCCTCGTGCGCCACCGCGCCGTCCTGGCCCCCGGCGTCGTGCTCACCTCACGCACGACGATTCACGACCTGGTCAACGGCCGTGACCTGCGGGGCGAGGTGCCGGCCGGGGCCGTGGTCGTCCCCGGTTCACGTCCCGCTCGCGGGGAGTATGCCGAGCGCCTGGGCCTGTCGGTCTATGCCCCGGTCATCGTGAAGTTCCGGGACGACTCGACCGACGCCTCCACAGTCCTCGAAGAGGTGCTGCGGTGAGCACGGCGACTCGTGTCACGTCATTGTCGCCGTCCCTGATCCGGGCCATGGCCGTCGGTGCACCACCTCAGGCGATCGACCTGGGCCTAGGCGTGCCTGGGTGGGTCCTGCCCGAGCCGGCCCGACGGGCACTGGAGGAGTGCGCTGCCCGGCCGGAGCCGCTGGGCTACGGTCCAAACACCGGCATCCCCGAGCTGGTTTCGGCGATCGCCGACCACCACCACCTTGGGGACGTGACATTGGTGGGCTCCGGCGCACCAGTGTCACGTCTCCAGACATCCGCCTCTCACCACGAGACGGACACCCGCCCCGTGGCCGGGGACGTCGCGGACCGGATTATGGTCACCGCGGGCAGCCAGGCGGCGCTGACCGCCCTCTTCCTCAGCCACGTCTCCCCCGGCCAACTGGTCCTGGTCCCGGACCCCGGCTTCCCGGCATACGCCACCCTGGCGCGGTTGGCCGGTGCCGTGCCGGTGCCCTATCGACTCGGCCCGCGCGGAGATCTCGACCCCGCGCAGTTCTCGGCGGCGCTCGACTCCGGCGACGTGGCACTGGCCGTGATCAACCACCCGGGCAACCCGACCGGCGGTGGCGCCACCCCTGAGGCTCTCGCTGCGGTCGCCTCCGCTGCGCGGGCGGCCGGGGCGCTGCTGGTGTCTGACGAGGTCTATCGCGAGGTCCACCTCGGCCCGCGGCCCGCCTCGCTGCACGACGTGACCGACACCGGCGTCGTCGTCACCTCGGTGAGCAAGGGCTGGGCGGCGCCCGGGCTGCGGGTCGGCTGGGCGGTCGGTGACCCAGCGCTGCTGCACCCGGCGCGGCTGGTGCACAACGCGATGACGACGTGTGCGGCACGCCCCAGCCAGCTGGCGGCGACGGCGCTGCTGCGGGCCTCGGAGTCGGTGCTGCGGGACACGCGGCGCGAGCTGATCGCACGCTGGTCGATCGCCCAGACCGGCCCTGCGGCGGTGCGTCCGGTGGCGACGCCGGCCGGAGGCTTCTATGCCTGGATCCCGTTGCCGCAGTGGGCGGTCCGTGACCCGATGGGGTTCTGCCTGCGGCTGCGCGACGAGGGTCAGGTCATCGTCGTGCCGGGCAGTGCGTTCGGCGCAGGCGGGGCCGACCACGTGCGCGTCTCCTGCGGCGGCGACCCCAAGGCCCTGGCCCAGGGGCTGGCGCGGATGGCTCCGTTCTGGGAGGCGCCATGACTGACATCGTCAGCATGACCACCGCCGCGCAGTCAGCCACCGCCGCGCAGGCATCGGACGACGGCCACCTCTTCGCGTTGTCGGACGCCGCTGCCGTGCTCGTCGCCGAGACCGGGACGACGCCGTGCTTCGCCTACCGGCTGGATGTGGCGCGGCAGCGGTTCGTGGATCTGCGCATGACCCTGCCCGAGCAGGTCCACCTGGCCTATGCCGTCAAGTCCAACCCCGGTCCCCCCCTGCTGGCTGAGCTGGCCGGTCTCGGCGCCTGGTTCGACTGTGCGTCGGCGGGTGAGGTGGCAGCGGTGCAGACCGCGCGTGCGAGCGCGCCCGCGCCGACGTCGCAGCAGCCTGCGACGCGGGGTCGGATGGTCTTTGCCGGACCGGCCAAGTCCGAGGCCGACCTGCGGGCCGCGCTGGCAGCAGGAGCCCGGATCCAGGTCGACGGCATCGAGGACGTCGAGCGGCTGGCGCAGTGGCACACCGGGCCCGACCCCCTGCCGGTCAACGTGCGGGTCCACCCGCTCACCGGGATCAGCGAGACCGCCTCGATCATCGGTGGCTCGGGGCCGTCGGCGTTCGGCGTCGACGAGGAGGAGCTCGCGCAGTTCGTCGCCGGGTGCCAGGCCTACCCACAGGTGCGGCTCTCCGGCCTGCAGGTCTTCTCCGCCAGCAACGAACTCGATGCCGCGACCCTGCTCGCCAACCACCGCACGGCGATGGGCATCGGCCAACGTCTGCAGGCGATGCTCAGGCATGACCTGGACCTCATCGACCTCGGCGGCGGCCTCGGCATCCCGTATGCCGTGGGCTCACCGGACCTGGACATCGTCGCCCTCGGCGCTGGGCTGGGTGACCTGCTGGAGGAGAACGCGTGGTTCACCGGCCACGTGGTGCTCGAGCCCGGCCGGTGGCTGTCTGGACCGACCGGGGTCTACCTGACCCGGGTGGTGCGGGTGAAGCAGAGCCGGGGCACGACGTTTGCGGTGCTCGAGGGCGGGATCAACCACCTGCTGCGCCCGCTCATGACCGGGCAGTCGTTCCCGGTCCGGGCGGTGACGCCACGCCAGGAGCCGGCCACCACCGACTGGACCGACGCGAGCGGTCCGGCGGAGGACGACCGCGAGCGCACGGCATACACCCTGGCGGGTCCGTTGTGCACCTCGCTGGACCGGGTCGGCACGGCCGAGCTCGAGCCGCTGGAGCCTGGTGACCTGGTGATCTTCGGGCAGGCGGGGGCCTATGGCTTCACGCAGGCGATGACGAACTTCCTGAGCCACCCCGCGCCCGAGCAGGTGTGGTTGGGCGGTTCGATCACGCCGTGACGGCGGCCTCCCGCGGCGCGATCAGGACAACTGCATCTCACTGAGCTGCCGGCGCGAGCTGATGCCGAGCTTGGCGAAGATGCTGCGCAGATGGGCCTCGATGGTCCGAGGGCTGAGGAAGAGCTGGGTGCCGACCTCGCGGGAGGTGGCCCCCGTCGCGACCAACCGCGCGATGTGCAGTTCGTGTGCGGTGAGTGCGTCGGTCGGCTGGGCGGTCCGCTTGCGCGGATGCTCGCCCGTGGCGCGCAGCTCGCGGGCGGCGCGTGCTGCGAACGCCTCCACGCCCATCTCCATCAGCAGCTCGTGGGCCGTGCGGAGCTGCTCGCGGGCGTCCTGACGGCGACGTTCGCGGCGCAGCCACTCCCCGAAGGCGAGGTGGGCGCGGGCGGCATACGGGGCCATCCGGCAGTCGCTGAGGCGTGCGATCGCCTCCCGATATTGCTCTTCAGCGGCGGACCCGGTGCTCGTCAGCCCTCGTGCGTAGGCCTCAAGCCCGAGAGCCCACTGGGTGCCGCTGGCGCGGGTCCGAGAGGTGAACTGCTCAAGCGCGGACGTGGCCTGGTCCACGTCGCCGAGCCGGACGCTGGCCTCGACGAGCTCGGGAAGGCTGGAACTGCTGAGCGCCAGCTCGGAGGCGTCGCACGCGCGCGCAGCTGCCTCCTGGGCGTCGGCATAGTTGCCCAACCCGTTGTGCAGGACCGCCTGCGCATACAGAGCCTGGGCCGCGTCCGCGCTGCCATCGGGATAGGCGGCATCAGCGGCGGTGGCGTCGAGGTGTGCGGCAGTCGTCTCCTGGTCACCTCGCCAGGCTGCCAGGATCACGTGCGCGTGTGGCAGGTGCACGCCGCCGGTGTCCTGCGTGATCGCGGTTGCCTCGGCGGCGAGCTCACCCGCTCTGCCGAGCTTGCCCATGAGCACCGAGGTGATGGCCAACAGGTTCAGGGCAGCGGGGAGGACTGCGAGAGCGCCCGTTTCGCGAGCCCGTCGGACGTTGCGGTTGGCTATCGCATAGACCAGCTCGTCGTCGAAGAGCGCTATCGCGGTGCGGCCGGCCAGCCACAGCCAGTCCTCGTTGTCGCGCTCCTCGCCCGTGTCCGCGCAGAGGGTGTCACCAGTGGACCTGAGGGCGTGCTGAAGTGCTGGCGCGCCCGCCGCGTATCCCTGTGTCAACGCCGTCGCCAGGCCCTCGAGAAGCAGGTCCACCACTCGCTCCGGCGTCTCTGCCGGGGGCGCTGATCGGACCGCTCCGGCGATGCGGACCGCATCGTGACCATTGAGGACCGCCGCGTCCAGAGCATGCAGATAAGTCTCGCGGGACAGGGCAGCGTCCAAGGGCGCCAGCATCTGAGCCGCCTCCAGGAGCATGCTCGGTGCATTGCTCTCACGCGTCAGGTGAAAGGCGATCTGGGCGCGCAGCAGTTGCAGCTGGGCGCGCTGGACGCTGTCCAACGGCCCAGTCCCCGCGACGGCCAGCAGCGCCGTCGCCGCATCGGTGGCACCGGCCGCGTGCATCGCGTGCGCTCCCTCCAATGCGCGTCGCGCGCGGGAGGCAGGGTCAGGAGACAGCTCGGCCGCGCGCTGCAGGAACGCGGCCGCGGCGGCCAGCCCACCACGGTCTCGTGCCCGGTCAGCCATCTGCTCCAGCTCGGCGGCGGCCTCCGCGTCGGTCCCCAGCACGGCCTGTGCGCGGTGCCAGGCCCGCCGCTCGGGGTCAAGGCCAGGATCTGTGGCTGCGGCCAGAGCCCCGTGAGTGCGGCGGTGCTCCGGCGACGCGGCCGCCTGATAGATCGCCGAGCGCACCAGTGGATGTCGGAAGCGCACTCTGCTGTTGATCTCCAACAAGCCCGCGGACTCAGCGGGTGCGGCCGCCTCAGGGGCGATCCCCAGGTGCTCGGCAGCGCGCCAGAGCAACGCCACGTCGCCGGTCGGGTCGGCAGCGGCCACCAGCAGCAACGACTGGGTCTGGGCCGGCAAGGTCGCCGAGCGCTGCCGGAACGCGTCCTCGATGCGATGCGGGACAGCCAGGGCGCCGGGCAGCTGGAAGCCGCCGGCCAGCTGCTCTGCCTGTCCGCTGCGAGGCAGCTCGAGCAGTGCCAGCGGATTGCCGCGCGCCTCGGCGAGGATCCGATCGCGCACCTGGTCATCCAGCGGACCGCGGACCACCGCGGCCAGCAGCGCGTGGGCCTCAGCGTCGTCCAGGCCGGCCAGGCGCACCTCGGGCAGGCCGGTGAAGAGCTCACCACCCCGGTCGGTCGACTCGCGGAGGGCAAACACCATCGCCAGGTGCTCCGCGCCCACCCGACGAGCCACGAACGCCAGCACCTGCGCCGACGCCTGGTCCAGCCACTGCGCGTCGTCAAAGAGGCACAGCAGCGGCGACTCGTCCGCGGCCTCGGCCAGCAGGTTGAGCGTCGCCAACCCGACCAGGAACGGGTCCGGAGCAGGACCGGCTCGTTGTCCGAACGCGACACCGAGGGCGGTCTGCTGCGGGTCGGGCAGGACACCGATGCGCCCGAGCAGCGGGGCACACAGCTGGTGCACGCCGGCGAACGCGAACTGAGCCTCGGACTCCATGCCGACCGTGGTCTCGACCCGGAAGCCTGACTCGGTAGCAGTGGTGCGAGCATGCTCCAGCAGCTCGGTCTTGCCGATCCCTGCTTCCCCGCGCAGCACGAGAACCCCACTGCGCCCCAGCTCTGCCTGGGCGAGCAGGTGCTCGATCGCCTCGCGCTCGGCGCGACGGCCGACGATGCCTGCCACAGTCTCCGTCCGAGTCCAGGTCGGGGGGTCCGCACCAGACTAGGTCATTGTCACCGATGCGAACGCGCGAAGCAACGGTCCTCACCGTGTGGACGGGCGGGGGGCCGACGCGCGATCAGGGGTCTTCACCGACGCGAACGAGCCCCCGTTGTCGCGAGCCTGGATGGGTGGGAGACACCCACCACGAAAGCGGAGGTTTCAGCATGGAACAACACACAGATCTGGCGGTCGCCACACGGGACCGGGGGCTGCCCCACGAGGCCGGTCGCTTCGGACCGGTCATCGAGGTCGAGTCGCTCGACGTGGCCTACGGCGACTTCACGGCCGTGAAGGGCCTCTCGTTCCAGGTGCAGCGCGGAGAACTCTATGCCCTGCTCGGCACCAACGGGGCGGGCAAGACCTCGGCGTTGGAGGTGATCGAGGGTCACCGCAGAGCATCGTCGGGCAGGGTCCGCGTCTTCGGCCACAGCCCGACCGACCGGGCCGCCGTGCGTCCACGGATGGGCATCATGCTCCAGGAGAGCGGCTTTGCCGCCGACCTGACCGTCGCTGAGTCGATCCGGCTCATCGGCCGGCTCAGCGGTCGGTCCGACACCGTCGCACGGATCCTCGGCGTCGTGGACCTGACCCGCAAGGCCGGCACCCGTGTGTCGCAGCTGTCCGGCGGCGAGAAGCGACGTCTTGACTTCGCCACCGCGATCTATGGGCGGCCCGAGCTCATCATCCTGGACGAGCCCACCACCGGGCTGGACATCCAGTCCCGGGACGCGCTGTGGGCAGCCGTCGAGAAGCTCCGGGAGGACGGGTCCACCATCGTCCTGACCACCCACTACCTGGAAGAGGCCCAGCAACGGGCCGACCGCGTCGGCGTGATGCACCAGGGCGTCTTCCGCCACCAGGGCACGGTGGCCGACCTGACCCGCACCCTGCCCGCGTCGATCCAGTTCACGCTGCCGCCCGGCACACCGACGCCACCTGTGCCGGCCACCAGAGATGTCGACGGTCGCTTCCAGATCGAGACCTTCGAGCTGCAGCGCGACCTCACCGGCCTGCTCGGCTGGGCCGCGGACCGCGACGTCGAGCTGATCGACCTGACCGCCGCCCCCACCCGCCTGGACGACGTCTTCCGCGCCATCGACACCGACCCGGCGCGCTCCTAAACCTCAACCACGCGTCATACCCCGACAAGGACCCCGACATGTTCACCATCGCTCACAGCGAGCTGACCCAGATCCTCCGCGACCGCAGCACGCTCGTCACCAGCTTCTTCATGCCCCTGGCCGCAGCGGCCTTCTTCATCTACTACCGAGACGTGCTCGAGAGGTTCACCAGCCTCGGCTACCTCGCGGCCGTGCTCGTCCTGACCATCGCGGCGTTCAGCCTCTACACCACCGTAGTCACCACCCTGGCCGCCCGCCGGCAGAACCTTTTCCTCAAGCGGTTGCGCTCGACGGCAGCCTCCGACCCCGCCATCCTCACGGGGCTGGTGCTGCCGGTCACCGTGATCTCCATGACTCAGGTCGGTCTCATCCTGGTCGCCTTCGCCGTCGTCAGCGGCGCGCCGGCCAACATCCCGCTGCTGGCACTGGCGATCGTCGCCACCTTCGTCATGATGCTTGCCCTGGGTCTGGCGACAGCTGGGCTGACGAGCTCCTCCGAGCGTGCCCAGATCACCACGCTCCCCGTCAGCCTGGGCACCATCGCCGTGGCTACCTGGGTCGGCATCACCGGCACCGAGAGCCTCACCGTGGTCAAGCGAGCACTCCCCGGAGGCTCGGCGACCGAGCTGGTCATCCAGGCCTGGAACGGTGGCGCCCTCACCTCCGACTCGCTGATGCTGCTGCTCCCCACCCTCGTCTGGGTCGTGGTCGCCGTGGCACTGGCCGCCCGGCTGTTCCGCTGGGAACCACGGCGCTGAGCGCCAGCACCCTCAACTCAACTCACCAAGGACACAATCATGGGACACACCACCGTCGGGACCGAGAACGGCACCCCGATCGAGCTCTACTACGAGGACCACGGCTACGGTCACCAACGGGTCACTGGTCTGGCGTTCCTCACCTCTCTGGAGCCCTATCTCGTCGCCCGGGACGACAATCCCGAGGGTGTCCCGCAGGCGGTCTTCGACCAGATCGAGGTGGCCGCCAGGGCCGACCGGTTTGCCTGGTTCACACAGTTCTTCACCGACTTCTACAGCCTCGACGACACCCTTGGTCGGCGGATCGGCCAGGAGGCAGTGACCAGCAGCTGGAACGTGGCGACCTCCAGCGCCCCCGTCGCGGCCTACGCAGCATGAACCGCCAGTCAGACGGGCATGCCGTCGAGCGACCCGAGGGAGGAGCGAGCCCGGGGCGAGACGACGTTCTCATCGCGGACGACCTCATGTTGCTCCTGCTGGACGACGACGGTGGCTCCGTCCAGGCCGCGGGGACGCTCTACTACACCCTCGGCGGCGCAGTGCTGACCGAGCTCGCCCTGCTCGGTCGGGTCGAGGTCGACGACAGCGGAGTCCTGAACGGTCCGCGCGTCACTCCTGCCGGAGAAGGCCCGCTGCCCGACCCTCTTCTTCAGTCGGCCTATGACATCGTCGCGGCCAAGACCCAGCGGGTCCAGCCCCTGCTCATCGCCATCGGCGCTGATCTGGGGTCCGTGATGTTCGACCGGCTCGCAGGCCGCGGTCTGGTCCGGCGTGAAGAGTCCCGAGTCCTCGGCATCTTCCGCACCACGAGGTGGCCGGCGACCGGGGACTCGCACGAGGCCCAGCTGCGGGAGAGGATCCGCCAGGTGCTGGAGGACGGCGCGGCCCCCGATGCTCGCACCGCGGCGACCATCGGACTGCTGTTTGCCAGCGGGGCCATGCCGTCGCTGCGTCCAGCGCTGCCCTGGACCTCGACGACGGTGGCCCGGGCCCAGGAGCTCACGAGCGGCAGCTGGGGTCCCGACGCGGTCGCGACCGCAGTGACCCGCACCGCGACCGCCGTGGCGGCAGCGGTGGCGGCGACCACCAGATGAGCGCCGAGCAGAGAAAGAACCCATTGCCAGCAACAACGTTCGGTCATAGTCTGCTCCTGAGTGAACTGTTCGGTCTGAAGTCTCGGTCGGGAAAGCCTCCGACCCACGGCCCCGCCACCTGAATGCGAGTGAGCCAGATCGTCCTTCGGGAAGTTGTCGACAAGGTGCGGTCCGGCATACGAACGGAGTCGTCCCGTGAGCACAACAAAAACCGAAGAACCCTCCGGCGAGAAGCCAAAGAGTCCCGGAGTCGATGATGACCCCACTCTGATCGCGGCGAGGCTGAAGCTCGAACTCGCCAAGGTGGAAAAAGAGGAAGCCCGGCTCGGACTCGTCGACCAGGCCGAGCGCGCCAAACTAGTCAACGGGATGCTTCCGGACTTCAGCACCGTCACCGTCGAAAAGGACACATTGACAGCTTCTGAGCAGACGTCAGCGGTGGCCGAGTGCCTCATCCAGGGTGCGCTCTTCAACGTGGTGGACGACATCGCGGACGACGTGATGGAGGCGGTGAACGCATCGCTGGCTACTGGCGGTTCGCCGCCTCCAGCCACCTTCTTCGTCACCACCACACCCAGCCACAGGGACGACGTGGCCGCCTATCGCGATGTGGATGCCCGCCTGATGCGCTTGCACAGCGCCATCAGCAGCCTCTGTCCCGACACAGCGGCCGTCCCGGGCGCTCCCGACCAACACAACATTGTCGCGCCGGCGATCACCGCAGCGCTCGGCGCCCTTCCTGGGGCGATCACCATGGCCACCCGCCTGTTCGCCCATCAATACGTCACCTCCTCCTACACCAGCACCAACGCCGCAGGGGTTGACCTGCACGCCGCCGGGTCTCTGCTCTCCCGCGTCGCCGCACGCCCCGAGACGCGGGTCCTCGTTCGCCGACTTCAGCCAGCGCGCGATGCCGATCTAGAAGCTCGCACTCTGCAGCTCGCTCTCGTCCTCGACGGGCGACTCGCGAGGAGGCGAGTCGGTGCACACGGCGATGCTGCCGTCGCGAAGGCCAAAGTTGACCAACTTTCAGCACGCCGAGCTCAGTTGCGCACGCGAGCCGATGAGCTGCACACCGCCTGGAAGGACAAGGTCGGCAAGTCCGCGAGCTCCGCCGGCCTGTCCGAGGACCTCGATCTGGTCGACTCGCTCGAGGAGGCGATTGCCGGGGGCGAGCCGGACAGCAAGCAGACCAAGCGCTTCAGCCAGGCTCTCGCCGTCGTCAAGAAACGCATCGAGACAGTCCTCGAGGCGATCGCCAGCGGGACTGGCGAGATGGGCGCAGCAGAGCTCCTCGAGCAGGTCCAGGCCCTGGACAACGAGGCGGCACAGCTTGCAGACGAAGAGGCAACAGTCAGCCAGGAGAAGGCGCAGACGGACCAGCGGGTCAGCGACCTCGACGCGGTCCACGCTGCAGGGCTTGAGTTCATCGAGTCACTGGGGGCTGCGGACAGTGCGGGCGAGCGGCTGTTCGACAAGGCCTGCTTCGGAGCCCTCCTGAGCACGCCCGGCACCCTCGCACTCTTGGTGCGCGTCGTGCACGCCGGCGCGGACGGCATCGATGATTTGAAGCTGGGCCCGGACCACCGCATCACCGTCTTTGGCGGCTCCGTCGAGTGGGCGCTCCAGGACCACGAGGGGAACAGCATGGGCGCTGGAGTGAGGACCCAGATCAAGTATCAGAAGACCGGGATCTCAAAACCCGACAAGTCGAGCGGAGGCATCCTCGTCGGATCACGCGAGACCAAACCGCGGATCGTCCTGGCTACGCCGTAGGCCACGATGGCCTCGTGACCGCCCGGACCGAGCCTGTGCCTGCCCCGAGCGGCTTCGGCGGTGGGGCCGGTGGCCGGTCGGAAGGTCGGCACCGTGGTGATCACGGTGCCGACGCAAATGCTTGACAGGATGCGGTCATGAGTTATGAGATCCTCCTCTATCCACGCACGCCCGGGCAGGACTGGGTCGAGGTCCTCGAAGCCGACGAGGTCGACGGCCCGGAGATGGACCTGGCCACCCTCAACCAGGGTGTCGCCAGGTTCCGCCGCATCGAGGCCCGCCTGCGCGAGCAGCTCACCGAGCCGGTGCGGACCTGGGTCGCCGAGGAGCTCGACGGGGATGTCCTCGGCGAGCTCCAGACGAAGGACAGCAGACTGCGGGTGGACCTCTACGACCGGTCTGCCTTGGTCTCCGCGCCCTACGGCGGGCCGGGGGCTGCGGTGCACGACCTAGTCCGTCAGGCGGTGGAGATCGTCGCCGCCGAGACCGGCTACGAGGCCTACGACCCGCAGGTGGGGTCCACCTTCGACGGCAGCTTTGACGACGAGGCCGGTCAGGCGTCGCTGTCCCGGGTCCCCGACCAGGACGACCTCTGGGCGGAGGAGGCCCCCAGCCACATCGACGGGGAGATGAGGCCCACCGACGCAGCGACCGCCTCCGCGCTCGAGGGCCAGGTCGTGGACGACGGGGACCAGGACGGCCCCCTGGATCCTCGGGCGGAGCGCGCCCGGCTCATCCAGGAGCGCCGTCAGCAGCTCCTGGAGCAGCGACGCAACCCCGCGGCCCTGCGGCGTCGGGGCTGGTTCTACGTCCTCCTCGGGGTGATCTTCACCGCGATCGGCCTGATGCGCCTCTCCGCCGGCGAGAGCGCGGTGCTCACCTGGCTGTTCCTGGGGGTCGGCGTGTTCGAGCTGATCGGCGCGTGGCTCCTGTTCTCCCAGGCGAGGCAGGCGGATCCGCACCAGGGCCAGCAGTCGAGCGGCTCGGGGCAGTCCGCCGACACGGTGGACGACGGGCCGGACGAGGGACCGGACGACACGGTCCAGCGATAGACAGATGCCTGGCGCCTCAGGCCCGATGCCTCCTCACCCGGCATCAACCGCGGAGCGGGCATACGCTGCAGGGGCAGTGTTCGTCACCAACCGAGGAGTCCCTCATGCACCCGACCCACCTGCCGCTGCGTCTCGCGACCGGTGCGTTCATCCTCAACTCCGGCCTCAGCAAGCTCGGCGCCGACGAGGACACCGCCACCTTCCTGCACGGCGCCGCCGCCGGCACCTACCCGGCCGTCTTCAAGGACATGGAGCCCAAGACGTTTGCCACGCTCCTGGCCTATGGCGAGATCGGCGTGGGCGTCGTCCTGCTTGTCCCGATGGTGCCCGCGACCGTGGCCGGCGCGGCACTGACCGGTTTCGGTGCGAGCCTGATGGGGACGTACTTCACCAACCCTGCCATGACCCAGGCCGACGGCATCCGTCCGAGCCCGGAGGGCACCGGGCTGGCCAAGGATGTCTGGCTCGTCGGTGCCGGGCTGACTCTGCTCACCCAGGGCATCGGCTGGGCAGCGAAGAAGAAGGCACAGGCTACCGGCAAGAAGATCCGCGAGGTCGCCCCCTTCACCAGCTGACGCGAGGGCCCCGACGACCCCGCAGTCCGACCGCACCACCCGCAACGCCTGCCTCACTCCGACCCACCCACGGTGGCACCATGGTCCTTAGCGCTGCACCGGGGCGGCGTGGTGACACGGAGAGGCACGCATGGACACCGCGCTGCTCGCGACCAAGCTGCTCCGTCCTCGGCTGCGCCCCGATGTCGTCCCCCGGACGCGCCTCGCCGAGGTGCTCGACCGGGCCACCCAGAGTCCGGTCACGCTGGTCTCGGCCCCTGCGGGGTTCGGCAAGACGACCGTCG
Source organism: Ornithinimicrobium cryptoxanthini (assembly GCF_023923205.1). Lineage (NCBI taxonomy): Bacteria > Bacillati > Actinomycetota > Actinomycetes > Micrococcales > Ornithinimicrobiaceae > Ornithinimicrobium > Ornithinimicrobium cryptoxanthini. The sequence goes on along the minus strand of NZ_CP099490.1, from coordinate 1,146,816 downwards.
TCGAGACCTGGCTCCGCGGCATCCATCGGCCGGTCGCGTGGGTGTCCCTCGACGGCAGCGACCGCGACCTGAGCCGGTTCCTGCCCTACGCCCTCACCGCTCTCGAGCAGGTCGTGCCGGGCTCCATGAGTGCCGCCCTGACCCTGGCGACGTCCAGTCGCGAGCCGGTCGAGACCGTGCTCACCGGGGTCGTGAACGAGCTGAGCGTGTATGACGGTGAACTCACCCTGGCCCTGGACGACTACCACCTGGCCGACAGCCCCGACGTCGCCCGAGCGATGACCTTCCTCGTCGACCACCTGCCACCACAGCTCCACCTGGTCCTGACCACGCGGGCCGACCCGGCGCTGCCGCTGTCCCGCCTGCGGGCGCGCGGTGAGCTCGCCGAGATCCGAGCCGCGGACCTGCGGTTCGACACCGACGAGGTCGCGGCCTACCTCAACGACCTCCACGACCTCGGGCTGCCCGCCCACGCCGTGTCGGCACTCGAGACCCGCACCGAGGGCTGGGTCGCCGCGCTCCAGCTCGCGATGCTCTCGCTGCGGGAGCGGGGCGACGTGTCGCAGTTCATCGACCGGTTCACGGGCGACGACCGGTTCGTCGTCGACTACCTCGCCGACGAGGTCCTGGGGCGGCAGCCCGACGACGTCCGCCGCTTCCTGCTCGACACCTCGGTCCTCGAGCGGCTGAGCGCACCACTGTGCGAGGCGCTCATCGGCGAGCCTGGCCGCGCCCACACGATGCTCGAGCGGCTGGACCGCGAGAACCTCTTCCTGGTCCGGTTGGACGAGCACCGCCGGTGGTACCGCTACCACCACCTGTTCGCCGACGTGCTGCGCGCCCACCTGCACCGCGAACGCCCCAGCGACGTGGCCGAGCTCCACCGCCGCGCGAGCCGCTGGTTCGCCGAGTCGGGTGCCGTCGAGGACGCGGTGCGGCATGCCCTCGCCGCGGGTGACTCCGCGCAGGCGGCCGACCTCGTCGAGAGGGCGTTGCCGGACCTGCAGCGCACCCGGCGAGAGGACGTCATACGCCGCTGGGCCGATGCGCTGCCCGGCGAGGTGCTGGGCAACCGGCCGGTGCTTGCCCTGGGCCTGGTGGGCGGCCTCATGGCCAGCAACGACCTCGCGGGCGTCGAGGACCGGCTGAGGCAGGTGGAGCAGATGCTGGCCAGGCCGGAGGCGGAGCTGGTCGTCGTGGACCCTGCCGAACGTCGCTCCGTGCCGGCTCGCGTCGAGCTCTACCGCGCCGGCCTGGCGGTCGCAGCGGGCGACTCGGCCGCCGCCATCAGCTCGGCGGGCCGCGCCATCGCCACCGCCCCGCCCGGTGACGACCTGACGGTGGCGTCGGCGTCGGGGCTGGCGGGTCTCGCCTTCTGGGCGACCGGCGACATCCTCGCGGCGCACGAGTCGTATGTCGTGTGCGCGCGTGGTCTCGAACCTGCCGGTTACCTCACCGACGTGCTCGGCTGCTCGCTGACCATCGCGGACATGGAGCTCGCGCTCGGGCGGCTGCTCGACGCCGACCGGACCCTGCGCGGGGCCCTGGATCTCGCGCGGCGCCACAGCGGGAGCGGCCCGACCCTGCGGGGCACGGCCGACATGCTCGTCGCCCTGAGCCGCACGGCCTGGCACCGCGGCGACCTGCCCGCGGCCGCGCGGTTGCTGCGCGAGGCCGAGGGTCTCGGCGAGTCGGCCGGCCTACCGCAGAACCCCTACCGGTGGCGCGTGGCCATGGCGCGGCTCCGCGCGGCGGAGCGCGACTGGCGTGCCGCCCTGGAGCTCCTCGACGACGCAGAGCGGGTCTATGTCGGGGACTTCGCGCCACCCGTCCACCCCATCCACGCCACCCGGGCTCGAGTGCTGGCCACCTCTGGCGATGTCGCCGGTGCGCGCGCCTGGGCCCGTGAGCACGGGATCGGGACGTCTGACGAGCTGAGCTACCTGCACGAGTACGAGCACGTCACGCTGGCCCGGGTCCTGCTCGCGGAGCACCACGCCACCGGTGCGGGCCGGTCGCTGCACGAGGCGGCGGCGCTGCTAGACCGGCTGCTGGTCGCGGCGCGGGCCGGCGCTCGCGGTGGCGCGCTGATCGAGCTCGAGGCCCTGCGTGCCCTGGCGCACCACGCGGCGGGAGCCGAGAAGCTGGCACTGGACGCGCTCGGGCACGCGGTGGACCTGGCGGAGCCGCAGGGCTGGGTCCGGTTGTTCCTCGACTCAGGTCCTGGCATGGGCGAGCTGCTGGGCGCGCTGGCCTCCCGCCGGTCTGACCCATCATTCGTGCAGCACCTGCTGGCACGTCGGGCGGGTGACCTGCTCCCAGCACGCGCTGCGACGGAGTCTGTCGCAGCGCTGCCGGACCCGCTGAGTGACCGCGAGCTCGACGTGCTGCGCCTTCTCGGCTCCGACCTCGCAGGACCCGCCATCGCCCGCGAGCTCTTCGTGTCCCTCAACACGGTGCGGACACACACCCGGCACATCTACACCAAACTCGGTGTCACCAACCGTCGCGCGGCTGTCAGCAGGGCGCACCAGCTGGGGCTGTTGACGCGCGGCGCTGGCCGCTGAGCCGGCGAGATCACCACCCGGATCACCACATGTGGTGACGACGGCTCACCAGGGCCGCTCCTAGCGTGCGAGACATGAACACCGCGCACGAACCGGAATGGTTCGAGATCCGCCTCCAGCAGCACCTCGACCAACGGTGGGCCTCATGGTTCGACGGCATGACCATCGAGCCACAGGCCGACGGCAGCACGCTCCTGCGCGGCCACGTCGCCGACCAGGCAGCCCTGCACGGGCTCCTGGCCAGGCTCCGCGACCTGGGACTCCCACTCGTCTCGGTCGCAGCTGTCCCAGTCCCACCACCGCAGGCCATCAAGAAGGGCAACCAGCCATGATCACCACCGCGAACACCAGGACCAGCACGAACACGACGAGGGCGGCAGCGCCGCCCGATCGGATGAGGAGAGCGTCCCTGTGGTCGGGCGCCATGTATCTCCTCACCTTCGTCTCGATCCCGACCCTCGCTCTCTATGGACCCGTGAAGGAAGCCGGCTTCCTGACCGGCACCGGCTCGGACACCGGCGTCTTCCTCGGTGGAGCCCTCGAGCTCATCGTCGGGCTTGCCTGCATCGGCACAGCGATCGCGCTCTACCCCGTCGTGCGACGCCAGAGCGAGACGCGGGCGATGGGTTTTGTCGGAGCACGGATCCTGGAGGGAACGCTCATCTTCGTGGGCGTGGCGAGCCTCTGGACGATCGTGAGCCTGCGGCAGGACGGAGCGGGTGCCGATGCCGCGCTGATGGGCCAGACCCTGGCGACGTTCTACGACCGGGTTTTCCTCGTCAGTCAGGGCTTCATCCCGACTCTCAACGCCCTGCTCCTCGGCTCCCTGCTCTTCCAGTCACGACTGGTCCCCCGGGGCCTTCCCGTGCTCGGCTTCGTCGGCGCCGCCACGCTGCTCACCTACAACACCGCCACCCTGCTCGGGTTCTCTGGTGACCTCGCCGAGGTCCTGGCGCTGGTGGCCGTGCTGCCGATCGCGACCTGGGAGTTCTCGCTCGGTGTCTACCTGGTGGTCAAGGGATTCCGACCCGACGCCGTGGCCCGCCTCGACACGGTCCCGGCCGCCCCCGGCAGTCCGTGGCCCGGCCTGCACGCCGCGGAGGGTGGGCGGACGTCATGACCACCACCCGGGCGGACACACAGGTCACCACGCAGGCCGACGCGCCGCTGCCGGCCTACCGCGTGAACCTCATGCGGGTTGGCTACCTCCTGATGGTCGTCGGACTGGCTCTGGTCAAGTGGCCCCTCTTCTTCCGTGACGGTGGCATCGCATCACTGCCCGTCTACGAGGGCGTCGTCGCGACGCTCCTGACCGCCATGTCCCTCCTCGCCCTCCTGGGCCTGAGGCACCCCATGGCGATGCTGCCCGTGCTGGTCTTCGAGTCGCTCTGGAAGCTGATCTGGCTCGCCGCCGTCGGGCTGCCCTACCTCGTCGCGGGCGATCATGACGCTCAGCTGAGCAGCGTGCTGGCCAGCGTGTGGCTGGTTGTGATCATCCTCGCTGTGACGCCCTGGGACCACGTCTGGCGGCACTACGTCAGGGCGTCGGGGACACCGTGGAGGCGCGTGTGATGGACACCCTCGACCTGGTGCTGCGTGGCGCCCTCATCGGCGTCGGTGGGTCCGCCCTGATGGACGTGTGGGGCTGGGTGGCGCGTCGTGCCTTTCGCGTCAAGGGCCTGGACTACGCCCTCCTGGGGCGCTGGATCGGTCACCTCCCCCGCGGCCGCTTCTCCCACGCGAGCATCGCCTCGGCCACGCCGGTCACGGGTGAGCGGGCACTGGGGTGGGTCGGGCACTATTCGATCGGGGTCGCCTTCGCGTTCCTGCTCCTCCTCGTCCACGGACGTCAGTGGACCGACACCCCCACGCTCTGGCCGGCACTGCTCGTGGGATGGGTCACCGTCCTGGCGCCGTGGCTGATCCTGCAGCCCGGCATGGGCGCGGGCATCGCCGCGTCGCGGACACCCCGACCCGGGGCCGCCAGGCTGCGGAACGTCGCCAGCCACACGGCATACGGCCTGGGTCTGTATGCCTCGGCAGTTGCTCTCGCGTCGCTCTGACGGACGACGGATGCGCCGGTGGCGGCCTGCACGGTCTCGGCGGGGGGCCGCCGCCGGACGGCATTACTACGCGCGGTAGTATTGCAGTGTCAGTACCCCCCCCCAGAAGGAGCACTCAGATGACACTCGACGGCAAGGTCGCCCTCGTCACAGGCGCCGCCACCGGCATCGGCCGAGCAGTCACCCTGGCCTACGCGAGCGCGGGAGCCAAGGTGGTCGTCTCCGACATCGACGACACCCGCGGCCAGGAGACGGTCGACCTGATCACCAAGACCGGCGGCGAGGCGACCTACTTCCACTGCGACACCAGCTCGGCCGAGCAGAACGACGCCCTCGTCGCCCACGCGAAGCAGACCTTCGGCAAGCTCGACCTGGCCTGCAACAACGCTGGCGTGGGTCCGGCGCCGCTGTCCCTGGCGGAGTTCGACGACGACGAGTGGCGGCGGATCATCGCGATCAACCTCGACGGCGTCTTCTATGGCATGCGCGCGCAGATCAGGGCGATGCTCGAGACCGGTGGCGGTGTGATCGTCAACATCGCCTCGATCCTGGGACAGGTGGCCTTCCCGGGCGCCGCCCCGTATGTCGCCGCCAAGCACGCGGTGGTCGGGCTGACCAGGCAGGCCGCGCTGGAGTATGCCTCTGCGGGCATCCGCACGGTTGCGATCGGCCCCGGGTTCGTCGAGACCGACATCCTCAAGAATCTCGACGATGAGGGACGCGCCGGCCTGGTGGCGCTGCACCCCGTCGGACGTCTCGGGCAGCCGGCCGAGATCGGTGAGGTCGTTGCGGCAGTCTCGGCGGACACGTGGTCCTTCACCAACGGGGCCTACATCCCGGTCGACGGTGGCTACCTGTCACGATGAGCTGACCAGCCGGGCTCTTCGTCCGGCGGGGCCACAGTGTCGCGCGCCACGGCGCGTGCACATCACCGACAACTGGAGGACGGACGCATGCCGCACACCGCTGCGCAGAAGGTCGCGCTGCACGGCCATGAGCTGTCCTACACCGACAGCGGGACCGGCCCCCCGGTGCTCTTCATCCACGGCATCCTGGGCACCCAGCGGCAGTGGCGCCGGCTGATCGACAAGATCGATGACACGCAGCGGGTGATCGTCCCCGACCTGTTCGGCCACGGCGAGTCGGCCAAGCCGATGGGCGACTACTCCCTCGGCGCGCACGCCGCGACGCTGCGCGACCTGCTCGACCACCTTGAGATCGAGCGGGTCACGCTCGTCGGGCACTCGCTCGGCGGTGGCATCACGATGCAGTTCCACTACCTCTTCCCCGAGCGCGTGGACCGCGTGGTGCTCATCGCCAGCGGTGGCCTCGGGCGCGAGGTGAACCCCCTGCTTCGCTCCGCCACCCTGCCTGGTGCCGACCCGGTCCTGCGGATCGCGGCATCGACGGCCGTGACCTCGCGGGCCATGGCGCTGAGCAAGGGGATGAGCAGGGTGGGCTGGCGGCCGGGCTCGGACATCAACGCGATCTGGCGCGGCTTCACCGCCCTCGCCGACAGCGAGAGCAGGCGCGCATTCCTCGCCACGACGCGCGCGGTCATCGACGTGGGCGGACAGAGCATCACCGCCGTCGGCCGCCTGGACGACGACCACGCGGTCCCCACCCTGGTGGTGTGGGGGACCCATGACCGCATCATCCCCGCGTGGCACGCCCTGAGCGCCCAGCGCGCGATCCCCGACTGCCGGGTGGAGGTGTTCGAGCGCGCCGGTCACTTCCCTCACCTTGAGGACCCGGACCGCTTCGCCCAGCTGCTGCGGGAGTTCATCGCGGAGGGCTCCTCGCCGTGACGGGTTGCCGGCCGCCCGACCTCAGAGTCGCCCGTGCCACGCTGTCCCCGTGACCGCCCGGACCGAGCCTGTCCCTGCCCCCAGCGGTTTCGGGCTGCTCGTGGTCGCCGGCCTGCTCTGGGGCACCGGCGGCGTCAGCGGTGCGGCGCTGGCGGAGAGCTCGGGACTGAGCGCACCGGCGGTTGCCACCTTCCGCCTCGCCCTGGGCGGTGGGCTCCTGGTCCTCGTCCTGCTCGCCCGGCGCCGGTGGCTGCCCCGCGACCGTCACGCGCTGCGCCGCATCGCCGTGACCGGGGTGCTTGTGGCACTCTTCCAGGCGACCTACTTCGGGGGCGTGGCCCTGGCCTCGGTCAGCATCGCCACGCTGGTCACGATCGGGTCGGCCCCGATGATCGTCGTCCTCGTGCAGTCCCTGCGACGACGCCGTATGCCGACAGTCACCCAGGTGCGCCCGCTCGCCCTGGGGGTGGCCGGGTTGGGGCTGCTGGTCGGTGGCCCGGCCGCCCCCGGGACAGATCCCGGGGAGGCGCTGCTCGGCATACTGCTGGCACTGTGCGCAGGGGCGTCCTTCGCGTTCCTGTCGATGGTCGCGGGCCGCCCGCACCGGGGCACGGACGCGCCGATGGTGACCGGCTACGGGTTCCTGTTCGGTGGGTTGCTGCTGGCCGCGTGCACCGTGCCGTTCGCGCCGTTGACCTTTGAGCCAACCGCCCGCAACCTAGCCCTGGTGGCGTTCTTCGCGATCTTCCCGACCGCGCTGGCCTGGACGCTCTATTTCGGCGGCCTGGCGCACGCCGGTCCAGCCGTGGCGACCGTGGTGGCGCTGCTCGAGCCGCTGACCGCGACGGTGCTGGCCGTGCTGCTGCTGGGCGAGGCGGTCACCGTCACGCTGGTGAGCGGCGGCACGCTGCTCCTCCTCTCGGTGGTCGACGCGCGGCCGAGGCCGGTGCGCGGGATCCGAGGTGCTCGCGCTCAGCCAGAGAACCGCTTCTCGCGATAGTCGAGCTCGAAGGTGCGCTGACAGTCAGCGGGTGGAGTGGCGGTAGGGCACGGTCGGCCCCACCTCGTGCAGGTCGAGGCTGGCGGCGAACCTCCGGAAGGCGCCAGGCGACTTCGGGTGGCGAGAGGTGTCGGTGGGCACAGGCATAGTTCGGGTCGTTTTCTTCATGTCTCAAGTCTCTCGTGACCTGGGGTCATGCGTCCAATGATTGCAGATCATCACACACATGCGCGATAGTCATGTGTTATGGAGACGAGAGATCTGCGGTGGTTCCAGCAGGTGGCCGACGGCATCACCCTGACCGAGCTGAGCGAGGTGGAGGGCACCACCCAGCCGGGGGTTTCCCGGGCGCTGGCGCGGCTGGAGCAGGAGGTCGGCACCGCCCTGCTGCACCGCTCCGGCCGCACCCTGCGTATGACGCATGCCGGGGCCGCCTTCAAACGTCACGTGGACACGCTGCTCCACGAACTGGACGACGGCCTGGCCGCCGTGCACCAGCTGGTCGACCCCGAGACCGGCACGGTGACGCTGGCCTTCCACTCCTCGCTCGGCACCTGGCTGGTGCCGGATCTGGTCAGCAGCTTCCGCGCCGACCACCCGGAGGTGCGCTTCCTGCTGAGTCCGCAGGCGGAGGCGGCGGACACCAGCGTCGGGGCCAGGAGCGGCATCGACCTCGAGCTGTCCACCATGCGACCGCACCCCGGGGCGGCCCGCTGGGCGCGGTTGGCGGTCGAGCCCCTGCTCCTGGCCGTGCCCGCCGGACACCCGCTCACCGACCACGACGAACCGCTCGACCTGACGGACGCAGCGGACGAGCCGTTCGTGCTGTTCCGGCCGGGCTCGGCGCTGCGTGAGCGGACCGACGAGCTAGCCAGCCGCGCCGGCTTCACGCCGCAGCCGGCGTTCGCGTGCGAGGACCTCGCCACCGCGCGGGCGTTTGTCGCCGCCGGGCTCGGCGTCTGCATCCTCCCGCCGGGGCCGACCTCCAGGACCGACGCCTCCCCCGCCCAGCTCCGCTACCTCCGGCTCGCCGACCGCCTCGCCGTCCGCGAGATCGGGCTCGCCTGGTCCGACGAGCGCCAGATGCTGCCCGCCGCGCGACTCTTCCACCAGCACGTGCTCGAGCGCGCCTCGCAGAACTACTACACAAACTCCAGGGCCTGGTGAACGAGGGTCACTGTCAGACGCGGCTGCCACACTGAGTCGATGTCGATCCCGCACGAGCCAGAGCCGGTCCCGAGCATCTCTGAGCTGCGCGCCTGGTTCACCCGGTCCCGGCCCCGCATCGGCACCGGCTGGCCTGCGCTCGACGTGGTCACCGAGGGCATCCCGATCGCCGAGACGACGGCCGTGCACGGTCCGCAGAGCCTGCGGCTGCAGATCCTGGCGCGGATGGCCGCGTGGGCTGCCGGCGAGGGCTTCTCGGTGGTGATCGCCTCGCGCGCCGTGACGACGGAGGAGCTCTGGTTGGCGGTCGGTGCCGGCGGGCTGGGCCTGCCGCCACGCGCACTGCTGGAGACGAGGGCGCACGACACCTGGATCGATGACCGCCTGCGGGTGCTGGATCTGCGCGTCCTTGGCGGCTCCCGCGCCCCCGAGAAACTCGATAAGGCACTCGCCGACCGGGTGCCGTCGCTGCTCATCGTCGACGACTACCTCGGCAACGAATACCACTGGGCGGAGGCGCTTGGGGCAGCCGAGCTGGACGTCAACGCCAAGCCCCGAGAGCTGAGCGCCGCCCTGGTCCTCGGCGGCGGGTCGATGGAGAGTTTCAGCGACTTCCTCGATCGGGGGGTGCTCACCGTCCGGGTCGTCCCCGACGACGACGGCAGCCGCACTCGCATCACCTGTTATGACGGGTCGACCCGGCGCAACAAGGTCGTCCTCCTGCGCGACGGCTACCTCGAGCCGCCCCGTCCCGACCAGCCGATGCTGCGGCGCCCCGGCGCGACCAACATCTGGCAGGAGCGCACCGGCCAGGACATCTCAGACTTCGCCCGCGCCCTCGGTGCCGACCTGACGGAGCTGGTGTGGGAGCAGGGACACGACGTGGGCCCGGACTGACCGCGCGTTGCCCCACCGGCCCCTAGGGTCACTGGCATACTGTCGACATGCCGTGGCGCAGAACGCTCCACGCGCGGGAGGATCTGCTCAGGACGGCGCGGCGGCTGCTGGCCCAGGACAGCACGCGCGTCCTGACGCTGACCGGCCTGCCGGGCGTGGGCAGGACCAGCCTGGCCCGGGCGCTCGTCGCCGGTGGTGCGCCTCAACAGCTGCCCGTGCCCTTCATCGACGCCCGTCGCGCGACCGAGCCCGGCGCCCTCGCCCGAACCGTGCTGGACGCCGCAGCGGTCTTCGACCTCATCGTCGTCGACGACGCCGACCTCGCCCCGAGTGCGGCAGCTGAGCTGACGCGGGTCTTCGACACACAGCCTGACGCGCGACTGGTGGTGACGGCCGGAGCCCCCCTCCGCCTGCCCGGTGAGGCAGTGGTCCGAGTGCCGCCGCTGCCCGAGCCCGACCTGTCTGACGACCCCGAGACGTATGCCGTGCAGCCGGCGGTCCGGCTCTTCCTCGACTCCGCCGAGCGCAGCGGAGCCACCCTCACCCCTGACCGGGAGACGCTGCAGGACGTCGCCGCCATCTGCACCGCGCTGGGCGGGCTGCCCCAGGCCATCGTCCTCGCAGCCGCGCGCACCCCCACTCTGACCCCGGCGACCTTGCGGTCCCTGCTGGCTGACGCTCCGCCGTCGACCGTCATCGCTCACCAGTCCGCCGCTCATGGGCATGACCTCTTCACCGCGATCGCCTGGAGCGAGTCCCTGCTGGACGGGAGTGCTCGGGAGCTGCTGGCCGACCTGGCCGTCTTCGCCTCCGCTGTGCCGCTCGAGGCGATCGTGGAGGTCATCGCCCAGGACGACCTGGTCAACCCACTGGCGGTGCTGGTGGACTCGCACCTCGCGCAACCGGTCCACTACGACACCGGCAGTGTCTATCGCCTGTCCCCGCTGGTGCGTGAGCACGCCGCCACACTGTTGTCGCGCAGGCCGGAGCGTGCCGCCGAACTGCGCGCACGGCATACGCACTGGGCGTTGGGGGTCGCCCACGAGTCCGGCAAGCTGACCGTCTCTGGCATGACGACCGATGCCCTGTGGCTCGCCGCAGAGCTGGAGCCGGAGATCATGGCCGCTCTGCAGCGCTCGGTCGACAATGGCGATGTCGAGGCGGCTGCCCAGCTGCTGCTGGGCATCGTGCCGTGCTGGTTCAGCCAGGCCGTGACTGAGTCCGAGAAGGGCTGGATCGACCGGGTCCTGGCCCTCGTCGAGGAGCACGAGACTGACCAGGAGCTGCTGGCGATGCTGCTGGCCTGGCGAGGCCTGGTCGGTGTCGAGCTGGCGACAGAAGCTGCGGGGGTGGCCGCTGCCCTGCCGGACCTGCAGCAGGCCCGGGACCTGGCGGAGCCGATCGGCGGACAGCTGCTGACCCGGGTGCTGATGCTGTCGGTGCTGGCGGGGCGGGTGATGGGTGACCGGAGCGCCCTGGAGCCGCTGTGTCGGCGAGGCCTTGAGGTGGCCGGGCAGCTGGGCGACGTCGCTGCCATGACGTCCTTCGAGGCCTGGGCGGGCATGTTGGCGCACCAGCGCGGCGACATCGACGAGGCACTGCGCTGCGCCCGCGCCGCCTTTGAGCGGGCGCAGCGCCTCGGCAACCCGAGGGTCATGCTGCTGCCGGCGGCCCTACTGCGGACCCTGCCGTCAGGCACACCGATCGGCGACGACGTGCCCAGCTTTGCGGAGCTGCTGGACTCTGCCCGGCGGGTCCAGGACAACCGCTCCCTGGCCTGGATCCTGCCGAGCGCGACGATGTCGGCGCTCGTGGACGGTGACCTCGACACCGCGGCGACCCTGGCTGTGGAGGCGCTGCGGCGTGCGCGCGCCTCGGGCAACCCACGTCGCTATCTCGTGCCGACCCTGACCACGACCCTGTTGGCGCACGAACGCGGAGACGACCATGTCTCCGCGCGGCTGCAGGGAGCCCTGAGCCCGTTCCGGCAGGTGCTGGCGCCGGCCCTTCCCCCGTGGGTGGTCCGGGACTATGGCGACAGCATCTTTGGGCCGCAGCCCGACCTCGCGCTGCCGCCGACCGCCGAGGAAGCGTTGGCCCTGCTGCAGGTGGCAGGCGAGGACGCCCTGAGCTACGCACGGTCCCTGGCCGCAGCGCCCGCGATCCGGCTGGTCGCGCCGCTGGAGGACACCACCGGCCTGCTCCCGCGCCCCGAGGAGCTCACCGACCGCGAGCGTGAGGTGCTCGGCAACCTGCCCTCGGGTGCCTCCAACAAGGAGCTGTCGGTCCAGCTGGGCATCAGCGCCAAGACCGTCATGCACCACACCTCGAGCATCTATCGCAAGCTCGGCGTCCGCGGCCGGTCCGAGGCGATCTCCTGGGTGCTGCGGCACCAGGACGAGCTGGGTCAAGGCGACGAGCACGCGAGGGGCAACCGAGCCTGAGCGCGCCCGCGACAGCCCGGTCCAGAGCTCAGGACCCCAGATTGGCCATCCGGGTGAGTCGGGGCGCCGACAGCGGCTCCAGGTGCTCGGTCAGGTAGGCGGTCAGCGCATCGGTCTCGCGCTCCAGGCGTTCAGCTGACGGCGTGAACGGCGTGCCGTCGAAGTAGCGGGGTGGCGTGCCCTCACCCTCCGGGCTGCCGTGGTCGGCCTCGATCGACTTGCGCCACTTCTCGGCGTGGCCGCGCCACTCCTGCTGATCCACGAGGCTGGGTTCGGTGAACCAGACGTTCCAGGTCAGCAGGTTGCCCGGCAGCAGCAGGTTGCCCGAGGAGATGTTGAAGACGTCCATGACGAGCTGGTTGAAGCCATCGACCACCTCGTCGCCGGTCCTGGCGATGGGACCGATCTCCACCTCCACGTTGCCCACGGTCCAGGCCTCGTGGTCGTGCAGGGCGAACGCTGGACTCTCGAACAGCTCGGTCTGCCCCTTGCGCACCGGGAAGACCGGTTGGCTGGGGTCCTCTCGACGGTGCGTTGACACCTGTATGGCGCGCGCCTTGTCTGCGGGAAAGGGCAGGCCGTTGTCGGCGAACAGGGCCCAGAGGAACTTCACGAGCGGGTTGGCCTTGGCGCTCGGCGTGAACCAGATCTTGCCGGCCACCGTCATGTCCGCAGCCAGGGTCCGCTCCGGTTCGTCGACCCAGCCCCGCTGGCCGGTGACGGAGACCTCCACGTTGAGGCAGCCCAGGGAAGCCGAGCACGTCCCCTGCTGCGGGCAGATGATCGAGTAGACCCGGCCCTCGTCGTCGTAGCCGATTCGTGAGATGTCGGGTGCGAACATCTGGAAGCACCTCGACGCCGCATCCCCTGGCACCGTCTCCCAGCTGAACTCCGGCCACAGGACCTTCTGCTGGCGCTGGAGCTTGTCGATGTTGTCCATGTTGCCCAGCATCGGCAACGAGGACAGGTCGGGGTCTGGGTAGGCGAAGGCCGGGTCGGACTGTGCGAAGCCCCCGACCCACCCGGGTGGAACGGCGAAGGCTGGGTCGACGGCCATGGTGGAACCCCTCACGCTCGACATCCCCCTGACGGAGACGTGGTGCCTCGACCGTAGTGGCCCCGGGCCTCCGGGTCTAGGGTGTGCCCCCTCTGATCCAAGCCACCCGCGAGCGGCCCGCTGAGCCCTGTTGTGGACTCAGCAGACCTGAGCTGACTGCCCTGGGCCCACGGGAGGTCTGCCTCTTACTGACGGTACGTGCTACGCCACCGACGGTCCTTCTCAGACGACACCGGTCCTGCGGACGTGCAATAGCCCCCAAGGGTTGTTCCAAGAGGTGGTCGCGTGTGATTATCTCGCCATGCCAGAAACGCAGGGGTTCTTAGACCAGCTGGCTGAGATGGCCAGGTCTCTGGAACATGAGCAGGGCACCCAGGGGACACTGGAACTGGCGGTCTCGGCAGCCACTCACATCATCGACGCCTGCGACCTGGCCGGGGTCTCCATCGCCCGCCGCGACGAAGTGCGCACCCGCGCCGCCACTGACGACGCCGTGCTGGCGATGCACGAACTGCAGTACCAGTTAGGAGAGGGCCCCGACGTCCAGACGCTACGCGATCACGAGACCGTCTACTGCCCCGACCTGAGCACCGACCAGCGGTGGCCCCGGTGGGGACCGCGGGTGTCCAGGAACTGGGTGTGCGCAGCGTCGTGAGCTACCGACTGTTCACCACCAGCGACACGTTGGGCGCACTCAACTTGTTCTCACGCACCCCCCACGCCTTCGCCACTGAGGACATCGACAACGGACTAGCCCTCGCCGCACACGTTGCCGTCGCGGTCGCTGAGGAGCAGAACGACCAGCGACTCCACGTCGCGCTGGCGAGTCGGACCGTGATCGGGCAAGCGCAGGGCATCCTCATGGAGCGCTTCGACCTGTCCGCCAAGGACGCGTTCCAGGTCCTCATCCGGTTCTCCACCCACCAGAACATCAAACTGCACCGCGTCGCCAGCCAACTAGTCGCCACCCGCAAGATCCCCTCCAGCTCAGACACCAAGGGAAGCGATCACGAGCAGCAATCCTCGTGATGCTGAACGTTCTTGCCTGAGGCCGAGCACCGCTAGCCCGTACGTCCCGATGACCGGCAGAGTCAGGACTCATCTGCCCTGACAACGCGCCGAGCAGTAGCGCCATTCAGGACCGTGCAAACGAGGCGTAGGCGCGTTCCTGCTCCTCGGCCATCGAGTCCCCACCGTGCCCCTCCCCTTCGATCACGATGAGCTGGCTTCCCGGCCAGGCGCGGTGCAGCTCCCACGCTGTCGCCAGGGGGCCGCTGACATCCAGCCGCCCATGGATGAGCACCGCCGGTAGGTGTGCGATCTCACCGATCCGGTCCAGGATGCCGCGCTCGCCGAGGAATCCGGAGTGCGACCAGAACCAGGTGACCTGCGTGGCGAAGGTCAGACGGAATGCCGGATCCTCCTCCCGCAGCGGCGAGAGCGGACCCGCGACCAGCGACATGTGGACGTCCTCCCACGTGCACCAGGCAAGGGCGGCTGCCTCCCGAACCGTCAGGTCGGGGTCGGCGAGCCGCTCGACATACGCATCGACCACCCGCTGTCCCGGACGCCGGCCCGAGGCCAGCTCGAACGCCTCCCACTCCCTCGGGAAGATCCGCCCAACTGACTCGCTGATCCAGCTCACCTCGGCGCGGCTGGTGGTCGTCACCGCGATCAGCACGATCGCGCTCACCCGGTCGGGATGGGCCAGCGCGTAGGCAAGTGCGAGGGTCGAGCCCCACGAACCTCCGGCCACGAGCCACTGCTCGATGCCAAGATGTTCCCGCACAGCCTCGATGTCGCGGATGAGCCGCTCGGTGGTCAGAGCTGTCAGGTCAAACCCGGGTGCGCCCACCACCGGCCGGCTTCGGCCGCACCCGCGCTGGTCGATGCCGATGATCCGCCACACCGCCGGGTCGGGTCGCCGGCGATAGCCGCCACCGCCCAGACCGCTGCCCGGACCGCCATGCAGCCAGATCATCGGCTTGCCGGCTGGGTTGCCCGACTCCTCCCAGTAGAGCTGCGTGCCGTCATCGAGATCGAGCAGCCCCGAGGCGAGTGGTTCCACAGCGGGGAATGGCATCTGCTCATCCTCCCGCAGATCAAGCCCCTTCCGATAGAGCCCCGAAGGAGCAGTCAGCTGCCAAATCGGTGTCAACGGCGCCCGCACCAGAAACTCGACGAAGCAAGGGAGTGCGCCGTCGGTCCTGGGAGAATCGTCGCCGGCGGCGAGGAGAGGAGCCGCGCCCGCCCACCGTCCCGGCAAGCCCCAGGTCACAGACCCGGTCCCCTGGCTGCCAGTACTGTGCAAGTTAGAACAGATGCTCCTGGGCCAACGCACCCAACCACTGCGATCAGCCAAGTGACATCACTGGGACCAGCCCCGCCGCGGTCGACACCAGGTTCGGGTCGTCCAAGAGCTCGGAGTCGGTCCAGAACGGGTGAGAGAGTTTCAACCCAGGCACGCCCTCCCGCGTGTGGAAGTTTGAAACCGTCGTAAGGCCCAATCTCCCAGCACGGCAGGGCATTCATCTGTTACGGCACGCTCCCGCTCCAAGATCATCGGTGGATCGAGTCCAAGACGTCGCAGGCGCGTCGAGCCAGGGTCCGGCCCCAGGTTGCGCAACTCGACCAGTGGCCTGAGCATGCCCTCGGTCAGGGCGTCGATCACGGACCTGATCTGCGTCCGGGCGCCGCACGCGGTCGGGTCGCGGTAGGCAGCAATTATCCGTTGGCGATCCACCCGCTGTTATCGTTCCGCCGAACGGTGACCGACACATCGGCTACGGTACGGGCGGCGGCGGCGATTAGGGGGTGCCCGTAGTACGCCGCTCCGTACGCACGTGCCGGCTCCGGTCACTGCGCCACACACCCAGGTCGGCTCCGCCAGGAAGCAGCGTGCGAACGCAAGAGATTCAGCCCGCTGGCTCGCGGGCCTCACGTAGCGGCGCCGCGGGGCGTATGAACTGCGCTGCGCAGCATCTCCCTGGCCCGACCGGTTGCGAACTTGGGCCACGCCGGCACGCCACTCGTGCCCTGTCCCTGACGCGGGCTAGCATGCCTCAGACACAGAAGGGCAACCCATGACCGAACCCGTTGAGGAGTTTAGCAACATAAGAGACTTGCTAGACAAGACCTCCGAAATAGACTACAGCACCTTCCCCGCAGCTTTTGTCCGCGATGCGTACGATGTTGCCAGGATGCATGTAACACGTGACAAACCGATCGGACTTGCACTTGCAGCGCTCTTCGATCTGGCAGTAACGGCGCTGTACCTGGAACGCGTCCCAACCGACTCTTGGTACTACTGTGACGCCGGGAGCGACCCGTACTTGGTATATCCATTCGTGAATGCGTGCCCGACGTGCACCCTTAACGGCTCCTTCATTCACCTGCGTGCCGGAAAGCCTCAATCAGCCAGCATTGGCAAAGCGACTAGTACGATAATATCGGCATTTCTCGATCGGCAAGCCAAGTACGCAAAGGGCGCCAGCTACGAGGTCCGGACCCTTTCTGATAATGGCATGGTCGACGCCGTGCTCCTGGGGCCGCAAATACTTGGACTCTTCGAGATCAAGTCAGCGCCGCTAATGCCCTTCCCGATTGTTATCCCGACGACAAGGCTGACCGTCCTAGATGACGATATCGGTGAGGTTGTTCCGAAGCCGCCCCACACTATGGCTACCACACCTAACGACCAGAGCGCACACCTCATAATTGACCCACAGCTCACGATTCCAGTCGGGAGTCCGCATCGATTCACAACACAAGACCACTACTCAGAAATCCTCGAATGGCTCGCCGATATCGAGAACTTCCATCTGTTTACCGATTCATGGGGACGAACTTTCGAAGGTTACGCTAACGCCCAGAACCGCAGCCAAACCTACTGGCTGACTAACGGGTGCGGGACCCCCAGCCCGCGGCCGGAAGGCTGGCCTCGCCGCACGGGGCAAGGTTACGAGAGTATCAGCGATGGTAAGAGTTCCGTCGGGCTCGATCGAACAGACGACGTAAAGAAGGGAATATACCAGGTGCTTAAGATATCTACTCATTACAAGGAGTTCTTCCCTAGTGGCCAAAGAGACGTCTTCGCCGCCCTCGTATCCAATATTCACGCCGTGAAGCATCATGATGACTACCTCGGTGAACTGGAAGATTTAGTGTGGACCCTTGACGGCCAGACTCGCAGTTACGTGATCGCGAGGAACGAAGCCGAGACAGTTATCGAGACCCCTCACCTCTATAACCTCTTCGACGCTTTGATTTGTTTTACAAGGTCACATTTTCGGAACCGTACCCTCGAGGAAATTTATGCATTCGGCAATTGACAGCCTCCACACATACAGCACTAACTCACCGCTAGTCGTGGAGCGAATCCGCCATCTTCCGGTCGGCGGGCGCATGAAAGATATACCGAGACACCTCTGGCATGATTCGTACATTAGGATCGGCGAAAAGAAGACTGGTGGCCCCAATCTCCGTCTCCTCAGACTCGATCCTGCACTGCCGTCTAACACCATTACTGCCTATATCTTCAACAAGTTTGCACACCCCAGCGAGGATCGGTACATTACCCCGCGGGAGGCAGCACGTCTTCAACAGTTCCCCGACAGTCACTCATTTGCCGGCACCATCACAAACGTCCAACTTCAGATTGGTAACGCGGTTCCTGTTGGTCTCGCCAGGGCTGTGGCAGCATTGGTGCAACAACGGCTCCGGCGACACGCGCCCCGTAGGGAGCTCAATGCAGTGAGCCTTTTCTCTGGAGCTGGCGGAATGGACTTGGGCTTCAAAGACTACTTCACGATCGTGAGCGCAAACGAGTATGTTCCAACATTCGCTGAAACTCTGCGCAACAACTTCCCTACAACCGACGTGATTAATGCGAGCATCACCGATATCAGTGGGCGCGACCTAGCTCGTCGTGGACATATCGATGTGCTATTTGGCGGACCTCCATGCCAACCCTTCAGCGCAGCAGGAAAGCAGCGGGGGGTCGACGACCCGCGCGGAATGTTAGTGCGAGAGTATTTGCGAATAGCAGCTGAACTCCGGCCCAAGTATTTCGTGCTGGAGAATGTTCCAGGACTGGTTTCGAACGCTAAAGGTGGGGCTCTCAAGTTCATCAAACAGGAGGCTGCCTCCATTGGCTACGCAACTGAACACCATGTCCTGCATGCAACCGACTACGGCGTTCCCCAGTTGCGCAGACGCTTGTTTGTAATCGGTCGGCAGTATCCTGATGAACCACCGTTGGGCCGCCCATTCCCGTCCCACGGGACACCGGGGAGCCAGGATGGCTTCCTACTGCGCCCCTGTGCGACCGTCGGCAGCGCGTTTGCAGGTCTCTCAGCAGCCCAGCCTAGGATCGGTAGCCGCGGTGCAGGAGTTGCCTGACGGTTGTAGGTCTTAGTCGCGGGAACTTCAGTGTCCAACGGACTGACCTCGCGCATCGTCTGGCTGTCCTGCCGACAGGGTGTGGTTGATGGGTGAGCCGCTTGATCTAAGGGGCTCTTCACATTCCAGGGTGTAGTTTGGGGTCTGAATCCGCCGGCTTCCAGGAGTGCTCGGGCGATGTAGTGGGTGAGGTTGCGGAAGCCGAGGGCCAGTCCGTGGAGGTGCTCAAGGCGACCGTTCCCGGCTTCGGTGGTCCATTGGTGCGAGGCCGGTCGAAGTAGGCCAGGACGTCGCAGGCGCGGCGGACGAGGGTGCGGCCCAAATTGCGCAGCTCGACCAGCGGGGCGGGGCACACCCTCGGCGAGTGCGGCGATCACGGACCTCATCTGCGTGCGGCCGCCGGCGCGGTCGGGGGCCCGGTAGGCGGCGATCATGCCGTGCAGGACCGACTCAACGGGCTTTTCGTCTTTGAGGGTGGGGTCATAGGTTCAGGCCTCCGCCGATGAGGAGCATGCGTAGGCGGTAGTTCTCGAAGTTGGTCAGGCCGCGGGCGAGGCGGTGGTGGAGCTCGATGAGGCCGTTGATGGCTTCGGTGCCGCCGTTGCTGGCGCCGGTGTCGAAGCAGGCCAGAAACGCCTCCTTCCACGTTCGTAGGGACCGCCCGAGTCGTGCGATCTCGGGGGTCGGGCAGGACGGGAACGAGGTGAGGATGCGCTCGGCGATTTTCTTGCCCTCGGTCTTGTCAGCGTCCTTGTAGGCCGAGCGGAGCAGCTGGGCGGCCTGCCAGGTCAGGTCGACCTCCTCGTGGGCCTCGCGGACCGCGAACGTTCGCTCGATGCGGCCTCGTTGCTTGTCGGTGAGGTTCTCTTCGCTGGCACGCGGGATGTTCTGGATCCCGTACAAGGGGTCGCCTTTGCGACCGCGGAGTCCGGTGGTGGCCTGCTGCACCCGGCGCCTCACTTCGTCCACGCACTGGGTGCCGGGCGCGACGACGTGGACGACGTCCAGGACGGCGGTCGCCTTGGCCAGCTCCTCATCGATCGCCACCTTGTACCCCTGGAACGGGTCGAGGGTGGCCACTTCGACACCGGCCTTGAAGTGCTCGCCCCGCGCGTTCAACCAGTCCCTGTAGGCGGCCTTCGTCCGGCCCTGGACCAGGTCCAGCAACCGGGCCCTGACCTGGCCGTTCTCATCGACGGACAGGTCGACCATGCCAGTCAGCCCCTTCGGTCCGCGGCCGCCGTCGGCGACCGCCCTGGTGGAGACGTGGTGCCAGATGTGCTCATCGACCCCGAGGGTGGCGACCGCGGCGAACCGGGTCTCTTCGGCCGCCGCGGCGGTCAGGATCGGCTTGATCGCCGCCCGCACCGTGCGCCAGGCCGTGCCGAGCTGGCGGGCCACGCCCTGCACTCTGGCGTGCTCCCGGCGGATCTGCCCGATCGCCCACCGGGCCGCCCGGGTGGTCAGCAACCCACGCGGCCGGGCCAGGTCGAGGTCCTGCTCGGTGAAGGTGCCCCTGCTACACAGCGTCTCCCGGCACCGATAGCGGCGCTTGCGCCAGGTCAGCACGACCGGGGTGCCGAAGCACGGCGCGTCGACCAAGCGCACGACCCGCCGACCGTGGGACTGGGCCACCACCCCGCACGCAGGTCACACGACCGGGACCGGCTCGGACTCCACCGTCACGGTAAGCAGATCAGGCACGCGTTCGACCTCGAGCACATGCAGCCCGTTCAAGCCGACGAGCAAGTCACAGTTCTCGCAGTACGCGCCGCCCGCGCCAGGAATGCGGCAGCACGACGTAGGCTCAGACACGTCTAGGTCCTTGAGATCGGGAGAGGTAGAAGTCCCCTGATCATCGAGGACCTCGACCCCATCCCCAGCTCACCCCGCCCTACGGCGCGTCGCCATACCCCACCCTCAAAGACGAAGAGCTACTCAACGACCGGCCACGCAAGCGGCACGGCTAGAAGAGCCCCGCCGAGATCTATGCCCAGCACGTACCAGAATCAGAGCCCACTGTTGCGACGACCGGTTGCATTCGCCTGCTTCTGGCACGGCTGCCCGACGCACTGGGCGACGCCACAGACCAACCGGGAGTGGTGGGACTGGACGCTGACCGCCAATCAGGCTCGGGACGCAAACACAGATCGCAGGCTTGAGGACCTCGGCTTCGTGAGCCTGCGTATCTGGTAACACGTCCATCCTTCTGAGGCGGCGGACCAGGTTGCCGACCTGCTAGCCACTCTCCGTCGTCGTTGACAGTTGGCGCCGCCGTGGTGCGGGGGAGGTTGGTTACTCCCCCGCACCACGGCGGATCTCGTGGGCGGTCAGCTTGTCAGCTGCAACCGCTGGTGGAGCCGCAGCCCTCGCAGACATAGCAGGAGCCGGCACGCTGCATCTTCGTGCCGCAGGTCATGCACATCGGCGCATCGGCCGACTTGCCCTGGAACTTGTCCATCAGGTCGGCCGAGGAGTGGATCTGCGCTTCGACCGGGCGGATGGCGGCAGCAGCCTTGTCCTCGGTCTCAGGCTTCTCCGCCTTCTTGGTGGAGGTGGCCACGGACTGGCTGTAGGACTCCAGCTCGTCCTCTAGGGCCTCGTCGTCCGAGTCACCCGAGTCCGAACCCGTCTGGTAGGAGCCGGTCTCTAGCTCACGGGTGCGCTCCTCCGCGGAGTGGATGCCCATGTAGTCGCGAGCCTCGAAGTCCAGGTAGTCCAGCGCCAGGCGGCGGAAGACATAGTCCATGATCGACTGCGCCATGCGCACGTCCGGGTCGTCGGTCAGACCGGCCGGCTCGAAGCGCAGGTTGGTGAACTTCTCGACGAAGGTCTCCAGCGGCACGCCATACTGCAGGCCGATCGAGACCGCGATCGAGAAGGCGTCCATCACGCCGGCCAGGGTCGAGCCCTGCTTGCCAAACTTCAGGAAGATCTCGCCGAGGGTCTCGTCGTCATAGGTGCCTGCGGTCAGATAACCCTCGGCGCCGCCGACGGAGAACGACGTGGTCTGGCTGGTGCGGCGCTTGGGCAGGCGCTTGCGGACCGGGCGGTACTCCACGACCTTCTCGACCTTGGCCTCGGCCGCGCCGGCAGCCTTGTCCTTGGCGGTGGAGCCTCCGTCGGACAGCGGCTGGCCGACCTTGCAGTTGTCTCTATAAACGGCCAAAGCCTTCAGACCGAGCTTCCAGCCCTGCAGGTAGACGTCGGCGATCTCCTCGACCGTGGCCTCCTCCGGAAGGTTGACCGTCTTGGAGATGGCGCCGGACAGGAACGGCTGCACCGCAGCCATCATCCGCACGTGGCCCATCGGCTTGATGGAGCGCTCACCCATCGCGGTGTCGAAGATCTCGTAGTGCTCGGTCTTCAGGCCCGGGGCGTCGATGACGTGACCCTTGTCGGCGATGTGCTCGACGATGGCCTCGATGGTCTCCTCGGCATAGCCCAGCATCTTCAGCGCACGCGGGATGGTCTGGTTGACGATCTGCATCGAGCCGCCGCCGACCAGCTTCTTGAACTTGACCAGTGAGAAGTCCGGCTCGATGCCGGTGGTGTCGCAGTCCATCATGAAGCCGATGGTGCCGGTCGGCGCCAGGACGGAGGCCTGGGCGTTGCGATAGCCCTGCTTGTCCCCCACCTTCACGACCGCGTCCCAGGCCTTGGTGGCGGCCTTGTGGATGTCGGAGTCCATCACGTGCACGGTGCGGATCTCGTCGTTGGCAGCCTGGTGCTTGCGCATGACGCGCTTGTGCGCGTCGGCGTTCTGGGCATAGCCGTTGTAGGGGCCGACCACGCCGGCCAGCTCGGCCGAGCGCTTGTAGGCCGCACCGGTCAGCAGCGAGGTCAGCGAGGCGGCCAGCGCGCGGCCACCCTCGGAGTCATAGCCGCGGCCGGTGGCCATCAGCAGCGCGCCGAGGTTGGCATAGCCGATGCCCAGCTGGCGATAGTTGCGGGTCGTCTCCCCGATCGGGTCGGTCGGGAAGTCGGCGAAGCAGATCGAGATGTCCATCGCGGTGATGACCAGCTCGGCGACGGCCTGGTATTTCGGCACGTCGAAGGTGTTGTCGTCGCGCAGGAACTTCAGCAGGTTGAGCGAGGCCAGGTTGCAGGACGAGTTGTCCAGCGACATGTATTCGGAGCACGGGTTGGAGGCGGTGATCCGGCCGGTCTCGGGGTTGGTGTGCCAGTCGTTGATCGTGTCGTCATATTGGATGCCCGGGTCGGCGCACTCCCATGCGGCCTTGGCCATCTTGTCGAACAGGCCGCGGGCGTCGACGGTCTCGATGACCGAGCCGTCCATGCGCGAGCGCAGGCCGAACTCATCGCCCTCCTCGACCGCGCGCATGAACTCGTCGGAGACACGGACCGAGTTGTTGGCGTTCTGGTATTGCACGGACACGATGTCCTTGCCGCCGAGGTCCATGTCGAAGCCCGCGTCGCGCAGGGCGCGGATCTTGTTCTCCTCCTGGGCCTTGGTCTCGATGAACTCCTCGATGTCCGGGTGGTCCACGTCGAGGACGACCATCTTGGCCGCACGGCGGGTCGCGCCACCGGACTTGATGGTGCCGGCGGAGGCGTCGGCCCCACGCATGAAGGAGACCGGGCCGGAGGCGGTGCCACCGGAGGAGAGCAGCTCCTTGGAGGAGCGGATGCGCGAGAGGTTCAGGCCGGCACCGGAGCCGCCCTTGAAGATGAAGCCCTCCTCCTTGTACCAGTTGAGGATCGAGTCCATCGAGTCGTCCACGGAGAGGATGAAGCACGCCGAGACCTGCTGGGGGCTGGCGGTGCCGACGTTGAACCACACCGGGGAGTTGAAGCTGAAGATCTGGTGGATGAGCGCATAGGTCAGCTCGTGCTCAAAGATCTCCGCGTCCTCATCGGTCGCGAAGTAGCCGTGCTCCTTGCCCGCCTTGACATAGGTCAGCACAACCCGGTCGACGAGCTGCTTGAGGCCGGTCTCGCGGGCCTCGGTGCCGAGGGCGCCGCGGAAGTATTTCGTCGTCACGATGGTGGAGGCGTTGGCCGACCAGAAGTCCGGGAACTCCACGCCGCGCTGGTCAAAGATCGTCGCGCCCGTCTTCCAGTTCTGCTGGACGACATCACGCTTCTCCCAGGTCACCTCGTCATAGGGGTGCACCCCCGGCGTGGTGTAGATGCGCTCGATCTTCAGACCCTTGCCGGCCCGTCGTGAGCGGGAGCGTGCGGCGCTCGTCTCCGTCATAATCCTTAACTCCTCTTTGGTGTGTGCTGACCCTGTTGTTTCAACGTCTCGTGCGGTGCTTCTAGTCCTGCTCCGGTGGTTCCCACCCACCGTCCCACCCACCACCGACAGAGTCGGTGACCTGGGGAAACGTGCTTGCGCTACGGCATACTCGCTGCCGTGTCGGGCTCGCTCCCCGTCGCCTCGCGCTCGGCGCGCAGCAGGGTGATCGCCCCCTCAAAATCCTCCAACGAGTCGAACGCCTGATAGACGCTCGCGAACCGCAGGTAGGCCACCTCGTCCAGGCACCGCAGCGGCGCCAGGATCGCCAGACCCACCTCGTGGGCGTCGATCTCGGCCTGCCCCTGTGCCCGGATCGTCTCCTCGACCTGCTGGCCCAGGATCTGCAGCTCGTCCTCGCTGACCGGCCGGCCCTGACAGGCCTTGCGCACACCCGTCAGCACCTTCTCCCGGCTGAAGGGCTCGGTCGCGCCAGAGCGCTTGGTGACGGCGAGCGTGGCCGACTCGACCGTGCCGAACCGACGCCCGCACTCCGGGCACTGGCGACGGCGCCGGATGACGGTCCCGTCCTCCTGGACGCGGCTGTCCACCACGCGAGAGTCAGTATGACGACAGAACGGACAGTGCATCTCTGACCTCCTCCGATGGTTGGGGATGTGCGTGTGATTGTGCGTAACGATGGGGACTACCTGTGGATGACATGTGGGTCACGCCATCCGCTCTGTGCACAACATGTGGACGAACCACACTGCTGTAACTACTAGATATAGGGATCCTAGGCACGACCTAGCGCTAGACGCAATAGGACTCGCCCGACCGATTCTGGGGCTGGTGTGACGCCGCAGGTCAGCGCGCTGAACGTCTTCAGCAACCCGCGTGTCACGTTCGGCGTGTCGCCACTCTCGAACGGTATGCTGGCATACATGAAGCGAACGACCGTGAAGATCCCTGACGCCTTGGACGCCCGGCTGCGTCACGAGGCTGAGCGTCGGGGTGTGACCATCTCGGAGCTCACCCGCGAGGCCTTGGAGACGTTCCTGGGGACCTCAGGGCCGCGCCGTGAGCTCGGGGCCGCCGCCGCGGGGCGCAGCGGGCGCAGCGACGTCTCCGAACGCATCGAGCAGATCCTCGCTGCTGAGGTGCCGCGATAGCCGCGCTCGTGGTCGACGCAGGGCCGCTCTATGCCTACGTCGACGCCGACGACGCACACCACGCTGCGTCGCTGGAGCTGCTTGAGACCCACCCGGGCCAGTTGGTGGTGCCGAGCCTGGTCATCACTGAGGTGGCCTACCTGCTCTCGACCCGGCTGGGTGTCGAGCCGGAGGTCCGCTTCCTGGGCGACCTCGCCGGCGGGGCCTTCACCGTTGCGCCTGTGGCCGCTGCAGATTGGCTCCGCATCGCTGAGCTCGTCTCCCGCTACCGCGACCTCCCGCTCGGCACAGTTGATGCGTCGGTAGTCGCCACCGCGGAACGTCTGGGCGTCACCGAGATCGCGACGGTTGACCGCCGCCATTTCACCGTGGTGCGCCCCCGTCATGCGCACTCCTTCACGCTGCTCCCCTGAGCTCGGGCAGGCCTCGGGGCGCAGACGTCACTCAGGGCTCAGTGTCCGCGCCTGGTCTACCGCCGCCTGGCTTGCCAAGACGGCAAGTTATGCCTTAACTTGCCACTATGGCAAATCACGATTTCGATTCTGCGGGCGTCGAAGCCGACGGGGACAAGGGCAACGCCGACGACGCCCGGGGGGCACTGCGCGACCTGGACAACATCCGAGCCCGGTTCGGGAACCGGCTGGCCACGCCGTGGTGGTACAAGGTTGTATCCGCCCTTGTCGTAGCCGCACTCTTCATCGGTGCCGGCATGCCGTACGAGAGCATCTCCTTCGGCTCCTTCAGCACCGGAGCTTCCCTGGTAGTGCTGGCAGCGGTCGTGGGTCCGGTGTTCTTGCGTGAGATCCTGCGGCGCAGCACGGGCGCCTCCTTCGACCGATACACGAACGGTTGGACTGTTCCCTCGATGGCACTGATCGGCTTGCTTGTGACCTGCGTATCCCTGCAGGTCTTCGCCGACATCGACCTGGCGCCGCTGGTCGGTGCCGCAGTCGGGTTCGTCGTCACCTACCTCTACGAGCAGTGGATCGACCAGCGCCTCGCTCGTGGGGATTTTCCCGCCTTCGGGAGGAGCGCTTAGACGTGAGCGACGCTCCCAGGTTCGATGAGGTCATCCATGCCCGCAACAGGCTGCACATCTGTGCGCTGCTGGCAGAGGTGGACTCCGTCGACTTCGCCACCGTGCAAGAGACCCTCGGTGTCAGCGACTACGTCGTCAGCAAGCACCTCAAGGTCCTGGTGGACGCCGCCTACGTTCGTACCCACAAGGAGAAGGAGCATGGACGGGCGCGGACGTGGCTGAGCCTGACCGACACCGGGCGGGCTGCACTGCACTCACACCTCGCCGAGTTGCGCCGCATCACTGGAGTCGGAGACTGAGAAGCCAAGCACCAGCGCCCCTCGCCAGGCCGTCCCTGCGCTTCTGTAGTGGAACCACGTCGGGAGCGGGCTCGTTGACGTCGACGCCCTCGTCACAGCACCGAGTGTGCCCCCGTCGCGTCAGCGGGGAAGCCAAGGCTAGATGTTGGCGGCTGACGGGATGTAGCTCCTGGGCAGGGAAGAGATCCTCGCCACGCTGCGCGACTGATGGCCGACAACCGAGATCTATCGATGACATGCCGCGCGCACATTGACCCCGGTCAGCAGATGTCCTGGGACTAGGTCATGTCTCCTGACTCGATCTTGCGCTGATAGCCCTCGTCGTCCCGCACGATCGTCTCAGCCTCGGTGAGCACCGTCTCGAGGCTGGCCGCGGGGATGACCACGCCACCGGCCGAGTCCACATAGACATAGTCACCGGGAACGATGGTCACGCCGGCTACCTCGACCGTGACGTTTGCAGCAGCCGGCATCACGCTGTCCCCGCCCCAGCGCACCGCCTCGCCACGGCACCACGTCGCGAAGTCCATCGACGCGAGCTCGGCGAAGTCGCGCAGCTGACCGTCGGCCAGCACGCCCGCGAGCTGGTGGCGCTGCGCCCGGGAGAGCTTGACCCCACCGGCGTGCGAGACGTCGGGATAGCCCCCGCTGCTGATCACCAGCACCGTGCCCGGCGGCGCGTCGTGCACCGCCTCGGCGAAGACGTCACCGAAGCCACGGTCCTTGACCGGCGCCCCGTCCTTTGCTGGCAGGTCGTCCCTCGTCGGCAGGAACTGCATCGTCACCACGGGGCCGAAGAGCGCTCGCTCCGGGGTCGGGCTGGCGAGCGCGGGCAGGGTGGCCCGGTGTCCGTGGGTGCGCATCATCGCGTCGACGAGTGACGCGCAGCCGACCGCCAGCGCGCGCTCGCGCCAGGTGTCGAGTTCTTCGGCCATCGGAGCCTCCTTGATGGGGGTGGTGGGCACCAACCTTGTCGAGTCAACCGCGTCACTCCGGCCGGGGCAAGACCTGGGCCCTGGTGGGTTGTTTGGCTGCCGCACGCCCTGTCCCACCGGCGCGCCCGCTGCTAGATTCGTCAGGCAGCGCCTCCCGTGACGCTCCAGGCCAGCTCCACGTCCCCATCGACGACCCCCGCTCCTTCGAGCCCGGTCGCCTCAGGTCCCCCAGCGACAGACCGCTCCCGAGGTGATTGATGTGAACCCTCCCCTCCCCGGCGCCACCGCAGCCCAGCTCCAGAGCGCGATAGCCCAGATCCAGGAGCTGCGCGGCGCCTGGCCCGAGGGCGCGACAGCGCTGGCCGACCGCGTGCTCCGTCCGTTGGGCACCCTCCTCGGGCTGGAGCACAGGCCGACGGACAGCAGGGAGGCGACGGGTGCGGTCGCCATACCGGCAGAACCCACGGACGGGTGGCACGAGTCCCTCTCTGCGCTGACCGAGTCGGTGAGCGCCACCGTCGGCGAGCTGGGCACGCAGACTGCACCACCGGCCCTGCTCGAGGCTGCCGCCGGCCTGCTCGACCTGGACCTGCGGGTGCGTCGCTCCCGCGGCGCGGGACCGGACGACATCGAGGACCGGGTGGACGAGCTGCGCCGCGCCCAGGGGTTGCGCCGCGCCGCGATCCGGGTCGCGCACAACGGCCCCTACCTGATCCACGGCGCCGCGATCGTCGACCACCTCGGTGTGCCGGTCGAGACCCCGCCCCTGGCGGCGCTCTGCCGGTGCGGTCGATCACAGGACCAGCCGTGGTGCGATGGCGCCCACGACAGCTGCGGCTTCACCGACGAGCTGCACCCGGGGCGGGTGGCCGACCGCCGCGACGTCTACGTCGGGGTGGGCATCACGGTCCTGGACAACCGGGGCATCTGCGCCCACTCCGGCGTCTGCACGGACACCCTGCCAGGGGTCTTCCACACCTCCAGCAGCGGTCAGCCGTTCGTCACACCGAGCGGGGGCCGGGTCGACGACATCATCCGCGTGGTGCGCAGCTGTCCCTCCGGGGCCCTCAGCCTGAGCCTGCGGGGTCCGGTGCACGAGGATCGCGAGATCGTCGACCAGGACCGGAAGGCCCAGGTGCGGGTCACCCGCGACGGCCCCTATGTCGTCGTCGGGTCCGTGCCGCTCCTCGACGATGCCGGCGAGCCGGTGGCCCGGCTGCGGGGTGCCTCGCTGGAGCACTATGCGCTGTGCCGCTGCGGCCACTCCCAGAACAAGCCGTTCTGCTCCGGCATGCACTGGTATGCCAACTTCACCGACCCCGCGGCTCCCCCGTCCCCGTCGCTCTTCGAGTGGGCCGGTGGCTATCCGGCGCTCCTGCGCACCTCGACCTTCTTCTGGGAGAAGCACGTCCCGCAGGACCCCGTCCTGGCGCCGTTGTTTGCGCAGATGCCACCCAAGCTGCCGGTGCGTCTCGCGTCGTGGCTCAGCGAGGTCTTCGGCGGCCCTGAGCTCTACACCGAGACGTTCGACGACGCCGGCACGCACCTGGCCAACGTGGTCACCGAGGAGCAGCGTGCCCGCTGGGTCGCCGCCCTGGTGGCTGCGGCGGACGAGGCGGTCCTGCCGGCGGACGCGGCGTTCCGGTCCGCCTTCGTGTCCTACCTGGAGTGGGAGTCGCGCCTGGCGCTCGAGGCCGCCCAGAGCGAGTCCGGCCCGGCTGAGGACCGGGCCGTGCCGCGCTGGGGCTGGCCGTGCGACGTCGCTCCTCACTCAGGCAGCGCCGAGGCCGAGGTGGCGTATGTCGACGCTCCCGCCGCGCAGCTGCCCGCACCGGGTGAGCCGGTCACCTTCGCGGACGTGCGGAGCCTGTTCCGGGAGATGGACCGGTCGACGATGCTCTTCGCCTTCGACCTGTGGTCCTTCGAGGACGTGCGACGCCACGCAGACGCCATCCTGGCACGCGTGGAGGACGGCTCGATGCCGTGCGACCGCTCCTGGTCTCCGGCCGAGATCGACGTCTTCCGCCGCTGGATGGAGGCCGGGTTGCCCGGATAGTGCCGACGCAGGGTGATGCGATGCCGTGTGAGACTCGTGGTTGTGTCGGGAAACAGCGCAGTGGCGGTGGTGACAGGGGCGACGGGAGGGATCGGTCGTGCCCTCGTGACGGAGCTCATCGAGCGTGGGTACTGGGTCGTGGCGGTGGGCCGCAGTCCCGCGTCACTGACCGACGTCCTCCCCCCAGACCGCGGTGCCTTCGTGCACTGGGACCAGAGGGACAGGACCGTGCCACGTGCGCTCGCGGAGCTCGAGCAGGTCGACGTCCTCGTCCACAATGCCGGGGTGGCCCCGCTGACGAGCGTGGAAGACACCTCCGCGGAGTCGGTGGCGGACATCCTGTCGGTGAACCTGACGTCGGCGACGGTGCTCACTGCCTCGCTGTTGCGTGCGCTGAGGCGAGCGCGCGGCCACGTGGTCTTCATCCACAGCTCCAGGGGGATGAGCGGAGTGCCGGGATGGTCGGGCTACCTGGGCAGCAAGGCTGCCTTGGAACACCTGGCCAACTCGTTGCGTGCCGAGGAGTGTGACCAGGGACTCAGGGTGACGTCCGTGTTCCCAGGAGCGGTGGCCACCGAGCTCCTGAGGCAGGTCCGCGAGGACCGGGGGCAGCCTTTCGAGCCGGAGCGCAGCGTGAGCCCGGCGACCGCCGCCAGACTGATCGCTGACGCGGTCCAGCACCCTGGCGGCGGCTACCTCACGGAACTCTCGTTTGCCTGGTGTTCTTGACGCTGCGCGTGCTGCACAAGTCGGCGGTGGTCCTCCGACTGCTCCCACGTCATCGCCTGCGGCTGGTCGCCGGCCTCGGTGGTCGCCCGCTCGCGCTGGCGCAGCACCTGGGCGTGCTGCAGCAGGCGGCGGTGGTCCTCCGACTCTGCCCACGTCATCGCCTGCGGCTGGTTAGCCTCATCGGTGGCCTCGCGGTCCCGGAGTGCCTCGGCGTGCCGCAGCTGCCGGCGGTGGTCCTCGGACTGCTCCCACGTCATGGGACGCATGGGCTGGAGGTAGCGACCGGTGTCATCCTCGGCGTCCTCGGTGACTGCAGCTGCTGAGCCGGATAACCTGAACGGGGGCCCGTCAGGGGCGACCTCGTATCCACCACTGACGCATCCCGCGGCGAGCATCGCGACAAGCGAGGCTCTCAACGGCAGACGCGAGAGTATCGTGGCGCCATGGACGGTCATGCGTCCCGCGGTCTTGGTGGCTGGCTTCGTGTTCATGTCAGTGCTCCTTCGGTAGCGGTGGTGCGTTCCATCACCATCCGGGGCACGGTTTGCACCGGGGTTGCACCCCTGCCGCCCACCCCTTGGTGGCACTCGTCAGCGACACCGCACCCCGCCGAACCAGGTGGCCCCTCCCCGCCCGTTGACCTGCGGATTCTCGTGACAGAGGACGCCTGGCAGGTGGCTGGACCCGGTGCAACGCAGATGCAACAGCCCTCCCGTAGCGTGCGCGGCGGAGGGTGAGGTCAGATGATCGAGTACGCAGTCCTAGGGCCACTCGAGGTGACGTCAGACGGCGAGCCTGTCGACCTGGCCGGTGACCGGTTGCGTCGGTTGCTCGTCACGTTGCTGGTGACGCGCAACCGCCCGGTCAGCGTCGATCGCCTGGTGGAGGCAGTCTTCGGCGAGCAGGCGGGTCCGAAGGCCGAGGCGACCCTGCGCACCTACCTGACCCGGCTGCGGCACAAGCTCGGCACAGATCTGGCGGTGGGGCACACCGACGGCGGCTATGTGCTGCACGTGCCGGACGAGGCCCTGGACTCAGCACACTTCGAACAGCTGGTGGGGCAGGGTCGCCGAGCCCTGGAGTACGGGGACCCGACGATTGCCGCGGCTACGTTGTCCCAGGCTCTCCAGCTCTGGCGGGGTGCGGCATACCAGGGCATGGACGCGACCTGGTGGGTGAGCGGGGAGGCTCAGCGGCTGGCGGACCTGCGCGTCACGGCTGTCGAGCACCTCGCCGACGCGCAGATGCTCGTGGGTCACGGCAGCGACGCGGTGCCCAACCTGCGCGAAGTCCTCCTCGAAGACCCGTTCCGGGAGAACCTGACCGCGCGGCTGATGCTCGCCCTGTCCACGACTGGTCGCACCGCAGAAGCACTGACCCTCTATCGGCAGCACAGGACGAAGCTGAGCGACGAGCTGGGCATCGACCCCGGTCCGGACCTGGTCCAGCTGCACGAACGGATCCTTGCCGGGGAACCCGACCTGCTCCACCTCGTCCAGGCCGAACAGTCCCTGCGCGGATATCAGCTCGGCGAGCGACTCGGCAGTGGCCCGCGCGGGACGGTGTTCAGTGCCCGCCTGCCCGGAGTGGACCGCGAGTATGCGGTGCGGGTCTATCGTCCCGAGATCGCCGACGACGTGACCGTGGTCCGCACCTTCGAGCGGGACGCGCACGCGGCCGCCACGGTGGACAGCACGTCTGTCGTGCCGATCTACGACGCGTGGCGTGAGCCAGGCCTCGCGGCCCTGGTGATGCAGCGCATGACCGGCGGCACGTTGCGGGACCAGCTGACCAAGAAGGCGATCACTCCCCCGATGGCTCGGCACGTCGCCGAACGAGTCGGTGGAGCGCTGCTCGACTACGCGGCGCGTGGCCTGACGCACGGGGATGTCCGTTCGGACAACGTCTTCTTCGACGCGGCCGGGGAGGCCTATCTCGGTGACCGCGCGCTCCGGACCAGCGACGCGGGACGACTCGACGACGCGGCTCAGTATGTCGAGCTGGTCCGGGTCTGCTTCGCTGCCGCCTCCCCCGATGAGCGCCATGACTGGGCGGTGCAACCGGCCGACGACGGCCCGGGCGGGGCGGTGCACAGCACCGTCACCGCCGTCCTGGCGCACCTGCGTGCCAGTGCCCATCAGCCGGGGAACCCGTATGTCGGACTGCGCCGGTTCGAGGAGCAGGATGCCGATCGCTTCTTCGGGCGCGAGGCCCTGATCGAGCGCATGGAAGAACTGGTGTCCCACAGCAGGCTCCTCGCCGTCGTCGGCGGCTCCGGCAGCGGCAAGTCAAGTGTGGTGCGAGCCGGCCTGCTGCCTCGCCTCCGGCGGTCGGCCGAGCCGCGCTGGCTGATCACGGTCATGGTGCCCGGCTCCGACCCTCTGGACAGTCTTTCCGAGGCGCTACGGCGAGTCGCGACCACGTCCACCGCAGACACGGTCGTGTCACTTGAGGAGCCGGAGGGGCTGGCGCGGGTCGCCCGGGCGCTGACGCCTTCCGGGTGGCGTCTGCTGTTGGTCGTCGACCAGCTGGAGGAGATCTACTCACACGCCGAGCCGGAGGCTGCCGAAGCGCTCCTCGACGCGTTGGCCCACGCGAGCACCGCGGAAGATTGCCCGCTGAGTGTGGTCGCCACAGTCCGGGCCGACTACTTCGACCGCCCACTGGCCCACCCCACGTTTGGTCCGTTGCTGCGCGATGCGACCTTGCCGGTCGCGGCGATGACCCCGAGCGAGCTTGAGGCGGCGGTGCGGGGGCCCGCCGTGAACCGGCTGACCCTGGAGCCGGGTCTGACCAGCGAGCTCGTCGCTGCTGTTGCCGGACGACCCGCAGCCCTGCCCGCCCTCCAGTTCACCCTCCATGAGCTGGCCAGCGGGGGGCAGCCGGCACTGACCCTCTCAGCTCTGCGTGCCCTGGGCGGGGTCGAGGGCGCCATCGGGTCGCGTGCGGAGAGCATGCTCAGCACGCTGAGCGCCACGGAGCAGCAGTTGTTCGCCGAGCTGCTCAGCAGGCTGGTGGTGGTCTCCGCCGGAGAACCGATCGGCACCCGCATCACCATGTCCGAGGTCAAGGCGGTGAGCCCGGAGCACGGCGCCGACCTGCACCGACTGATGGAGACCTGGATCGCCGCCCGGTTGCTCTCCGCAGACCGCCGACTGGACACTCGCGAACCGACCGTCGGACTGGCGCACGAGGCACTGGTCGAGCACTGGCCGCGGCTGCGACGCTGGGTGGAGGGCAACCAGGCGCGGCACCGGGAGCTGGCCGACCTCGCTCGTGCCGCGGCTCAGTGGCGCGAGCTGGGTCAGGACCGCGGTGCGCTGCTGCGCGGTGCGCGTCTGGACCGGGCGATCGAGGCGCTGCCACCCACCGGAGCTCCACCGGATGTGGCGGCGTTCGTTGCTGCCAGCCGCGCCCAGCGCGACGACGAGGTCAGGGCGGCAACCGAAGCGGCGCAACAGCGCGAGCAGGGCAACCGCCGACTGCGCCGGCACCGGTGGCTGCTCGCCGCGGCGCTCGTGGTCGTCGTGGCCATCGGAGCAGTCGCGGTGGAGCGGGGACTCTCGGCACACAACAACGCACTGGCCGCCGAGTCCCGGGCGCAGGCGGCGGTGGCCGGTCTGCTGGCCTCGGCCAACGACGTGGCGGACAAGGACTGGCCACTTGCGCTGTTGCTCGCGACCGAGGCCTACCTCATGGATGACTCGTCACACACCCGCCGAGGCCTGCTCACCGCCCTGTCCAACCCACGTCCTGTCGGCACCCTGCTTTATGAGGAACCGGCCGGTCTCCAGGCACTGGCAGTCGATGCCGACTCCGGGGTCGCGGCCGTTCTCAGCCCAGAAGGGGAGCTGACGGTGTTTGACCTGGAGACGGCAGCCGTGGTGCTCGGACCCGTCCCGGTGCCCGTCTTCCCGATCGGGGGCGGGTTGGACGCCGCCGCCGGGATGGTTGCCTCGGGCGGAGACTCCACCGACGGCACCGGCGTGGTCGTGCATCGGATCGGAGAGGACCAGCCCGTGGCGACCCTGGACACTCCCATCGGGCAGGAGTCCAAGGTGGCCTTCAGCCCCGACTCGAGCACCCTGGCCGTCACCAGCCACGGCACGGTCCGGCTGGTCGACACCACCTCCTGGCAGGTCCGCGCGCGCCTGAGCACGCCAGACCCTGCCGACCCGTTGCTCGCCGTCGCCTGGAGCAGTGACGGGAGCAGGGTCTATGCCGGAACGGTCGCTGGGGTCTACGCCTGGGTCGCCCCGTCCACCGAGACACCCGGCTCCGTCGTGGCTGAGCCGGGGAGCGATGAGCAAGGCACGGCCCCGGACGGCGTGGTCGACCTGCCCGACTCCGACGAACCGGCGGTTTTCGACCTCGCGACCATCCCGGGCACCGACCAGGTGGTTGCCACGACCTTCGACGGAGCCACCTACGTGCTGGCCGACCACCCGCTGCGCATCATCGAGGGCCCTCTGTCACACGACAACGTGACGGTCTCCCTGGCGGCTTCGCCCGACGGTCAGCGCATCGCAGTCGCAGCCTTCAACCAGGCGATGGTCTGGCAGTTCCCCGGGACACCACAGGGACGGCTCGAACAGGCGTTCCCGATCGCCACCGAGACCATCGATCTGGAGTTCCTGTCCGACGGCGACCTGGTCACGGTCGGCTCGGCCGGTGAGGTGACCCGTTGGGACCTCGACGTGCCCAGCCCGGCGGTCGCCCCGCTGACGGAGCTCGGCGCCGGGATCCCGACCTTCAGCCCGAGCGGTGAGCTGCTGGCGATGGCCGGCTGGGGTCATGGGGCGCGGTTGTTCGATGGCAGGACGCTGCAACCCCTGGTGACACTGGACATCCCCGACCCGGACATCGTCAGCGTCGCTGGGCTGGCCTTCCATCCGGACGAGGACGTCGTCTACGTGCTGTCCTGCACGGGGACCGAGCTGACCAGCCGGGAGTACTGCCCGGGTGAGCTCACGGCATACGACACCGGCACCGGCGCGCCGGTCGCCGGGCCGGTCACGGGCGGGTCGGTGTCGCACTGGGTGCCCACGCTGCTGGCGGTCAACAGCGACGGAACCATGCTGGCAAGCGGACGGATCGGTGGGTTGGTCGAGCTGCACGACCCGAGCTCGTTGGAGACCACGGCGGTGCTCGACGACCTGGAGGGAAGTCCGGAGGCCCGGTTCGTCATCCAGGTGGACTTCGCCCCGGACGAGCCACAACTGGTGGCCTCGGTCGGCGACCTCACCGGCGTGTGGGACCTGACTGGGACGACACCCGAGCTGATCGTCAAGCAGTGGACCGGGGTCACTGCCGGTTTTGCTCCGACCGGGGAGCTGGTGACCAGCTCGCAGAGCGGACGGGTCTACCTGCGCGAGCCGACCACCCTGCGTCCCCTCCAGGAGGCGGGCGGCCTCCCGATGCCGCTGGTCAACTTCCAGTTCACTGACGACGGCTCCATGATGGTCACCTCCGATGACGCGACGGGGGCCGTCCGGCTCTGGAGCCTGCCCGAGCTCGAGTCCTTCGGTGGGCCGCTGCCTGGCGCCTACTCCGACATCCGACCTGACGGAAGCCTGGTGGTCATCGGTGGAGCAGAGGCCAGCAGTCTGACCCTGGACCCGACGGACTGGGTCCAGGCGGCCTGCGACACCGCCGGGCGTGATCTCACGGACGCGGAATGGGGGCAGTACTTCGGGTCGGTCCCCTACCGTCCCACCTGCCCGACGCGGTAGGGGTCACCTCGTCTCGGCCGAGTCGGGCACCTCGCCCCAGGCCGGGCCGTCATGGCCGTCGTCGACCTGGATGTCAAGGCTCAGGTCGGCGGACACCGCGTCCAGCGCAGCTCGCAGTCCAGGCAGGTCCAGCCCGTCGCCGAGCTCCACCGCGGCCGCCGCCTCAAAGAGCCGGTCACCGGTCATCGGCGCGTCGCTGGTCTCGGTGTAGAGCTCCTGGATGCTCAGACCGTGCGCCGCGAGGGCGCGGGTGACCTCACGCACGATGCCGGGCTGGTCCTGACCCACGACCTGCAACCGGACCGACTCGACACTGCCCTTCGTCGCGCCGTCGGCCGAGGTGGCTGACACGTCGACGACACCGACGTCACTGAGGCCCTTCAGCGCGGCCGTGAGGTCATCGACGCGATCAGGTGCCACCTCGATCAGGACGGCACCGGCAAACTTGCCGCCCAGCCGCCCCATCTGGCTCTCGAGCCAGTTCCCGCCGTGCTCAGCAACGGCACTCGCGAGCTCGGCCACCAGGCCGGGTCGCTCATCAGCAATCACGCTCACCACAAGTTTCCGCATACTGCAGGCTATCGTCACCGCTCGCCCTAGGCTGGTGGGATGCTGCGTCTGCAGACCACTCTCGAGCCGGCAGGTCCTGCCTGCGCGATCTTCCTCACCGACGACCAGGTGGCCGAGCTCGCCTCAGTCAAGAACCCGCCGGTGGTCGTCACCATCGACGGCAGGAGCGAGCGGCTCCGGGTCGCCCGGATGGGTGGACGCAACTGCATCGGGCTGTCCAAGGCGGCGCGCGCTTCCCTTGGTGTCGAGATCGGCGACGAGGTGACAGCGACCATCGAGCTGGACGACGCTGAGCGCACCGTCGACATGCCGCCCGAGCTGGCCGAGGCCCTGGCCGCCCACCCCGCGGCCCACGCGGCCTTTGCTGCGCTCTCCTACACCCAGCGCAAGGAGCACGCCCGCTCGGTCGCCAACGCCAAGAGGCCCGAGACCCGGACGCGTCGCATCACCAAGATCCTGGATCTTCTGGGCGACTGACGGTCCGGCCTTCGGCACCGGCCGGCCGGCGCCGACGCGGCCCGTTGCGGCAGGCGGGTGCCTCCCCTATAAGTGACCTATGAGCGGTCACGATCCGGACGCGCCCGTGCGCGCCGCGGTCAACCTGCAGACCTGGCGCCACCTGACGTTCCTGCACTGGGCCTATGACGTCGAGACGGTGCAGTCGCTGGTGCCGCCACCGCTGCGGGTCCAGACGTGGGAGGGCCAGACCTGGGTGGGCGTCATCCCCTTCCTCATGGCTGACGTCCGGCTGCCGAGGCTGCCGGCACCTCCCGGCTGGGACGCCTTCGCCGAGCTCAACGTGCGCTGCTATGTGCAGGCGCCCGACGGCCGTGACGGGATCTGGTTCCTCGGGATGGTCGTTCCCCGAGCCAGCTTTGCCCTGTCGCTGCGCAGCATCGGCCTGCCCTATGAGGTCGCCGACGGCGTCGTGGCCCGCGGCGAGGACGCCACCGACGACGCCCGCTGGGACTATCGCTTCGGCGCGCCGCGGGGCGTGCTCGGTCTGCGCACTCCACAGGACAGCGCGTGGTTCACCGCCTCGGTCCAGACGGGAGCACCGCTGACCGCGCACGAGCGCACCCCGCTGGTCGAGAGCCTGGCCGGCCGCTGGACGGCCTATCACCGCCGCGCCCGCGCCCTGTGGCGCACCCCCGTCGAGCACGAGCCGTGGCCGCTGAGGCACGGGACGGTCACGGGTGAGCTGACGACACCGTTGCGCTGGGTCGGCCTGCCCGCACCCGCAGGTGACCCGATGGTGCAGACCGCCGAGGTGGTCCACGCCCGGCTCGGGACCTTCCGGCCCGCCTGACGGGACAGCTCAGGTGCGAGACAGGACCGACACTGCGCCGCGGAAGACGCCGGGCAGCGCGACGGCGGCACGCAAGGTGGCGCGTCGCCCCCACTGCGGCTGGGTGGCGAGCAGCAGACCGCGGGTGAGGGCGGTGCTGCGCCAGGTGACCTGCCGGGCCAGACGGGGGTATGCCGAGGGCTGGCCGGCCAGGATCGCTCGCACCGCCATCTTTGCCTGGGCGAAGCCGACCGCCAGGCCCTCCCCCGTCAGCGCGTCGACATAGCCGCCTGCGTCACCGACCAGCAGCACCCGGCCGCTGGCGCGCGAGGTGACGCGCTGGGCGAACGGCCCGGCGCCCAGGACGCTGCTGGCGGGTTCGACCCCGACCAGCCGCTGGGCCAGCGCCGGGAACTGCGCCAGGTGCTCCTCGAACGGCCCCTTGTTGCCGGTGAGCAGGGCGACGCCGACCGTGTCCTCAGCCACAGGTGTCACGTAGGCCTCTCCGGCGGGAGCCCAGTGCACCTCGACGCGGTCGATCCACGGCGCGACGGCGAAGTGGCGGCGCAACCCGTGCCGGCGCGGACCCCGGGCCGGTGCCTCCAGCCCCAACCACCGGCGGGTCGGCGAGTGCAGACCATCGGCAGCGACGACATAGGAGGCGGTCAGCACCCGCCTCGAGTCAGCCAGCGTCACTCGCACCGACGAGGAGTCCTGCTCCACCCCAACGGCGGCCACCGGCAGCACCCTGATATCAGCGGCATCCAGCGCAGCGCGCAGCACCTGGTGCAGCTCGGTGCGGCGCACGCCCCGACCGGGCCCACCGGGGAAGTCCGCGGTGACCGAGCGACGCCCGTCGGTGTAGCGGATGCCCCGGAAGTCGAAACCCACCGGCTCGACACCCAGCTGGTGCAGCGCCACCAGAGCACCCGGCATCACACCCTCCCCGCACGCCTTGTCCACCGGTGAGCGACGCGGCTCCAGGACGATGACCGACAGTCCGGCGCGCGCGGCATACAGCGCAGCGGTCATCCCGACCGGGCCACCACCGATCAAGACGACGTCGGCGTCCCTCACCGGACGGTCGCCAGGGCGGCGTCCTCGCTGCGGATGCGCACCGTGAGCAGCCAGGCGTTCAGGACGGTGAAGACGAGCGCGGTCACCCACGAGGTGTGCACCAGGGGCAGCGCGATCCCCTCGGCGACCACGGCGACATAGTTGGGGTGGCGCAGGAGGCGATAGGGCCCGCGGCTGACCAGCGGCAGGCCCGGCACGACGATGACGCGGGTGTTCCACTGACGCCCGAGCGAGGCGATGCACCACCACCGCAGCGCCTGCGCCGCGACCACAACCGCCAGCATCGGCCAGCCGAGCCAGGGCAGGAACGGCCGGTCGCCCAGCCACGCCTCCCCGAACGCGCCGAGCAGCAGGGCGCTGTGCAGCAGCACCATCGGCGGATAGTGGCCCCGACCGTGCTCGACCCCACCCTGGCCCAGCGCCCAGGCGGCGTGCCGCTTCGACAGGACCAGCTCGGCCACCCGCTCGAGCACGACGAGGCCGAGCAGGACGGCATACCAGTCCAGGGAGTCCACCCGGTCACTCCACCGGCGCCTGCAGCAGAACCATCTCCAGGCAGAAGCCCGGACCCATCGCCAGCAGCAGCCCGTGGCTGCCGGGCGTGGGCGCATGGTCGCGCAGGGTGTCGGACAGGACGTGCAGCACCGAGGAGGAGGACAGGTTGCCGATCTGCTCCAGGGAGGCCCAGGTCACGGCCAGGGCACTCGCCGGGACCTGCAGCGCCTCGGCCATGGCGTCCAGGACCTTCGGGCCACCGGGGTGGGCGACGAACCAGCCGATGTCCGCACGGGTCAGGCCCTGGCTGGCCAGGAAGGCGTCCACATCGTCGCGGACGTTGGCGCGCACCAGGTCGGGCACCTCCGCGCCGAGCACGATCTTCAGGCCGGTCGAGCGGATGTCCCAGCCCATGGCCGTCTCCGTGTCGGGATAGAACCGGCTCCGGGTCGCGACCACCCGCGGCCCGCGCGGGAGGTGGTCCCCCGCAGCCCGCTCGCCGAGCAGCACGACCGCGGCCGCCCCGTCCCCGAACAGTCCGCTCGCGACGAGGTTGGCCGTGGAAGTGTCGTGCCGCTGCAGGGTCAGGCTGCACAGCTCGACCGACAGCAGCACGGCGACGTCGTCGGGATGTCCCAGCAGGTGGTCGTGCACCCGGGCGATGCCAGCCGCACCGCCGACGCAACCCAGCCCCACGACCGGGACGCGCTTGACGTCCGTGCGCAGCGGCAGCCGACCCATGAGCTTGGCGTCGATCGAGGGCACTGCCAGACCGGTGATCGTGGTCGACAGAAGCAGGTCCACGTCCTGTGCGTCCACGCCGGCCTGCTTCAACGCGCCCTCCACCGCCTGCGCGGCCAGCTCGGTGCCGTGCTCGATGAACGCGTCGTTCGAGCGGCCGAAGTCGGAGCAGACCTCGGCATAGTCCTGCGCCGGCAGCGCCAGGTGCCGGAACGCCACGCCGGCGTTGCCGTGGATCTGCTGCAGCTGGGGCCGCAGCCGCTCGGGCAGCCC
The DNA here is from genome assembly GCF_023923205.1 of Ornithinimicrobium cryptoxanthini. Lineage (NCBI taxonomy): Bacteria > Bacillati > Actinomycetota > Actinomycetes > Micrococcales > Ornithinimicrobiaceae > Ornithinimicrobium > Ornithinimicrobium cryptoxanthini. The sequence continues at coordinate 1,106,807 of NZ_CP099490.1, read as the reverse complement.
GACCAGGTCCGCCAGCATGCCGGTCAGGTCTTCCTGGGCATAGCGGTGCGGGGGCAGGACACCATGGACGGCGGCGACAGTGGACACGACGTCCAGCCTACGGAGACAACGCGGCCCGCGCCTTCCGTAGGCTCCCGGTATGACGGCACGCGAGATGGGCACCGGCCTGGTGCGAGCGTCCCACCCACTGCCAACCGTGGCGGTGACGGCGCTCACCGCGGGCCTCGTGCTCGGCGCCGGAGCGACCTGGGCCCCCGGCCTTCTGGTCGTCGCCGCCGTCCTCACCGGTCAGCTGGTGATCGGCTGGTCCAACGACCTGATCGACGCGGAGCGGGACCGCTCAGTCGGCCGGGTCGACAAGCCCGTGGCGCGCGGGGTCGTGGACGTGCGGACCGTGCGATGGGCGCTGGCCCTCGCCGCGGTCGCCACCGTCACCCTCTCGCTGGCAGTCTCACTCGCCGCCGCCGCGCTGCACCTGATGCTCGTGGTGGGGTCGGGGCTGGCCTACAACGCGGGGCTCAAGGCCACGGCGTGGTCCTGGGTGCCGTATGCCGTGGCGTTCGGTGCCCTGCCTGCCGTCGCCTGGGTGGGGGCCGGGTCGGGGGCACCACCGTGGTGGGCGGTGGTCGTCGGGGCGCTGCTCGGCGTGGGCGCCCACCTGCTCAACGTGCTGCCGGACCTGGCCGACGACGAGCAGACCGGCGTGCGCGGGCTGCCGCACCGGTTGGGTGAGCGACCCACCAGGTTTGTCGCGCCGCTGCTGCTCCTGACCGGGTCAGTGATCGTCGTCCTTGCCCCGCCCGGTGGGCCGTCCTGGTGGTCCGCCGCGGTGCTGCTCGCGTGTGTCGCCCTCGCGGCGCTCGCGTGGCGAGCGCGCGGGACGACGCCCTTTGTCGCGGCGATCGCGCTCGCCGTCATCAACGTCATCGCGCTCGTCGTCGGCTGACCTGAGGCCCACCTCGAGGTTGGCATAGCGGTCGTGCGAGTCCCTGATCTCGGTGCGCCTGCCGAAGATCGCGTCCGCCTCGTCAAAGATCAGCACCCTGGCCACCCGCCCGGCCTGCTCCAGCGACCTGGCGAGGTTCTTCTCCGTCTCACCGATGTAGCGCGAGACCACCGGCCCGAGGGGGTGGGCCAGCAGCTCGCGCGAGATGACCGCCGAGGCCAGCGTCACCGTCGAGATGGCGAACTCGGCCGGCTTGCTCACGGACATCCCCCAGCGCACGATCACTCTGCCGTCCGCCACGTCCTGCTCGGTCATCGTCTGCCCGAGCCCGCACTGCACAAAGTAGGCATCCTCCGGCTTCGTGCCCTGCAATGCGCCGGCCCGCCACAGACCACCCAGGAACTCGTCGACCAGCAGCCTGACCTGCGTCCACAGGCCTGGGTTGTCGTCCTCGAAGACCACACCCGCCAGCCCGGTCTGCACACTGCGCCGGACATGGTCCACGAGCCGTCGCGGCGGCAGATAGCGCTCCTCCGTGAGCCGCGTCGCCGTGGACGCCAGGGTCCGCGCACCCCACACCAGATGCCCGCGGCTGCCAAAGTCACGCAGCCCGTTGACCCCCGCCATGGTCATCGCGTCGCCCACCTGCTGATCCACCGCCTCGGTGAGCCCGTCGATGCTGAGCAGCTGCGCGCTCGTGCCACCGGCTGCCTTCCAGACACCGCGCTCGCGGTCGGTGCGAGCGATCACGCCGGCGACCGCACCCGACGGCGGCAGGCTCACCCCGTCCACGACCACCCAGGGGTGATAGACCGCCACCCGCTCCCGGTGCGCGGTGATCGCGTCGAGGTCATCCTGCGCCGAGATCCAGGGTCCGTTCGGCAGGTCCAACAACAACACTGCGGCGTATGCCGCGCAGCGCTCGAGCGCTGCCCTCACCTGGTCGGTGTGCGCGGTGGTGACTCCCGGGAGGACGAGCACGGTGTAGCCGGTCCCGTCGAGGGCGTGCACGCCCGCCTCGACGTCGCTCCCGTCCGTGCGCACGACGACCGCGCTGGTCGTCTCGTCTGCGGCGTTGGCAAAGAACAGGTCCACCGCGTGCCCCAGCGGCCGGTCCGGACCCAGGCTCGGCCCGAACTGGGCGTGGTAGTCGTCGGCGCTGGTGATGGTGACCGGCTCGCCCACCGGCCCCTCCCCGCACGCCCCGACGAAGGCCACGACGGCGGTCGGCAGCGGCCTGATGGGGTCCATGACCTCATTCAACTGTGGAGCGAGCACGGCCACAAGGGCTCTGCTCCAGGTGTGGACAGGACGCTGACCCGGGAGCTACGGCAGGTGGGTGAAGAACTCGGCGATGTCAGCGGCCAGCAGGTCGGGGTCCTCGGCCGCCGCGAAGTGGCCGCCGCGGGGGAAGACCGTCCAGCGCTGGATGTTGTAGAGCCGCTCGTGCCAGGACCGCGGCGCCTGTCCCTCCGACACGAACTCGTGGGCGAAGACCGCCATGGCGGTCGGCACCTCCACGAGGTCTGCCGGGCCGATCGGCGTGCCGTGCCAACGGTTGTCGTAGTAGTCGCGCATGGACGTCGTGATCGACCCGGTGACCCACCAGATGGTCAGCATCGTCAACAGCGCATCGCGACCGAACCGTCCATCCAGGTCTCCGCCGCTGTCCGACCAGGAGCGCCACTTGTCCAGCACCCAGGCCGCCAGCCCGGCCGGCGAGTCGTTGAGCCCGTAGCCCAGTGTCTGCGGGCGGGTGGACTGCACAGCGCTGTAGCCGCGCTCCGTCTCCTCCCAGCGGGCGACGTGATCGACATACGCCCGCTCCTCCGCCGACAGCGGCGGTGACCCCGGTCCGGTGTAGGGCCACATCTCCGACGTGCTGAGGTGGATCCCGATCACCCGTTCCGGCTGCTGCAGCGCCATCACCGTGGCGACGCCGGCACCGAAATCGCCGCCGTGCGCTCCGTAGCGCTCGTAGCCGAGCCCCTGCATGAGCCGGTGCCACACGCCAGCCACAAACGCACGGTCCACACCCGAGTGCGACGGGCGGTGCGAGAAGGCATAACCCGGCAGGGACGGCACGACCAGATCGAACTGTCCCCCGAGACGGTCGACCATGGAAAGGAGCTCGACAAACGTGCTGGGCCAGCCGTGGGTCAGGACCAGCGGCAGTCGATCCTCGCCCGCCCGGTGGTGCACGAAGTGGACCCGAAGGCCATCCACGTCGGCCACCCGGTGCTCGAAGCGGTTGAGCCACTGCTCCTGCGCCCGCCAGTCAAACCCGTCCGCCCAGTAGCCCAGCAGTCCGCGCAGATAGTCACGGTCGACGCCCTGCGCCCACGACTCCCCGGGTGCCGGATCGGGCCAGCGCGTGCGTCGGATCCGCTCGCGCAGGTCGTCCAGGACTGCGTCGGAGACCGCGACGGCAAACGGTTCGATGTGCATCCTCGATGATAGCGATCTGGCATAACAGTGTGTTGGGATACACATTTCTCGCTCTGGGGGAATGGTGTGCGCCCGGGAGTCGTTGGCACAGAAGATCCACCCGGGCTCGCCCGACCACACCCCCTGCCACCAGAAGGACACCTACAAGCATGTCGTCGCACCGCACCCTCGCGCTCGCCCTGGCCGCCTCGGCCCTGACCCTCGCCGCCTGCGGCAGTGAGGGGGGCACCGTCGGCGACGCACAGACCGCCGGTGCCGACTCGGCATACGGCCTGGCCACCGAGGGAGTCCTCGTGGTCGGGACCGAGGGCACCTACCGTCCGTTCAGCTACCACGAGGGCGGCAGCGGCGAGCTGACCGGCTATGACATCGAGGTTGTCGAGGCCGTCGCGGAGAAGCTGGACCTGGAGATCGACTACCAGGAGACCCAGTGGGACGCGATCTTCGCCGGCCTGGAGGCCGGACGCTTTGACGTCATCGCCAACCAGGTCTCGATCAACCCCCAGCGCGAGGAGTCCTATCTCTTTAGCGAGCCCTACACCGTCTCCCCGGGAGTCATCGTGGTCGCCGAGGCCACCAGCGACATCGTCGGCCTGGAGGACCTGGAGGGCAAGACCACCGCGCAGTCCCTGACCAGCAACTGGGGCACCATCGCCGAGGGCGCGGGCGCCAACGTCGAGGCCGTCGAGGGCTGGGCCCAGGCGGTGGCGCTGCTCGAGCAGGGCCGGGTCGACGCGACCGTCAACGACAAGCTCACCTTCCTGGACTACGCCAACGAGCGTCCGGACAGCCCGGTCAAGATCGCCGCCGAGCTGGACGAGGTCTCGCTCAACGCCTTCGCGTTCGACAAGGACAAGACCGAGCTCGTCGCCGCCTTCGACGAGGCGCTGGCCGAGCTCGAGGCCGACGGCACGCTGGCCGAGCTGGGCGAGAAGTACTTCGGCACCGACGTCTCCAGCTGACGTCCCGACCGCCTCGCTCTTTCTGCCACGCCCTCCCCCCGTCCTGACCGCCTCGCCCTGACCCTCTCGCCCTGACCCTCTGGCACTGACCCACCAAGGACCTGATGTCTGACTCCTGGCAGCTCTTCCTGGACTCGCTGTGGCCGATCGTGCGCGGCGGTCTGACCGGCACCATCCCGCTGGCGTTGTCCTCCTTCACCATCGGGCTGGTGCTGGCGCTGGGCGTGGCACTGATGCGGCTGTCCAGCAACCGGTTCGTGTCGTGGCTCGCCCGGGCCTACATCTCGGTGATCCGCGGCACCCCCCTGCTGGTGCAGCTGTTCGTCATCTTCTATGGCCTGCCGTCAGTCGGCGTGCTCATCGACCCGTGGCCCAGCGCGGTCTTCGCGTTCTCGCTGAACGTGGGTGGCTATGCGGCCGAGGTGATCCGCGCGGCGATCCTGTCGGTGCCCAAGGGACAGTGGGAGGCCGGCTACACCATCGGCATGAGCCACGGTCAGTCCCTGCGCCGGCTGATCCTCCCCCAGGCCGCACGGGTGTCGGTGCCTCCGTTGAGCAACACCTTCATCTCCCTGGTCAAGGACAGCTCACTGGCGTCCATGATCCTGGTGACCGAGCTGTTCCGGGAGGCCCAGAAGATCGCGGCGTTCAGCCAGGAGTTCATGCTGCTCTACCTGCAGGCGGCCCTGGTCTACTGGGTGTTCTGCCTGGTGCTGTCGATCGCGCAAGGCATGCTCGAGACACGATTGGACAGGTATGTCGCACACTGAACCGATGAGACCGCTCCCCTCCGCCGGTGGTCCGGCTGGCGGGCCGGCCCATGGTCCGGCTGGCGGGCCGGCCCATGGTCCGGCTGGCGAGGTCCTGCTGCAGGCCAACGGCCTGCGCAAGAGCTTCGGCGACCTGGAGGTGCTGCGCTCGATCGACCTCACCGTCCGTAAGGGCGAGGTGGTGGTGCTGATCGGCCCGAGCGGGTCGGGCAAGACGACCGTGCTCCGCTCGCTGAACGGCCTGGAGACCCCTGACGGTGGCCGGCTCGAACTCCTCGGCGGACCGGCCCTCGACTTCACCGGCAAGGTCTCCAAGAGTGAGCGGTTCGCGCTGCGCAACCGCTCAGCCATGGTCTTCCAGCAGCACAACCTCTTTCCGCACCGGACGGTGCTGCAGAACGTCATCGAGGGGCCCGTCCAGGTGCAGAAGGTGCCCAAGGCACAGGCCGTCGCGGAGGCGGAGGCGCTGCTGGAGCGCGTCGGGCTGCTCGAGAAGCGCGACGTCTATCCGTTCCAGCTCTCCGGCGGGCAGCAGCAACGCGTCGGCATCGTCCGCGCCCTCGCGCTCAAGCCCAGCCTCCTGCTCTTCGACGAGCCGACCTCAGCTCTCGACCCCGAGCTGGTGGGCGACGTGCTGACCGTCATCAAGGAGCTGGCCGACGAGGGGTGGACCATGGTCGTGGTCACCCACGAGCTGAGCTTCGCCCGGGCCGCCGCCGACGAGGTCCTGTTCATGGACGGCGGCGTAATCGTCGAGCGGTCGGACCCGCGACAGATGTTCACCAACCCCCGGCACGAGCGCACCCGCCAGTTCCTGGACCGGATCCTCAACCCTCTGCACGAGGACGACTGAAACTGCTCCTAGAAGGGTGGTGGGGTGTCGTCGGGGGTGGACCAGGGCACGTGCCCAGGGGTCTTGGGCTCGGCGGTCCGGCCTTCTGCTGTGGCCTGGTCGCCTGAGGCGGTCTGCCTGTTGCTGTCGCTGTCGCTGACGCGGTCGATGTCGCCGTCTTTGAGCCGCTTGACCTGGTCCTCGTCCTCTGCGCGCGGCGTGGCGCGGGTGTGCCGGTCGCGTTCGGCGGTGACGGTGTCAGGGGTGGGGCCGTTGAGGATGCGTCCGGTGCGAGCGTCTCGGCGGGTCAGCCGGATCTGGTCCCAGGCCAGGAACTGGTCCTCGCCGAAGGGCTCGTCCTCACCGGCGGTGAGTCGGGTGCGGCCGGGCCGGTAGGACAGGGCCTGGTAAATGGCTAGGTCGATGGCCTCGCCGCGGTCGTCCTCGGCGGCATTGTTGACCTGGTCGACCGCCTCGGACAGCATCGTGGAGTACTGCGTGTAGTCGTGGGCCTTGGTGCGGTAGATCTTCCCCAGCAGCGTCTCCCAGGTCATCTCCCGCCGGTGGTTGATGACCACGTCGAGGTACTTCTTGGTCTTCTGGTCGTGGTGACTGGGGTGGGCCAGCGCACCGTTGGCCTCGCAGGTATGCCCACCGGCGGTGCCGTGCTCGGTGACGTGGTCGAACTGGCTGGCCGCGGCGGGCACGGTGCATCCCGGAGCCCGACACATCCGGTCAGCAAACGCGATCTGGGCCTTCATCGCAGCCGTGAACGGGTATGACTTGGTCGACCGCTCCAGGCACCGCCCCGAGAGCGGGTCGGTCACCAACCGATGCATCACCGACCCCGGCGTCAACGCCAACCGGGCCACCTCCTGCGGGGACAGGAACACCGACTGGCGACCGGCGACCTCGCCGATGCCGAACACGCCGGACCCGAACCTCTCCTGCGCCAGCTGGGCAGACTTCCCTTCACGATCGGGGTCAGAGCCGGGCTGCGCAGAGTCCTGCTCATGGCCGGTGTCCGGGCTGTCGCCACAAGAGCAGCCCGGACCGTGCTGATCCGGCCGCTCGGCAGAGCCCTCCCCACGACGGGGGTCCTCCGGACGGTCAGGGTTTTGGCCGGCCGGAGAGGCAGAGTCCTGCCCACCATCAGCGGCCGCCTGCGGCGAGGCAGAGTCCTGCCCACGGCCGGCGGTCGCTGACGCATCCGGTGAGGCAGCTTGGTGGTCGTGGACGGGGGCGTCGGGCTGCGCAAGACTGCCTGCCTCGCTGCATGCCTGCTCCGCCTCGTCGTCAGTGTGCTGTGTGTCGTCGACCGTGTCCGCGGGACCCTGGCCACCCGCGTCCTGTCCACCAGCGCACCGTCCATCGGCGTCCTGTCCACCGGCGTCCTGTCCACCGGCGCCGTCGTCGCTGGTGTCGGGGTGGAGGAAGTTGAGAGGGACGATCACGTTGAGCACCGCGGCGGGCAGACCCGCCAGGATCGCGGCGAGCTGCTCGGTCTGTTCCGGGGTGATCTGGTCGCCGCCTTCGGGCCAGTCGTCGGTGGGGACGGTGCCGTTGAGCAGCAGCACCGCCGCGACGGCGGCACGGATCTGTCCCTCGGCGCGGGCGTCCCCGTTGGCGCGGGCCCGGCGGGCCGCGCCGTCCAGGCGGTCGCTGATCGCGGCCAGTTGGGTCGCGGTGCACCGCATCCCGAAGACCGCAGTGCCGTCCTCGTCCATCCGCCCCCACGTGTCAGCCTCGGACAGGTTCCTGGACCGGGACTTCTTGCGCCGCTCGTCCTCCTCCAGGTGCGCCTCAGCCTTGGCCACCTCTCGGTCCAGGGCCCGGTAGAACTCCTTGTGCGCCCACGGCCGACCAGTGAACTGCCGGTCACTGGTCAACCGTTCGGTGGCCGCCACGGCCTCCTCGGACCCGAACAACGCGTTCGCCACCCCCGCGCCCAGGTGCGGGGGTAGGTGCCCGGCGCCGATCAGGAAGCCACGCACCAACCGCCACGACACCTCCCCCGAGGCCAGTGCCGAGCCCACCGTGGACCGCACGCTGGCGGTCTGGGTCGCCAGGTTGACGAGGTCGCGAACCTCCCGGACGCCCCAACCCATCACGAACTCCAACTCGGTGCGGGCCCGCGACTTCGCCTTGACTCGCCACGCGTCCGTCTGGGACGCGGACAGTTCATCCAGCGTGGCGACGCCCTTGTCGGCCAGCAACAACTTGCCCTGCGCTGCGGTCAACTCCCGCGTCCCGGACACCATCACCCGATCAAGACGACCCGCCCCGCGCGACAACACCCCGATCGCGTCCACCAACACTGAGGCCCGTCCCTTAACCTCCGGCGCCTCCTCCACGACGTCACCTGAGCCCACAGCAGCGTTTGCTTCGGCGGTGGGCGCGGCGGTGGTCGTTCCAGGAGTTGCTGTCCCGGCAGGACTGCCCTCGCCAGTGGAGGCAGGTGGTGGCGCCCCACGAAGGTTCACCGCGGCGCAGGCCCCGGCCAGATCGGTCAACAGATCACACTCGGCCGGGGCGACCCCCAGGGCAGCCAGGGCCCGCGCGACCGCAGTCTCAGCCGCGGTCGCGGGGACGAACTCGATCACGACCTCGCGGTCGCGCAGCGGGATCACCTCCCAGGACCACGTCGGCTTAGGTGCCTCAGCCAGCACCGTCTGCACGCGTGCCTCCAGCAGCGACTCGCCTCCACCGCACGCTTCCAACACCTGCGCGAATCGAGCCACTGACCCCACCTCCCCAACAGATCACGAACGTTGTGCCTGTGTCGAGAACGACTTAGGAGCGTCCCCAACACCACAAGATTAGCACATGTGTTTGATGCTGAGATGGCGACACGCCGCCGCCTGTGGACGACCAGCCCCATGCTTCAGAGAGGCCGCTGCGCCGGTCAGACCAGTTCCTGAAGGCGCGTCGGGAACAAGTTCGGGACTGGCCGGTTGACCCTGATATGCCCCCGAACACCCGTGTGCCCCTGTCCGTCCTCGAACTGGTCCCGCGCTCCCAGGGGCAGACGCCCGCAGAGGCGATGCAGGCCTCGACCGTGCTGGCGACCCGGCTGGACGAGCTGGGCTACCACCGGCTGTGGGTGGCCGAGCACCACGGGACCGAGGCCTTCATGTCCTCGGCGACCTCCGTCATACTCGGGCACTTTGCCAACCACACGCAGGGGATCCGGCTCGGCTCCGGCGGCGTGATGCTGCCCAACCACTCGCCGTTGATGGTGGCGGAGTACTACGGCACCCTGGCCACCCTGCACGGTGACCGGTTCGACCTCGGGCTGGGCCGTGCTCCCGGCACCGACCCGCTGACTGCGGCTGCGCTCGCTCGCAGCGCCAGCGGTCTCAACGACTTCGCCGGCAACGTGCTCGACCTGGTCAGCTATCTCGGTGACGGCGCGACCACGCGGGTGCGCGCACTGCCGGGCGAGGGCACCAACGTGCCGATCTGGATGCTCGGATCCTCCACGGGCGGCGCGCAGGTCGCGGCAGCGCTCGGCCTGCCCTTCAGCTTCGCCAGCCACTTCGCGCCCCAGCAGATGCGCGAGGCCCTGGCCGTCTATCGCGAGCGCTTCAACGCCGACGCGGAGACCGCCCAGGTCGAGCGGCCGACCGTCATGGCGGGCATCAACGTGCTGGTTGCCCCGTCCGAGGCCGAGGCGCACTATCTGTTCACGACGGCGCAGCAGATGGTCGCCGCCATCCGCACCGGCGGCTCAGCTCCCCTGGCTCCCCCCGTCGACGACCTGTCCACGGTGGTCCCCGAGGGGCTGCTGTCGATGATCCAGGAGTTCCACTCGGTCAAGGCGGTCGGTGACCCGTCGCAGGTCGTCCCGCAGCTCAAGGAGTTCGCCGCGGCCTATGAGCTGGATGAGCTGATCGTCACGACCTACACGCACGACCCGGCGATGCGCCAGCGCTCCTTCGAGCTGCTCGCCGACGCGTGGGGCGTCACGCCGAGAGTCTGACCACCCTCGCCGCGGCCGCGCGCCGGTGCCCCTCAGGGATGCCGGGGTGCGGACTGACGGGCCAGGGCCCGCGGGGCAAACAGTGACTCGTCGCTGTCGGCGATCGTGCGCAGCTCGGCCTCGCTGAGGATCTGCTCGCCCGGGTCCTTGGTGTCCACCTGTGGCGGCACCAGGAGCTGGTCCCGATAGGGCGTGGGCTCACCCCGGGTGGCGTCCAGGACCTCCGTGACGTGGTAGTCCCGCGCCGCCTGCCACGTGCGCTGACCGGTCACGATGTCGTGGACGAGGTTGAGCTTCAGGGTGTCGCTGGCGATGCTGCGACACCGCACCGACAGCTCCCCGGCCGTGCGGTCGACCCGGATACTGCCATCGAACTGTGCCAGCTCGGTCATCTTCTCCACCGGCACGGCATAGTCGATAACGCACTCGATGCAGTCGACGTGCGGCACGGGGAACGCGTGGTTCTCGAACCACTCGGTGGCCACCACCCGCTTCCACGGCCCCACGTGGTGCCAGGTCAGCTCGGTGACGCTGACCTCGTCGGGCTCGCCGTACTCCTGGACCACCAGTTCGGCTGCCCTGCGACTCTCGTGCGGCCACTCCTGGACCGCGATAATGCTCCTTGACCTCATGGCGCGACCTCCTTGTCTTCTTTTTTCACAATACGCTTGAAAAACGCGGTTGGCCAGCAGTGTCCGGCGGTGCCTACACAGGCATGCCAGCCGGCCCCTCGCCGTCGGCTGGCAACCCTCCACCGTCCGCTCCATGATGGAGAGCGACCGCCGGAGGTGCGCCTTGCTCGATCTGCCCACGCCCACGTCGTTGTGGCACAGCGACACTGAGACCCCTGACCGCACCGGGTCAGCGCCACCCGACAGTGATGTCGTGGTCGTCGGCGCTGGCATCGCGGGGCTGACGACCGCGTGCCTGCTCGCCCGCTCCGGCCAGCGCGTCACCGTCCTGGAGGCGCGTCACGTCGGCGCCGGAGTCACCGGCAACACGACGGCCAAGGTCAGCGCTCAGCACGGGCTGCGCTATGCAGGTCTCGGTCCCGACCGGGCCATGCTGTATGCCGACGCCCAGGTCCGAGCCCTCCGTTGGATCGCCGACGGGGCCGGATCGGGTGAGGCTGGATCGGGTGCTGCCGGGTCGACCGTCCCTGACTGGGGCTTCGAGCGCAAGGACTCCTACGTCTACACGACCCGTCCCGACCGGCGCGAGAAGCTGGCCCGCGAGGCCGAGGCGATGCGGGCAGCCGGGCTGCCGGCCGAGCTGGTCACCGAGGTGGATCTGCCGTTCGAGGTCGACGCCGCCGTGCGTCTGCGTGACCAGGCGCAGTTCCACCCCCAACGCTGGCTGCTGCACCTGGCCTCGCAGATCGAGGCGAGCGGTGGCTCGGTGATCGAGGGGGTGCGGGTCGTCAACGTCCACTCGCGTGACGGCATACCCACCATCGAGACGACCACCGACGGCGGCGAGACGGTCCGCACGATCTCGGCCGGCCACGTGGTGATCGCCACGCACTACCCGATCCTGGACCGGGCGCTGTTCTTCACGCGGCTCGACCAGGTGCGCGACCTGGTGGTCAGCGGTGCGATCACAGGGACCGCCCCGGACGGCATGTTCATCAGCGTCGACGACGGCCACTCGCTGCGCACCCCTCCGGGCGCGACCGATCGCCTCCTCGTGGGCGGCGGCCAGCACCGGCCGGGCGCGCGCTCCGACGAGGACCGTCTCTATGCCGAGCTCGCGGCATGGGGCGTCGAGAACGTCGGCCTGCAGCAGGTGGAGCACCGCTGGTCGGCGCACGACCTGACCACGCCGGACAAGGTGCCGTATGTCGGGCCCTACCTGCCCACCAGCAAGAACCTCTGGGTTGCCACCGGTTTCAACCTGTGGGGCATGACCAACGGGACAGCAGCCGGTCACCTCCTGCACGACCTGATCCTCGGTCAGGCAGACCCGGAGCGCGCGGCGCTGTTCAACCCGCACCGGGTGAGTCTGGAGATGGCGCCCGGGGTGCTGACCGACCAGGTCAAGGTGGGCACCCACCTCGTCGGCGGCGTGGTCCGCGCTGCCCTCACCGGCCACGAGACCTCCGAGCTGGCACCGGGCGAGGGACGGGTCAGCCGGGTGGGAGCGCGGGCGGTTGCGAGCTATCGCGACGACGACGGCACGCTGCACGAGGTGTGCGGTCACTGCACGCACCTGGGCTGCGTCGTGCGCTTCAACGACGCGGAGAAGACTTGGGACTGCCCCTGCCACGGCTCACGGTTTGCCGTCGACGGCACCGTGCTGCAGGGCCCAGCGACCAAGCCCCTGGCGCCACACGAGGAGTGATGACTGGCCTTGGAGCGGGGCAATCCGAGGGTGTGGTCGCAGAACTGGGACTACACGATCCCCCGCGACCTGGTGTGAGTGAGCCTGCGCCCTGGTGCCCATGACTGACACACCACTGGCGAGACCTCGGACGAGCACCCACGCTGGGACGGTGAGCGCCGCGAACCGCACCTTTGCTGACAAACCAACCCTGCGGGGCCAGTTGGTGACCCTGCGCCCGGTGGAGACGGAGGACGTGCCCGTGCTTGCCGGCATACTCCGTGACCCGGAGGTGCGACGGCTGACCGGCAGCGTCCACAGCACCGCCGAGGCCTCGGCCGATGATGAGGAGGAGGCCAGGTTGCGGGAGTGGTATTCCACGCGCAACGACCAGCCCGACCGCCTCGACCTGATGGTGGTGGACCACACCAGCGGCCAGGTTGTGGGCGAGGTCGTGCTCAACCAGTGGGACGAGGGCAGCGCCACCTGCAACTTCCGCACCCTCATCGGCCCGGCCGGACGCGACCGCGGCCTGGGCACCGAGGCGGCGCGACTGCTGATGGACTACGCCTTCACCCACCTGCCACTGCACCGCATCGACCTGGAGGTCTACGCCTTCAACCCGCGGGCCCAGCGCGTCTATGAAAAGGTCGGGTTCGTCGTGGAGGGCCGACGGAGGGAGGCGCTCCAGTTTGACGGTCAGCGAGTCGACGCGATCATCATGGGCCTGCTGCGCAGCGACTGGGACGCCCCGCGCGACCCCATGAGGTCCGAGGTGCCCAGATGACCATCAGAGCGCGGTCACTCTTGACCGCGAGCCGGCGGGCGATCTCCAGGGTGAGCCAGGCGTCCTCACCGTGCCAGGATGCCACCGCTCCCAGGGACGACCAGCACCCGGTCCCACGTCGAGGTGAAGTGCACCGCGATCGTCGGGATGATCTCGGCGGCCGCGCCGACGCCGTCCAGCTCGCTGCCGAAGAACAGGTTGGCGCCGGGCTCGGCCCGTCCCAGCCCCAGGGCCATGAGTGTGGCAGTGGTCTCCTCCGCAAGCTCGGGTGTCCCGTCCGCAAAAGGCTGGGACAGGCGCACGACCCCCTCGCAGTCATAGCCCGGCCATCTCGGCCGCTCGCTCGGCTTCCTCGATCCCTCGGCGTGCGGCGAGGTCGATGAGGAGGTCGACGTGCAACTGGGTCATCTCGACCGTGCCGGACAACTGGGTCATCTCACGCTGCCGTCGGCGCTGTCATGACCGGAGATGAGCGGCATCCCCGGAAACCAACAGGGTGTCCACAGCGGCTGCGACAGCCGGGCTCGGCCACCCTTGACATGATGGTGAGATGACTGTGCTCGAGGCTGTCGAGGCCGACATCACCACCCAGGACGTCGACGCGATCGTCAACGCCGCGAACTCGCAACTGCTGGGCGGCGGCGGGGTGGACGGAGCGATCCACGCGGCGGCCGGTGCGGCGCTCCTGGAGGAGTGCCGCCAGGTGCGCGCGAGCCGGTGGCACGACGGGCTGCCGGTCGGTGAGGCGGTCGCCACCGGCGCGGGTGAGCTGCCCGCGCGCTGGGTGATCCACACGGTCGGACCGAACCGCCACCGCGGCCAGACCGACCCAGCGCTGCTGGCGAGCTGCTTCTCGGGCAGCCTGGACGAGGCGGCGCGGATTGGTGCCCGGTCCGTGGCCTTTCCTGCCATCTCTGCAGGTGTCTATGGATGGGATGCCGACGAGGTAGCCCAGACCGCGGTCTCCACCGTGCGTTCCTGGGTTGCGTCACACCCGGACGAGGTCGATCTGGTGCGGTTCGTGCTCTTTGGCTCTGCGGTGCATCAGGCCTTTGACACGGCCCTCGCCACCTGATCGAGCGGCGCTCCTCGGGTCGCCGGTGCACTGGGCGCTTGAGAAGCCCCCGCCAGCTGATCGGGCGCGTTTCCGCAGGTCAGTGCACTGTCGGTGCCTTGTGGTTGAGTGTTTGGTATGGCGATCACGGGGACTGGGGTGGGAGTCGGGGAAGCGTTCTCCGGCTCGGGTTCCCTGACGCCTGAGATGGTCGAGTTGATGTTCGCGCAGTGGGAGCGGGAGCAGGCCAGCGATGACTGGGAGGCCGCGAGGGACGCGGCTCAGTGGCGCGCGATAGATGAGGCCCGGCCGAGGAGCAGGTGTCAGGGTGGGCGGCTGAGGAGCTGGCGGGAGGGTTGGTTGCTGCGGGGCGGGGTCTGGACCGGGCGGGGGTCGACGCGGATGAGCTGGTGCGGGTCTTTGACGCCTCGATGAGCGAGGGCCTTGAGGCGGTGGGCCGGTTGGAAGCCCAGCTGGCCGGGGTACGGTTCTCGTTGGCGTTCGAGGCCGCGTCGCGGGGGTTGCACACCGCGGTCGGGTTGTCGTTGGTGGACTGGTTGCGGGTGCGGTGCCCGATGCTCTCGAAGCAGGAGGCGTGTCAGGTCCAGGACGTGGTCCGCGCGGCCGGTCACCATTGGGGCGGGCCGTTGGCTGAGGCGGTCCGCACGGGGACCGGGGCGGTGCACCGGGTGGCGAAAGTCGCTAGGACGATGCGCAGGTTGGCGTCCTCGTTGGATGTGGATCAGCAGCAGGACTACGCGAAGATCGCCACCGGCGCGGCGACCAACCCGGGCATCAGTGACCAGGACCTGGATGTGGTGTGCCAGAAGTTGTTGATCGACCTGTTGGATGAGAAGCCGCGCGATGAGGCCAAGGCCACCGCCCAGGAACTGCGGCGGGTGACCTCGCGGCCGCTGGGTCGGGGGATGACCCGGTTCACCGTCGATGCCCCGGAAGGGGATGCGGGGCTCATCGACGGGGTGCTGTGCGGTCCGTTGGCCGCGCCAACACCAGCTGAGGACGGGACACCGGATCCGCGGATGCCGGGGCAGCGGAAGTATGACGCGTTCTGGTTGACGTTCAACCGTGGCACGTCCAACCCTGGTGCCCCACCCTCGTCGGCGCGGGCGTCGGTGATCGTGACGGTCAAGGCGGACCCGGCGACCGGGCGGCCTGAGGGGGCGGCGGTCAGCAGCACCGGTGCGGTGATGGACGCGGCCCAGGCGGGACGGTTGGCGTGTGTGGGGGATGTGACCCCGATTGTCCTGGGCGAGCACGGTCAACCCCTCGCGCTGGGGCGCACGGTGCGGTTAGCGACACCGGGGCAGTTCAAGGCGCTGATGGTCCGTGACGGGCAGTGCACCTACCCGGGGTGTTCGGTGCCCGGGACGTGGTGCGACAGTCATCACCTGATCTGGTGGTGTCGCGGCGGGAGCACCGATCTCGAACTGCTGGTCTTGTTGTGTCCGAGGCATCACACGTTGGTCCACGACCAAGACCTGATGGCCACCGTCAACGGCTCCGTCGTGACCTGGCACGTGTGAGGCCCCTGCCCAACAGCCCGGCCGGTGGCCGGGCCCACAGGCATGTCGCCGTGCCTGCCATTTGCAGTCGAATCCGCAGCGCAACGCAGGGTGAGGGAGCGCTCAGACTGAAACGTATCGATGATTGATCTGATCGAGGCGCAGCGCTGACGCGGTCCTTGTGGAATGTCAGATCGCCTGCCACTATGCCCGTACCAATTGCCAAAGCACCACGTCGTCGTTGAACCGCAGGCCATTCTCTCGGGAGGCATCCGTGCAATATCGATCTGTCATAGCGCTGGCTGGCGTCAGTCTCGTCTTGTCCGGATGTGCTGGATCGGGGGCAGAGGGAGATCTTGCTGCTGCCGCATCGACGGTCACCACAACTCAGACAGTGACGGCACCAGCAGAGACCGTCACCGTCGCGCCAGACGCGGTCACAGTGACGGTCGAGACGACGAACGAAGAGGCTGAGCCACCCAGCCATACGGAGGCCGAGGCCCAGTCTGAGGAGACCGAGTCAGCGGATGACACCACTGCCATCGAACTCCCATCTGACGACCAGCCCTTGGGGCTTGACGACTTCTTCAACCATGCTTCGTCTTGGGAGGAGGGACGGTGGAATGTCGCCAATCGCGCGAACGAACGCGGTGTGTCCATCAATCTCAGCTACGACACCGAGCTCGAGTTGCGGTTGCAGAACCAGTTCACCAGCCTTCGTTTCGACGCCGGCCAAGCCAACGATTCCGCAAGTTCTGAGTGCCTCACCAAGGTCGACATCATGGTTGACGGCGAGGTCAGAGAGACCCGTGAGTTCGGATTTAACATGATCCAAGAGTTCGCGGGGATCGACGTGGCTGATGGCAATGCCGTGAAACTCAAGATCGACAACGCCCGGTGCGCTGCTCGAGTAGTCCTTTCCAGGATTCAGGTTGACTGAGCCACTGGACGACAACGACATCCGGGAGCCAGTCAAGGCAGAGCTCGACCCCAGATGGGCCCAGGAACGGTCCTCTCGTGAGGGCCCCTGGACGAGGGGCGGGACCATCGCCGGCGCAGTGGCGGCGCTGGCCGCAGTAGCGACGCTGGGCTATGCGGTGCTGCAGTCCCAGACTGAAGGACCCGGGGCGTCCCTGCCCACGGGGACGCCCGCGGCCAGTGTGACCGACACGCAGGCAATGCCCACGCATGAGCCCACGCCCACCTCGCCAGCCACTACACCTGCCGCCGTCATCGCCCCCAGCACGACACTGGAGTCAACCGCGGATGGCACTGCACAGGCCGTCGGGGATTGTTTGGACGCCGACACCCGTGCCGTCGACTGCCTGCAGCCCCACACCAGCCAGGTGTTCAGCCTGAGCACGGATTGCCAGCTCGAGGCCCTTCGCGACTTCCTCGGCACGTCGGAGCTGGATGTGATCCGCCCCGATGTGAGCAGCCTGGAGCTCGCAGGCAGCTCAGCCTGCCTGGTCGCCTTCGAGGGGGGCGAGCCGATCACCGGCAGCCTCGAAGGTTCGTTCTCCGAGTCACGCAGTTCCAGCGCCAACCAACTGCGCCACTGCCTCGACGGCGACCTCGATCCGGTGGCTTGCGACGTGCCGCACCATGGTGAGGTTGTCGGCATGGCGGCCGAGGCACAGTCATGTCCCAGCGTCGCGGCCAGCTATCTCGGATGGGAATCGTCGGGGCTGCCCACCGGCCTGGCACTCGAGGCTCGGGGCACCCAGCAACCGGAGTGTCTGATCACCGTCAAGGGTGAAAACGCCCTCACAGACACGCTCCGCGACATCGGCCGGCGCTCGCTGCCCATCGCCGCGCTTGACTGAGGTCTCAGCTAACCCCTGGCGTCACCAGCACCTCGTTGAGCGCCTCCGTGGTCGACGGATGTGTCCAGATCCCGTCACGCAACTGTGCGGCGGTCGTCCCGGTGCGCATCGCGAGTGCCACGAGGTTGACCAGCTCCTGAGCATCGACGGTGTGGAGAGCGGCGCCAAGGATCTCGTCGGTGTCCGCGTCGACGACGAACTTGATCAGCCCGTGGGTCTCCCCCAGCGTCCTGGGCCGGGGCATCGCGGCGATCTCGCCGACGGCCTTGACATGGACGTGGAAAGCCTTGCCAGCCTCGCGGGCCTCGTGCTCGGACAGCCCGACCCGGCCGAGCGGCGGGGTCAGGAAGATGGTCGTCGGCACCGCGATCCGGTCCGCTCGCGAGCGTCTGCCGCTGCCGTTGAGCTGGGAGGTGACGATGCGGTGGTCGTCCAGCGACACATAGGTCTGCTGCGGTCCCCCGTTGACGTCACCGACCGCCCACACGCCCTCAGCGCTGGTGCGGAGCAGGTCATCGACAACCACCTCGCCGCGCTGCCCGACCTCAACTCCCGCCGTGCCAAGTCCGAGTCCCTCGGTGGCCGGCAGGCGACCCACCGCGACGAGCACCGCATCGGCCGTGACGTCACCGACGCCAGTGCGCAACCTCACGCCGTCCGCGGCATCCTCGATGGCGGTCGTCTGCGCCTGGGTGAGAATCCGCACCCCCTGGTCCCCCAGCGCCTGACGCACCGATTCGGCGACATCCTCGTCCTCGATCCGCAGGATTCGCGCGCCGTGCTCCAGGAGCGTGACGTCGCTCCCGAACTGCGCAAACATGCTGGCAAACTCCAGCGCCACCGGCCCTGCCCCGACGATCGCCAGTCGCGCAGGGAAGGGGTCGACGTGCTGGATGCTGGTCGAGTCGTGGACTCGCGGACCATCCGCCCCAGGCACATCGATAGTGCGTGGCACCGCCCCGGTGTTGAGCACCACGGCGTCTGCAGTGATGTCGAGCTCGTCCGACCCACCAGTGACTCGCACCTGCTTGGGGCCGGTGAACTCGGCGCGCCCACCCACGACCAGCCGCACCTGGTCAACGGACTCGAGCATCTCCCGGTTGGCCGCGTTGAGCTTGTCGATCAGGATGTCCCGGCTCTGCACCGCACCCCGGAAGTATGCCGCCGGGTCGTCATCCTCGCGCCGCACATCGGCCTGGTGCACCAATGCCTTGGTCGGCACACAACCGATGTTGATGCAGGTGCCGCCCACCATGTCAGTGGACTGCTCCACCAGGGTGACGCTCCTGCCGGCCCGCCCCATGACCCCCGCCAGTGTCTTGCCGGCCTTGCCCCAACCGATGACCAGGATCTCCGTGTGCAGTGACTCCGTCATACGCTCGACGCTACGCCCACCAGTGCCCTGTCGGACTAGGTTGAGCTCATGCGCAGTGAGCCCCAGGGACGGCTGCAGGTGATCTGCGGTCCGATGTTTGCCGGCAAGTCCGAGGAGCTGCAGCGCCGGGTCCGCCGAGCGCACATCGCCGGGCGGTCCGTGGAGGTCGTCAACCACGCGTGGGACTCCCGGCACGGCACCATCGAGGTGTCCTCGCACGCCGGGCTGAGCATCCCCGCGCACCCGGCCTCGGACGTCGGCTCGATCCTGCAGCTCGTGAACGGTCGGCCGCTCGATCTTCTCGCGATCGATGAGGCGCAGTTCTTCGGCTCCGACCTCATCTTCGCCGTCGATGACCTCGTGCGCGCGGGCACGACGGTCGTCGTCGCCGGACTGTGCGTGACCTTCGACGGCCGCCCGTTCGAACCGCTCGCCTCGCTCATGGCCCTGGCGGAGGACGTCACCAAGCTGACCGCCGTGTGCGCGGTCTGTGGTCTAGATGCGGCGTTCCACCAGCGGATCAGTCCGGACGCGGTCACTGAGGCGACGATCCCCGGGCCGGAGCACGTCGGCGGGCTCGAGACCTATCAGGCCCGCTGTCGCCGCCACTTCGCACCCGGCGCCTAGTCACGCGCCCACCGCCACGGCGTCGTCGTCGCCGGCTTCGGCCCGCCACCACCACGTCCCCCTCGTTGACGCCATCGCCACGGCGTCCCCGTCACCACCCCCATCGCAGCCGAGGCTGCCGGCAGACGACACGCACGCATTTCTAAAGTGCAGATCTCTTGACGTTAGAGGCCCCAAGGTCTAACGTCAAGAGATCTGCTCTATAGAAAGGCAAAGACCATGACCACCTCGCACGCACCAAAGTCCACCGCCTCCTCGACGACTGCGTCCGGCGCCACGCGCCAGCTCCCCACCGCCGGCGCCGACCGCGCCTTCCTCCTGCTCCGCACGGTCTTCGTCATCGCCCCGATTGCCTTCGGGCTGGACAAGTTCCTGGGCCTGCTGACCGACTGGGACGCTTACCTCGCGCCCTGGATCGACAACATCGTGCCGGGCACCACCCACCAGGCGATGCTGATGGTCGGGCTCGTCGAGATCGTCGCGGGCATCGTCGTTGCGATCGCCCCGAGGTATGGCGCGCTGCTGGTCGCCGCCTGGCTCGCCGGCATCATCCTCAACCTGGTCACGATGGGCGACTTCTATGACGTAGCGCTGCGTGACTTCGGGCTGTTCGTCGCGGCCCTGGCCCTCGCGGCTCTCGCCTGGGACCGTCCCGCCAGGGACGCTGCCTGACAGCGCGCGGGCAGGCGCACCGCCTGACCGCACCCTCGCCACTCGTGAGAGCGGCGCCCCGAGGGTCGAGCCCCACGACGCGTCCGACCCTCAGGCGGAGAGCTGCAGCGTGGTGATGCAGGTAGGGCTCTCGTCGTCCGTGGTGAAGTCGACCGAGCCGGTGCGACCCTCGTGCTCGATCTCGATGGTCCCGGCGATGTCACGCGGCAGCCAGAACCCTGCGAACCCGTTGGTGCCGGTCGTCACCTCCTCATCGACCAGGATGTCTCCGCCCGCGTCGGTGATTTTCACCTGGACGGGCTCCTGGGTCAGTTCGCCCTGGCACGTGCCCAGGCTGTGGAAGTAGCACTCATGGGTGGAGTCCACGAACGGGGCGATCGAGACATAGAACTTGTCCTCCGGCAGATCCAGGAGAATCTCCTCGGCACCATCGGTCAGCATCACCTGACCTGGCTTCACCGAGGCCCCCAGAGCCAACGGTCGCGGGTCGGTCGAGGCGTCCAGTGTGTCCACGATCTGCGTGGCGGTCATCCCCTGCAACCCGTGCTCAGCAAGCAGCGCCGACTCAGCGCCTGCGACCTCAGCGGCGGTGTCCCGCGCCGCCGTCTCGTCGGGTTCGGTGCTGCACCCGGCCACGGCGACGAGTGCGAGGGTGGAGGCGGCGAGGACGGCGGACAGACGCATGATTCGTGGCTCCTGCTCAGGCGGTGACGCGGCACCAGTTGCCGCTGGGCACCATCGTCTCACCGCGCAGGCTAATTAACTACACGTAGTAGTAAGAAATAGGTGTGATCTGCGTCGCCTCGCCCCGGGATGAGCGGACCGACACTCACGACCAGTCGCGCGTGTCCACGATCGGCCCGTCACCCTCCGTGAGCGCCTGGACGACCACGACCTCGGCCCGGAAGCGCAGGCCCTCGCGCACCCGCGAACCGATCTCAGCCACCAGCGCATCAGCATCGGCGCCCGGGTCGGCCACAACCTCGCAGCGCAGTGTGTCCTTGTGGTCCTCGCGTCCGATCACGAACCGATAGCCGGCCACACCCCCGATGCCACCCAGCACGGCCGCGACCTGGGTCGGGTGCAGGAACATCCCCTTGACCTTCACCGCCGACCCGGTCCGGCCGAGCACCCCGCGCAGCCGCAGCGACCCGTCCGGCCCGAGCATCCAGCCGGAGAGGTCGCCGGTGCCAAAGCGCACCAGCGGATAGTGCGGCCGCAGCACCGTCACCACGACCTCGCCCTCGGTCTCGTCGGTGATCGGTGCCCCGGTCGCGATGTCACAGACCTGCACGAGCACACCATCAGCGAGCACCAGGCCGGCGCCGTCACCGTTCTCATAGGCCAACAGCCCGGTCTCCCCCGTGCCATAGGCCATCCGCACCGTCGGCACCCGCTCGACCAGCAGTGCACGCAGCGAGTCGGGCAGCGGCTCGGCAGTCACCATCGCCCGGTCCAACCGCCACCTCTCGCGCGGGAGCCCGGCCTCGTCATACCGCTCGACCAGGGCCTTGAGATAGCTGGGCAGGCCGGCGTATGCCGTGATGCCCAGGTCGGCGATCGCGCCCACCTGGAGGTCCTGGTTGCCGATGCCACCAGGCAGCACCCGGGCACCGGCGGCCCGCGCGCCCTCCTCCATCATCGCGCCGGCCGGTGACAGGTGATAGCCGAAGCAGTTGAGGACCGTGTCCCCTTCTCCCACACCGAGATCGGCGAAGACCTGCCCCCAGCGCCAGCTGTCGGCACCGTCCAGCTGCGGCTCATAGAGCGGGCCCGGCGACTGGAAGACGCGCACCACGTCCGCGTCCTGCGCCAACAGCCCGCCAAACGGCGGGTCCGCACGCTGCAGCGCGATGACCGCGTCCTTGGCCAGCACGGGCAGCTCGGACAGGGCAGCGACCGAGGTGACCGCGGCCGGGTCGATCCCCGCCTGCTCGCAGCGTCGGGCCAGTCCCGGGACGGTCGCGGCCTGACCTATCAGGTCCGCAACGGCCTGATCCAGTCTCCGGTCCTGCAGATAGCTCTGCAGCGCAGCGTCGATTGACATGGCCTCTCCTCTTACAACCAGCGCTTGCGCCGCTTGTAGTGCTTGACGTCGCGATAGCTCTTGCGGCCACCCTCTTCGCCGAGGCCGAGATAGAACTCCTTGACGTCCGGGTTCTCCCGCAGCTCGGCCGCAGGTCCCTCCAGGACGATCCGCCCCTGCTCCATGATGTAGCCGTGGTCGGCCACCTCCAGGGCGCGCCGGGCGTTCTGCTCGATGACCAGCACGGTGAGCCCGTGCTCCTCGTTGAGCCGCTTGATGTAGCCGAAGATCTCCTGGACCAGCAGCGGCGCCAGACCGAGCGAGGGCTCGTCGAGCATCAGCAGCTTGGGCCGGGCCATCAGCGCCCGACCGATGGCCAGCATCTGCTGCTCACCGCCGGAGAGATAGCCCGCGACCCGGCTGCGCATGTCGGCCAGCTTGGGGAAGTAGGTGTAGACCAGATCGAGCTGCTCGGCCGAGTCCTTCTGCGTGTAGGCGCCCGCGGTGAGGTTCTCGGCGATGGTGAGGTGCTCGAAGACGTGGCGCCCCTCCATGCACAGGCTCATCCCGAGCTGCACGCGGTCTGGGGCGTCCATCTTGGTGATGTCCTGACCCTGGAACGTGACGCTGCCGTCGGTCACCTCACCGTGCTCACTCGGCAGCAGCCCGGAGACCGCCTTGAGCGTGGTGGACTTGCCGGCGCCGTTCGAGCCGAGCAGGGCCACGATCTTGCCCTCCGGCACCTCCAGGGAGAGGCCGCGCAGCACCAGGATCACATCGTCATAGATGACCTCGACGTTGTTCAGGGCCAGCATGGACCCCGCCCCGGGGGCGGGCGCGCCCGCCCCCGGAGTGGTGGTGTCGGTGTGGCTGGTCACGGCGTGGCGCCAGCCTCGAGCTCGACCATCATGCCGTCCTGGGCCTGATAGATGCCCGTCGAGGTGGAGCCGCGGTGGCTGTCCGCGGAGAACTCGACGGTGCCGTCACCGACGACGCCGCCGGTGTCAACCCCACCCATGGTCTCCAGCGCCTCGCGCAGGTTGGGGCCGGTCATCTCGTTGCCGTCGGCGATCGTGGCAGCCATGCCCTCGGCCATGACGTGCATGACATACCAACCCTGCACCCACGAGGCGCCGACGGTCGCCGGGTCGATGCCCTCGGCCTCGATGTAGTCGTTGATGACGTCGTGACCCTCCTTCTCCGCACTCATCGGGGCGAACGGCTGGATCAGGATGTGTCCTTCGGCGGCCTCGGCCCCGGCGGAGTCGATGAACAGCTCGTTGCCGCACCAGTTGAGGCAGATGATCTTCATGTCCAGGCCCTGGGCCGCGATGTCCTTGGCGACCAGCGCGGCCGGCGAGGCCACGTTCTGGATCACGATGTATTTCGCACCCTGCGACTGCGCCTGCGAGAGCAGGCCGACGTAGTTGGCCTGACCACCGGGCATCGGGTAGGCCTGGTAGCCCAGGTCGTAGCCCTTCTCAGAGACCCAGTCCCCGCCGTCGCCGACCGGGGCCTCACCGAACGGGCTGTCGTGGTGGAAGACCGCGACCTCGCCGCTGCCACCGGAGTCCTCGTTGATCCAGTTGAGCGCAATGCGCATCTGGTCGGAGTATGTCGGGGCGACCACGAAGTTGTAGGGCGCCTCTTCGGGGTCGGTCAGGGGCTCGGCGAAGGAGCCGGACATGAACGGCAGCTCGTCGTTGCCCACGGCACCGGAGAGAGCCTCGGTGTCACCGGTGCCCCAGCCCTGCACGGCGACGACGCCGTCGTTGACGTATTGCTTGTAGAGCGACTCGGCCTGCGGCACCTCGTAGGCGTAGTCGTTGGAGAGCGCCTCGATCTGGCGGCCCTCGATGCCGTCCTCGGCGTTGCGCCACTTGACGTAGGCGAGCATGCCCTGGTTGTAGGGCGTGCCGACGTCGCCGGTCGCGCCGGTCAGGTCGGCGATGATGCCGAGCTTGATCGGCTCGTCGGAGTCGGCGGCGTCGCCGTCTCCACTGTCACCACCGTCTCCACCGCAGGCTGACAGCACGAGAGCGGAGGCGGCGGCCAGGGCCACCGCGGCTGCGCGGGTCTTTCCGAACATGTTGATCTCCTTCATGGATGGTCACTTGCTGTGTCTGAGGTCCCGAGGCCGGCTGGCGCCGGGGTGGTCGCGGGTTAGTAGCGGAACGGCCAGAACCTGAAGTAGTCCTTCATCCGTTGCCAGATGCGGTCCAGCCCTCGTGGTTCGAAGATCAGGAACGCGATGATGATGACGCCGAAGGCGGCATTACGGACGGCCGGGAGCTGGTCGGCCAGGAACGGCATGGAGGACTCCAGTGCGTTCGCCAGCCTGCGGATCAGCTCCGGCAGCAGGGTCATAAAGATGGCTCCGTAGACGGCACCGGCGATGCTGCCGAGTCCGCCGACGATGATCATCGCCAGATAGAGGATCGAGACGTCGAGGGTGAACTTCTCCCACGACACGACCTCGCTGTAGTGCGCCGTGAGCGAACCGGCCAGGCCGACGAAGCCGGACGACACGGCAAACGCGGTCAGCTTGGCGCGGGTGAGGTTGACGCCGATGGCCTCGGCGGCGATGTCCTGGTCGCGCACTGCCATGAAGGACCTGCCCAGGCCGGTGCGGAAGATGTTGCGTGCGGTGATGACGGTGAGCACCGCCAGGATCAGCAGGATCCAGTACCACTGCTGCTCGAAGACCTCACGGCCGCCGACCTTGAAGCCGAGGACCTCGAAGCGCTCGACGTTGATGTAGCCCTTGTCCTCGGTCAACCAGGACCAGCGTCGGATGATGAACTCGATGATCATCTGGCTGGCCAGGGTGGCGATCGCCAGGTAGAGCCCCTTGAGGCGCAGACCGGGCAGTCCGAAGAACACGCCGACGGCTGCGGTGAGCAGCACGGCAAAGATGATCGCCAGCGGGGTCGGCAGGCCGATCCGGTCGGAGAGGATGGCCGAGCTGTAGGCGCCGACTGCCATGAAGCCGCCCTGGCCCAGGGAGATCTGCCCGGTGTAGCCGACCAGGATGTTCAGCCCGACGGCACCGATGACGGCGATCAGGATGGTGTTGGCGATCGAGAGCCAGAAGTTGTCCAGCACGAACGGCACGACTAGCAGGAGCACGGTCATCAGTCCGAGCCGGAAGTACTCAGCCTTGGTGGCCCGCAGGCGCAGCTCGGAGTGGTAGCTCCGGTGATGGATTCCGGTAGCGGTAGCAGCCATCGTCAGCTCACACCCTCTCGATCCGGGTCTCGCCGAAGATGCCGTAAGGACGCACCAGCAGGATCAGGACGAGAGCGATGTAGGGGATGACGGTGGCCAGGCCTGGGTCCCAGTAGCCAGCGGTGAACTGGGTCAGCAGGCCCATCGTCAGCCCGCCGACGATCGTGCCGGGCACCGAGTCCAGGCCGCCGAGGATGACCACGGGGAAGACGAGGAGTCCGAACGAGGCGATGTTCTGGTCGACCGCGGAGATGTCACCGAGCAGCACGCCGGCGATCAGCGCGCTGATCGCGGCGAGCGCCCACGCCATCGCAAAGATGCGGCGCACCGAGATGCCCATCGTCATCGCCGCCTGCTGGTCATCGGCCACGGCGCGCATGGCGATGCCGTGCCGGGACTTGCGGAAGAAGATGGTGAAGGCGGTCAGCACCACTGCAGCGATGACGATGGCCAGCAGCCGGTTGAGCGGGACGGTCGCCCCCAGGAACTCGACCGAGCTGCGCGGCAGGATCGCTGGCTGGCTCTTGGGCGAGGTGCCGTAGAACGCCTGCACCAGCGCCTTGAGCAGCATCGACAACCCGATGGTCACCATGATGATGCTGATCGGGTTCTCCCCGACCATCGGGCGCAGGATCAGCCGCTCCACCAGGACACCGAGGATGGTGGCGACCACCACACCGAAGGCGACGGCCGCGACGAGCGGCAGGCCCAGCACGACGAACGCCGTGTAGAACATGTAGGCCCCGACCAGCAGGAACTCGCCCTGGGCGAAGTTGATCACACCGGTCGCCTTGTAGATCAGCACGAAGCCGAGCGCGGCCAGCGCCAGGATCGAGCCGTCAGCCAGGCCGTAGGCCAACTGGTTGATGAAGTTGCTCAACGCTCCTCCTCCCTCATGCTCAGGTCCTCACTCATCGGCGCCCACTCCAGACGGGTCGACGGCCCCGGCCCTGCGGGATCGTGTAAGCGGTCAGGTCAAAGATCGCCAGGCCCAGGTCGCGCTCCACGGAGGAGCCGTCCTGATAGGTCACCCGGCTGCGGATGTGCACCTTGTCGTCACCGCGGTGCAGCGCCGAGATGATCTCGCCGTAGCGGTCGGCGATGACGTTGCGCCGCACCTTGCGGGTGCGGGTGATCTCGTCGTCGTCGGGGTCGAGCTGCTTGTGCAGCAGGACGAACCGCTGGACCCGGATCGTCTCGGGCAGGTCCTCGTTCGCGCGGGTGATCTCCTCGGCGACGAGGTCATAGACCTCGTCCTTGGCCGCGAGGTCGGTGTAGGTCGTGTAGCTGAGCCGCTCGTGCTCGGCCCACGAACCCACGGTGCCGGGGTCGAGGGTGATCAGTGCCGTCATACCTCCGGCGTCGCCGGGCTCGTCGCTGGGGGCGAAGACCACGGCCTCCTCGACATACGGGCTGAACTTCAGTTTGTTCTCGATGAAGGCGCTGGAGTAGCGGGTGCCGTCGGCGGCGGTGAGCACGTCCTTCTGCCGGTCGATGACGACCAGCTGTCCGGTGGACTCGTCGATGTAGCCGGCGTCACCGGTGTGCAGCCAGCCGTCGGCGTCGACCGCCTCGGCCGTAGCCTCGGGGTTGCGGTGGTAGCCGCGGAAGACCGAGGCCGAGCGCAGCAGGATCTCCCCGTCGTCGGTGATCCGCATGTCGGTGCCCGGGATCGGCGAGCCGACCGTGTTGAAGGCGATGTCGTCGTCACGGTGCACCACGGCGATGCCGCAGATCTCGGTCTGCCCGTAGAGCTGTTTGAGGTTGACGCCGATGGCGTGGAAGAAGCGGAACACGTCCGGCCCCAGCGGCGCACCGCCGGTGTAGCCGCGCTTGATCCGGGCCAGCCCCAGCTGGTCACGCACCGGGCGGGTGGCGACGGCGTCAGCCAGCTTGTGCGTCAGCGCCAGGCCCGGGCCCGGCTTCTTGCCGCTGACCCGCATGGCGGCGACCTTGTCACCGGTGTCGTAGCCCCAGCCGAAGACCTTGCGCTTGAGCCAGCCGGCCTCGTCGATGCGCACCTGGACCTCGGAGAGCATCGACTCCCAGATCCGCGGTGGCGAGAACATCACGTCCGGCCCGATCTCACGCAGGTCGCTGCGCTGGGTGGCGCTGTCCTCGGGGAAGGAGATGGTCACGCCGTTGGACAGCCCGCAGGCAACGGCGAGCATCTGCTCCCCGATCCAGGCGAACGGCAGGAACGAGACGTAGCGGTCCTTGGGGCCGATCGGGTCGATCTCGGTGAGGTGACGACCCATCGTGAGCAGGTTGCGGTGCGACAGCTCACCGAGCTTGGGCTTGGACGTGGTGCCCGACGTGGTGCAGATGACCGCGATGTCCTAGGTCGACCCGGCCTCGACCTGGTCCTCGAACCAGGTCGGCTCGGTGCTTGCGCGCTCCCGTCCCCTCGCCTCCAGGTCGGTGAACTCGAGCAGGACGGCGTCGTCATACTCCTCCAGTCCGTGCGGGTCGTAGTAGACGATCCGCTCGACGAGCAGGGGCTCTCCGCCGGCCGGTGCCTCCTCCGCCAGCAGCCGGAGCAGCTTGTCGACCTGCTCCTGGTCCTCGGCGATGACGACCCGGGCGCGCGAGGTGGTCAGGATGTGGCGCAGCTCCTCGCCGATCGAGGTGGGATAGATGCCGACGACCGCGCAGCCCATGCTCTGGGCCGCGAGCTCGGCGATCAGCCACTCCGGCCGGTTGTCGCCGAGCACGGCGACGATCTCGCCGCGCTCGATCCCCAGGGCGGCCAGCCCGTGGGCGGTCTCCTTGACCCGCTGCGCATAGTTGGCCCAGGTGATCGGCTGCCAGATGCCGTACTGCTTCTCCTGCATCGCCACATCGTCCGGGTGCGCCGCCGCCAGCCCGAGCAGCAGGCGCGGGAACGTGTCGCCCCCAATTTTTGGGGAGGTTTTGTCGGTCTCCCCCGCATTTTTGGGGAGGTTTTGCTGGTGCTCAGCCACGGTCCTCCTCCTCGTCCTCGGCGCCGAGATAGGCCTCGACCACGGCCGGGTCGGCCTTGACCTCGTCGGGGGTGCCGTCGGCGATCTTCGCGCCGAAGTCCAGGACGGTGACCCGGTCGGAGATGTCCATCACGACGTTCATGTCGTGCTCGATGAGGACGACCGTGACGTTGGCCAGCTCGTGCACGTCGAGGACATAGCGGGCCATGTCCTCCTTCTCCTCCGCGTTCATGCCCGCCATCGGCTCGTCGAGCAGCAGGAGCGCCGGCTGCAGGCACAGGGCCCTCCCGAGCTCGACCCGCTTCTGGACGCCGTAGGCCAGGGAGCCGACCGGCTTGTTGCGCACGGCCTGCAGCTGCAGCAGGTCGATGACCTCCTCGACCAGGTGCCGGTGCTCGATCTCCTGCTTGCGCGCGGGGCCGAGCCAGAGCATCGAGGCCAGCACGCTCTTCTTCATGTGGATGTGCCGGCCGAGCATCAGGTTCTCAAGGACGGTCAGGCCGTGGAACAGCTCGATGTTCTGGAACGACCGGGCCACCCCCAACCGCGCGATCTTGTATGGCGGGAGGCTGGTGAGCAGGTGCGTGCGCACCTCTCCCGTGGTCCCGTCGGCGGCCAGCGGGGCCGAGTGCAGCCGGATCTGCCCCTCCTGGGGGTGATAGAGCCCGCTGATGCAGTTGAGCAGTGAGGACTTGCCGGCGCCGTTCGGACCGATGATGGCGTGAACGCTGCCCTCGGTGACGGTGAGCGAGATGTCGCGAAGTGCCTTCACACCGCCGAAGCGCAGGGAGATGTTGTCCACCTCGAGCACTGGCTGGCCGGCCGGCAGATGACTGCCGCGCAGTGAGTGCTGGTAGGCCCTGGTGAGCACTGGCCACTCCTTGGTTTCAACGATGGAACCCTGACGGGAAGTGACTCTACGTTTTCACTATCTGAAAGACAAGTACCTTCACCGGAAAGTCGCAACGGAGTATGGTTCACTGGGTGCGACAGTTGAAATCGGGGTCCGCCATGGCGACATACCCGGCAGACGGACCGGCCGCCGCGCCAGTCCCCGAGACGATGTGAGGCACCGATGGGCACCGGAGGGGCGGTCGAGTCGACGAACGGGCGCGGGGGGCTGGGGACGGTCCGCAACGCGGTGCGTCTCCTCGAGCTGCTGGGCGAGGGCCCGGCCTACCAGCAGCTCACAGATCTGGCCGAGCGCTCCCAGATGTCGATCCCGACGGTCCACCGCCTGCTGCGCTCGCTCGTGCTCGCCGACCTGGCGGTTCAGGACTCGCAGACCTCCCGCTACGGCCTGGGGCCGGAGCTGACCCGGCTGTCCAACCACTACCTGTCCCGACTGCCGCTGCTCGGCGCGCTCGGGCCCTATCTCTCCCAGCTGCGCGACCAGCTCGACAGCACAGTCCACGTCGCGACGCTGGTGCACGGCGAGGTGGTCTACATCGACCGCGTCGACGGCGCGGACCGCGGGCCCTACCGCGACACCCACCGGGTCGCACCCGCCCTGTCCACGGCGGGTGGCCGTCTGCTCGCCGCGCGCGGGAGCGATGAGTCCTGGCAACGGGCGCTGGACCGGGCCAGCGCCCTGGACCTGGTCGCTGCGGAGGCGACGAAGGCCCGCGGGCAGTGGGCGGGAGCAGACTTCCTGGCGCTGGAGCCTGACGACCCGACGGTCTCGGCGGAGGTCGCCGTGCCCCTGGTCGACGGACAGGGCACGACCGTCGCCGCCCTGGCCGCCAATGTCGACAACACCTCGGACACGGAGCGGGTCGCCAAGATCGCCAGCCATCTGGCCCGCGCGTCCCGGGCCGCAGGGAGGACACTGGGTCATGCCTGAGCAGCCGCTCCCCACCGCCTCCACCGAGACCACCCGTTCCCAGCGCGTCCCGGCCACCACGCACGGCGCGCTGCGCACTCCCCCACCCCAGAGCTGGGTCGCCGTCGCCGACCTGATCACGTTCGACACGCCATACTCCGACCTCTGGCAACCCGGCGAGCGCTCCGGCCGGTGGTTTGCCGGCGCCAGCCTCAACCTGTCCGTCAACTGCCTCGACCGGCACCTGGCAGAGCGGGCCACCCAGGTCGCCCTGCACTGGGAGGGCGAGCCGGGCGACCAACGATCCATGACGTATGCCGAGCTGCACGAGCAGGTCTGCGCCCTCTCGCGCGCGCTGCGTGGGATGGGCGTCGGCATCGGGGACCGCGTGGGCCTGCACCTGGGGTGGCTGCCCGAGACCGTCGTGGCGATGCTGGCCTGCGCCCGGATCGGGGCGGTCCACACCATCGTGCCCGCACCGCTGCCGGTCGAGCCCCTCGCCGACCGGCTCGACCTGCTGGACCTGAAGGTGCTCTTCACCCAGGACGGTGCGTGGCGGCACGGGACGGTGCTGCCACTGAAGGCCCGCGCCGACGAGGCGCTGCTGGCGGGCGGCTCCGTCGAGCACACCATCGTGGTGCGCCGGACCGGCATGGACGTCGCCTGGTTCGAGGGCGACCGGTGGTATCACGACCTGGTCGCCACCACCCGCCCCGGCCAGTCCGCCCCCGACTCCGGTGACGCCACCGCCGCGGTGCCGCTCGACCCGGACCACCCGATCGCCACCGTGCCGCTCGCCAACAGGGGCGGTCAACCGGTCTCGGTCGTGCACGGCACGGCCACCATGCTCGCCGGCGCGCTCGCGGTGCACCGGCGGCTGCGCACCGGTGGCGTCTTCTGGTGCGCCGGCGACATCTCCTGGGCCGTCACCCAGTTCCACGGGATCTATGGCCCGCTGGCGTTCGGGGACACGACGGTGATGTATGAGGGGACGCTCGACGTCCCGAACCGCACCCGGGCGTGGGACATCATCGCCCGCTATGGCGTCGAGACGATGGTCACCAGCCCGTCGGTGGCCCGCACCGTGCGCGGCTGGGCGCGCGAGCTGCCCGAGGTCTCGGCGATCCCCTCGCTCCGGCGGGTGGCCACGGCCGGCGAGCCGGTCGAGGAGGAGCTCGCACGGTGGCTCGCCGAGGCGTTCGGCTCCGGCGACCTTGAGGTGGCCGACGCCTGGGGCCAGCTGGAGCTGGGCGGCATCGTGCGGGTCACCAGCACCACGGCCCACTCATCGGGCACCGTCCCAGAGGACCAGGAGCTGCCCGACTGCGGCCTCGACATCGTGGACCACGACGGACGCTCGGTGCCCGACGGTGAGGTCGGTGAGGCCGTCCTCCACCTGCCCTGGGCGGGCACGATGGTCGGTGTCGGCGGCTCGCAGGCTGCTGTCGCCGAGGCCCACTGGACCCGTCACCCCGGCACCTACGCCACCGGGGACCTGGCGCTGCGCGAGCCGTCCGGACATGTGGCGTTCCTGGGCCGCACCGACGACGTCGTGTCGATCTCTGGCCAGCTGGTCTCGCTGCGCGAGGTCCGGGAGGTGCTGGTCGAGCACCCCTACGTGTCCGGTGCCGAGGTGACGTGGCGCAAGGACCCCGAGCTCGGGCGTGCGCTGATCGCTGCCGTGTCGCTCTCCACCCAGGTGGGGGCGGAGCCGGACCTCGACGCCGTCGCGGTTGAGCTGATGGACGCGGTCCGCGAGGTGATGGGCGGGCTGGCGAGGCCGCGCGCGCTGCTGGTCGTCGACCGCTTCGGCGACGAGCTCGGCCGCACCGAGCGGGCCCGCGCGATCGCCACGCTGGCCACCGCCGACCGTGCGGGCTCGCCGCGGCAGGTCACCTGGGCCCAGATCCTCGCCGCCGCCGGGCAGTAGCCCCGCACTGGCTTGGGCAGACCGCCCCGGTGAGCCGAGTAGCGTCGGCGTCATGACCTCCGCGAGCCCGTCCCGCCCGCTGACCATCCGCAACGTCCGCCCGTGGGGTGGCCCTGCGGTCGACCTCGCCGTGGCTGATGGCGTGATCAGCGCGATCACTGCCGTTGATGCCGGCGACGCGGCTGGCCGCGACGACGTCCTCGAGGGCCGCGGACGGCTGGCCCTGCCGACGTTCACCGACGCCCACTGCCACCTGGACTCCAACCGGGTCGGTCTGCCCCTCCGTCCGCACACCGGCGGTCCCGGAGTCTGGACGATGATGCTCAACGACCGGGCCCACTGGCGCGAGGCGGAGGTGGGCATCACCGAGCGCGTGACCAACCTGCTCGGGCGGCAGATCGCGCACGGCACCACGACCGTACGCTCGTTCGCACAGGTCGACACTGATGCCGGCCTCGAGCGGCTCGAGGCTGTGCTCGCCGCGCGCGAGACGCACCGGGACCGGGCCGAGGTGCAGGTCGTGGCGTTCCCCCAGGCCGGGCTGCTGCGTGAGGAGGGGTCCGCTCAGGTGCTCGAGGACGCCCTGCGCGCGGGGGCCGACGTGGTCGGCGGCATCGACCCGTGCACGCTGGACCGCGACCCGGTGCGCCACCTCGACATCGTCTTCGGGCTGGCCGAGAAGTTCGGCCGACCGGTCGACATACACCTGCACGAGCCGGGCGACCTGGGCCTGTTCAGCGCCGACCTGATCATCGAGCGCACCCTGGCGCTGGGCCTGCAGGGGCAGGTGCTGATCTCGCACGGCTACGCCCTGTTCGACGACCCCACCAGGGTCGACGGTCTGCTCGAGCGGCTGGCGGAAGCGGACATCGCGTTGGCCTCGGTCGCTCCCGGTGGCCGGTCCCGGCTGCCGGTCGACCAGCTGACCGCTGCCGGCGTGCGCGTCGGGCTCGGACAGGACGGCCAGCGCGACTACTGGTCGCCCTACGGCAACGGCGACATGCTCGACCGCACCTGGCAGCTCGCCTTCACCCTCGGCTATCGGGCCGACGCCCTGATCGAGCACGCCGTGGCCGTGGCGACCCGCGGCGGCCGGTCCATCGTCGACCCCCAGGTCACCCGGCTGCGCGCCGTCGACGATCGTCCTGGTCTGGCGGTCGGCGACGCTGCGGATCTGCTCCTGCTCCCGGGTGAGACCGTGACCTCGGCGGTGATGGACCGCCCGGACGACCGCACGGTGCTGCGCGCCGGGCGCGTCGTGGCCGACCGCCTGCAGCTGGTCTGACCGGCCAGGGCGAGTCAGACTCAGCCGGCCTGGGCCAGGGCCAGCGGGAGGACCGCCTCGGCACCCGCGAGCCGGAGCGCCCGCGCGGCGACCGTCATCGTCCACCGCGAGTCGATCAGGTCATCGACCAGCAGCACCGGTCCCTGCAGACGGGCGAGCTGCTGGGCCAGCTCGGGTCCCACAGTGAGCTGCTCCCAGACCGCGGCCAGCCGGAAGGCGCTGTTGCCCCCGGACTCCCCAGTCGGCCCGCCGTTGGGGGCGCTCAGCTCCCCCAGATAGGGCAGTCGCCCCAGCTCGCTGATGCGCCGCACCAGGGAGCCCACCAGCTCGGGGTGGCTGCGCGAGGGCACCGAGACGATCGCCACCGGTCGCTGGGCCCAGTCCCAGTCGGCCAGCGCCTTGGTCACCGCGTTGACGATCTGGTCGGGCACCGGCGCGTCCGGTCCCTGCACGAGCTCGCGGACCCGCTGACCCCAGCCGAGGTCGGAGACCCGCGCCAGGACCCGGCCCCGCTCCATCGCCTCGCCCGACGGGATCTTGCCACGCACCGGCACCCCGAGCCGGTCCATGCCGGTGGGCCACTGGGCCCGTGGCTCGACCGGCACGCCCACCCGGGACAGCTGGCCCATGGCCCGGTCGACGGCCTCGGCCGGGATATCGGTGGGGTACCACGCTTCCGCACACCGGTCGCAGCGGCCGCAGTCCGCAGCGGTCGGGTCGTCCAGGCACCGCTGCAGGAAGGCCATGCGGCACCCGTCGGTCCGCTGGTAGTCGAGCATCAGCTGCTGCTCCCGCTCGCGTGCCTCCGCCACTCGGGTGTAGCGCTCGGCGTCGTAGGTCCACGGCTGCCCGGTGCCGGTCCAGCCGCCCTGGACCTTCTCGACCGCGCCCTCGACATCGAGCACCTTCAGCAGCAGCTCCAGCCTCGTGCGACGCACGTCGACGAGAGTCTCCAGCGCGGCGGTCGACAGTGGCTTGCCCGACCCCGCGAGCGCGGTCAGCACCGCGTCGGCCTGCTCCTGGCGCGGCATCGCTGCCGAGGCGAAGTAGGCCCAGATGTTGCGGTCCTCGACCCCCGGCAGCAGCAGCACATCCGCGTTGTCCGTGGCGCGACCGGCCCGGCCGACCTGCTGGTAGTAGGCCACCGGTGAGCTCGGCGCCCCCAGGTGCACGACAAAGCCGAGGTCGGGCTTGTCGAACCCCATGCCGAGGGCGCTGGTGGCCACCAGCGCCTTGACCTCGTTGTCCCGCAGTCGTCGCTCGAGCTCCAACCGGTCTGCGGGGTCGGTGCGCCCGGTGTAGGCAGCGACCTGGTGTCCCGCCGAGCTCAGGGTCGCGGCCAGGTCCTCGGCGGCGGACACGGTCAGGGCATAGACGATGCCGCTGCCGGGCAGGTCACCCAGGTGGGCCAGCAGCCAGGCGATGCGACGCTCCGGGGTCTCCATCTCCAGGACGCCGAGACGCAGCGAGGCCCGGGCCAGCGGCCCGCGGATCGTGCTGACCGCACGGACGCTCCCGTCGCCGCCGACGGAGAGCTGCTCCACGACGTCGTGCACCACCCGCTCGTTGGCGGTGGCCGTCGTCGCCAGCACCGGGGTGTCCGCCGGCAGCCCCGCCAACAGGGTGCGGATCCGCCGGTAGTCCGGCCGGAAGTCGTGTCCCCAGTCGCTGATGCAGTGCGCCTCGTCGACCACGAGCAGCCCGCAACGGGCCGCGAGGTCGGGCAGCTGCTCCTCTCGGAAGCGCGGGTTGTTGAGGCGTTCGGGGCTCACCAGCAGGACGTCGACGCTGTCGTCGGTCAGCTGCTGGCGCACCGAGCCCCACTCCTCGGCGTTGGCGGAGTTCATCGACACGGCAGTGATCCCCGCCCGCCGGGCCGCCTCGATCTGGTCGCGCATCAGCGCCAGCAGCGGCGAGACGATCACGGTCGGTCCCGCGCCCGCGGCCCGGCGCAGTGCGGTGGCCACGAAATAGACGGCCGACTTGCCCCAGCCGGTGCGCTGCACGACGAGGACCCGCTCGCGCCGGTCCACCAGCGCCTGGATCGCGTCGAGCTGTCCCTCCCGGAACTCCGCGTCGTCCCGGCCGACCAGTCGCCGGAGTGCCTCGTGTGCCTGCTCGCTCATGAACCACACGCTACGGGCCGTCACCGACAGGACCGGCGCCCCGTCCACAGGCTCGAGTCCGGCGTCATCCTCCAGATCGACACCACAACCTCCTTCCTGCCTCCCGGACCATCCTCTGGGCCGACGCGGACCACCCTCGGTCCTCCCTAGGTTCACTGTGAGCCCCACACCACACCGGGGCCGGGGTCGGACCACCACAGATCGTGTCCGGTCCGCCCACGTCCCACCAGGAGTGAAGATCGTGACCCGCACCCGCGTAGTCCTGTCCGCCGCCATCCCGCTGCTCGCCCTCACCGTGACCGCATGCGGCACCGGTGAGACACCCACCGTCGAGACCGTCACCGTCAGCGCGGACCAGGCTCCGGCCACCGCCGCCCCCGCCGCCCCGGCCGACTCCGGCGTCAGCACCGCCAGCCCGGCCGACGCCGGCTCCCTGATCACCACGCACCTGGAGGCCCAGCCCGCAGTCATCCAGATCCAGGCCGCCGGTGGCATGCGCCACCCCGAGTTCGGCAACTACGTCGGCGGCGGCAGCGGCAGCGGGTTCCTGATCGGCTCCGACGGTCTGGCGGTGACCAACAACCATGTGGTGACCGGGGCCGCCACCCTGGAGGTCTTCATCGGCGGCGACACCACCCGCAGCTACAACGCCCGCGTCGTCGGCGCCTCCGAGTGCAACGACCTGGCCCTGATCGACATCAGCGAGCCGGAGCCACTTCCCTATCTGGGCTGGTCGCAGGAGCCGATCTCGGTCGGCCAGGAGATCTATGTCGCCGGCTTCCCGCTCGGCGACCCGGAATACACCCTGACCCGCGGCATCGTCTCCAAGGCACGTGCCGCCAGTGAGGAGCTCACCTGGGCCTCGGTCGACCACTCGCTGGAGCACGACGCCGCCGCCCACCCCGGCAACTCGGGCGGCCCGTTGCTCAACACCAGTGGTCAGGTGACCGGCATCCACTTCTCCGGCTACCTGCCCGAGGACATGGTCCGTCAGCAGTACGCGATCGACCACACCCTCGCCCAGGAGGTGGTCTCCCACCTGCAGGACGGGGACTACGAGTCGCTCGGCGTCAACGCCATGCCGGTGTATGACGCCTCGCTCGACGTCACCGGCCTGTGGGTCAGCGGGGTCAAGGCCGGCTCACCGGCGGCCCGGGCCAAGGTCGTGCCGGGCGACATCATCACCCACCTGAACGGGCTGCCGATGGCCCCGACCGGCACCATGGCCGAGTACTGCGACGTGCTGCGCACCTCCGGGGAGGGCACCCCGGTCTCCATCGAGGTGCTGCGCTGGGACACCGGTGAGGTGCTGCGCGGTGAGCTCAACAACCCGATCCAGGAGGACGCCGCGATGGTGCCGGTCATGTCCTTCGTCGAAGAGATCGGTGACGAGGTCGCCGCGGGCAGCGGCGAGTCGGCCGAGGCCTACACCTACGAGACCGTCGTGGACGACACCGACTCGATCCTGGTCGAGGTGCCCACCGAGTGGTCCGACCGGGTCACCGCCGTCTCCGTCGACACCGGCGAGCCGTTCATCCAGGCCGCGCCCAGCATCGAGCGGCTCAACACCACGTGGACGGAGCCGGGTCTGATCTACACGGTCACGGACACCACCGAGGACCTCGAGGGGCTGATCGAGCGCATGGACTTCGCCGCGGAC
The DNA here is from genome assembly GCF_023923205.1 of Ornithinimicrobium cryptoxanthini. Lineage (NCBI taxonomy): Bacteria > Bacillati > Actinomycetota > Actinomycetes > Micrococcales > Ornithinimicrobiaceae > Ornithinimicrobium > Ornithinimicrobium cryptoxanthini. The sequence continues at coordinate 1,069,644 of NZ_CP099490.1, read as the reverse complement.
TGCGCCGACGACGGGCAGTCGGACTACACCGACGGCCTCTACACCGGCTACTACCACCGCTACAGCGACTGCGGTGGCTCGGGCAACCAGGTGGTCGTCCTGGCCGCCACCCCCAACGACGGCTCGTTCACCGCCCTGCTGCTCCTGCAGATGATGCACGAGCGCGACGTCCTCGCCCTCGACCACGCCTTCGCCACCTTCAACTACTACACCGACTGAGCGAAGACCCGACGCAACCGCCGCACCCGGCACATCGGCATACGCCCGTCGTCCCCGCCAGACCAACCGGTCCCGTGTCATGCGCCCCACCCCAGGGAGTCCTAGGGTGGGGCGTGTGTACTGGGACGACTACGACGCAGCCCTGTTCGACCTCGACGGGGTCCTGACCCCGACTGCCGAGGTGCATATGAGCGCCTGGGCCCGGATGTTCACCGACTTCTTCGACGCGCAGGGGGTCGGCGAGCCCTACACGGAGGACGACTACTTCGCCTACATCGACGGGCGGCCGCGCTACGAGGGCGTCGCCGCCCTGCTGACCGCCCGCGGCATCACCCTGCCGCAGGGCACTCCTGAGGACCCGCCCGACGCTCAGACCGTCAGCGGTCTGGGCAACCGCAAGAACGAGCTGTTTACCCAGGTACTGCGCACCGACGGCATCACGGCGTATGCCGGGTCGCTGGCCCTGATGGACCACCTCGAGCAGGTGGGGGTCGCGATGGCGGTCGTCTCCTCGTCCAAGAACGCCCCGGAGGTGCTGCGCGCGGCCGGGATCGCGGACCGCTTCCCGGTCGTCGTGGACGGCGTGGTCGCCGTGGAGCAGGAGCTGCCGGGCAAGCCGCGACCCGACACCTATGAGTATGCCGCCAAACAGCTCGGCGTTCCCTCGTCCCGGTCCGTGGTCCTGGAGGACGCGCTGAGCGGGGTGCAGGCCGGGGCTGCCGGAGACTTCGGTCTCGTCGTGGGGGTCGACCGGGGGGCCGGTGAGCCGGCGCTGCTGCGCGCGGGTGCCGAGGTGGTTGTGCAGGACCTGGCCGAGCTGATCGGAGAGCCGCGATGAGCTTGCGCGAGACCGACCACGGGCTCCATGAGCGAGCGCTGGTCTCACCGGCCACCGACCCGATGGACCGCACGAGGTTCCCGGTCGACGAATGGGCCCTGGTCGAGTCGACCTATGACGGCACCGACCTCGGCGTGACCGAGACCCTGTTTGCTGTCGGCAACGGCTATCTCGGGCTGCGCGGCAACGTCGAGGAGGGCCGCGACACGCACACCCACGGCACCTTCGTCAACGGCTTCCACGAGACGTGGAGCATCCAGCACGCCGAGGACGCCTACGGCCTGGCGCGGGTGGGGCAGACGATCGTCAACGTGCCGGACCCCAAGGTCATCAAGCTCTATGTCGACGACGAGCCGCTGCTGCTCGCCCAGGCCGATCTCGAGCACTACGAGCGGACCCTGGACTTCCGCGACGGGCACCTGCGGCGCGAGCTGATCTGGCGCACCTCGTCCGGCAAGCGCGTGAAGGTCACCACCACCAGGATGGTCTCGTTCACCGAGCGTCACCTGGCCGTGATGACGATGGACGTGGAGATGCTGGACGGCGACGCCCCGATCGTGATCTCCAGCCAGGTGCTCAACCGGCAGGACGGGTTCGACGAATACCACGTGCGCGCCGCCGCCATGGGCGAGGGCGACGACCCGCGCAAGGCGCAGGGCTTTGACCGCCGCGTCCTGGACCCGCAGGCCCACTGGGTGAGCGAGGGACAGGGACGCGCCGTCCTCGGCTATGTCTGCCACGAGTCCCGGATGACGCTGGCCCTGGCCATCGACCACGCGATCGAGACGGACAACGAGTTCGACGAGGAGGTCATCGCCGAGGAGGACAGCGCCAAGAGCGTCTTCCGGATCAAGGCCAGGGCGGGGCAGCCGATCCACCTGACCAAGTACGTCACCTACCACACGTCCCGCGGCGTCCCGGTGCGTGAGCTCACCGACCGGTGCCAGCGCACCCTGGACCGGGTCCGGGCCGAGGGGGTGGTCCACCTGCGCGAGGACCAGCGCGCCTGGCTGGACGACTTCTGGGGACGCGCCGACGTCACCACGCCCGAGCAGCCGGCCGTGCAGCAGGCGATCCGGTGGAACCTCTTCCAGCTGGCCCAGGCGTCCGCGCGGGCCGAGACGAACGGCATCTCGGCCAAGGGGGTGAGCGGTTCGGGCTACAGCGGGCACTACTTCTGGGACACCGAGATCTATGTGATGCCGTTCCTGACCTACACCTGCCCGCAGATCGCACGCAACGCGCTGCGCTTCCGCCACCAGATGCTGGACGCGGCCCGGACCCGGGCCCGGGACATGTCGCAGGCGGGCGCACTCTTCCCGTGGCGCACGATCAACGGTGAGGAGGCGTCGGCCTACTTCGCGGCGGGCACCGCGCAGTATCACATCAACGGCGACGTGGCCCATGCCCTGGTGCAGTACGTCCGGGCCACCGGCGACCGGGTGTTCGAGCTCGCCGAAGGAGTGGACATCCTGGTCGAGACGGCCCGGCTGTGGGCCGACCTGGGCTTCTGGGCCACCAACGGGGACAACACCTTCCACATCCACGGGGTCACCGGACCCGACGAATACACCACCGTCGTCAACGACAACCTGTTCACCAACGTGATGGCGCGGGAGAACCTCTTCCACGCCGTCCGGACGGTCACCGAGCTGCGGGCCTCTGACCCGCGGGACTACGCGCGAGCAGTGCAGCGGCTCGGGTTGCGGGACGAGGAGGTGATCGAGTGGCAGCGTGCGGCAGATGGGATGTTCATCCCGTATGACGAGTCTCTGGGGGTCCATCCGCAGGACCTGCACTTCCTGGAGCGGGAGGTGTGGGACCTGGCCAGGACCCCGCAGGAGAAGCGACCGCTGCTCCTGCACTACCACCCGCTGGTGATCTACCGCTTCCAGGTGCTGAAGCAGGCCGACGTGGTGCTGGCCATGTTCCTGGGCGGGAAGTTCTTCACGCTGGAGGAGAAGCGCGCCAACTTTGAGTACTACGACCCGATCACGACCGGCGACTCCACGCTGTCCGCCGTGGTGCAGTCGATCGTGGCCGCAGAGGTCGGATATCACGAGATGGCCCTGCGCTACTTCTACGACGGACTCTTCGTCGACCTGGCCGACCGCCAGGGCAACACCGCAGACGGGGTGCACGTGGCCTCGACCGGTGGGGTCTGGGCGGGCCTGGTCTCCGGGTTCGGTGGCATGCGGGACCACTGGGGCGGGCTCCAGTTCGACCCGCGCCTGCCGCAGTCGTGGCCCGAGCTGGGCTGGCGGATGAGTTGGCTCGGGTCGCGGCTGCACGTGGTCGTGCGCTCCACCGAGATCCGCCTGCGCGTCGAGGACGGCGCCCCGATCGAGGTCGAGGTGCGAGGCGAGGAGTTCACCGTCGGCTCCGAGGAGGTCGTGGTCCCGCTGGACGGCATGGGCCCCAGCATCCACGGTGTGCTGCCCCCGACCCCAGTTGTGGGCGGCTACACCCAGGAGGGGCAGCGGATCATTCCAGCCACCCCGCGGGGCTGATCCGGGGCGACGAGACGCCTGTCGGCGCCGGCTCGACCTGGTGCAGAAGATGGCATCACTGTGCCCCGTGAGAGGACGTTTTGGCTCTCAGTGTGATCGACTGGACCTATGAACGAAGCCACCGTCCCCTCCTCCGAGCCGTCCGACCCGGCCGCTTCGGCGCAGCGCGACCTGCCTGCCGAGAACGAGACGGACCGTCTCGCTGCCCAGGTCACCGGACCCGAGGACCAGGTCGGGATGGCCGCTCTGTGGCGCGTGACCATGGGCCTGGACCACTGGTGGTTCATCGCCGTCGGCGACACCGGCGCCGAGTCACCTGCCGCGGCTGAGATCGATGGGCAGCTGATGCTGTTGGCGTTCACATCCTCGGAGCGAGCTCGTGACTTCGCGGTGCGCCAGCAGATGATCGGCCCGGACGAGGACCTGCACGCCATCGCGCTGCCGCCGACTGAGGTTGTCGAGTCCAATGAGACCTACACGGCCGCTGACATCCACGGCCTGATGTTCGACCCGCACATCAGTGGCTACTTCATCCCCAGCGAGCAGCTGCCGGTCGTCTGGGAGGCTGTGACCAGCCCCGCCGACCAGGCCTGATCAGCGCACCGACGAGCCCGATCAGCACAGCGACCCCGCCCGATCAGCACACCGACCCCGCCCGACCAGCACAGCGACTGCGCGGAACCGCTCAGGGCTGGGGGATCTGCAGGACCGTGCCGGCCTGGACGTCCAAGGAGTTCATCTCGTTGGCCAGTTGGATCTGCACGATCGCGCGGTCCATGGGCAGCTCCGGCAGCTCGGCCACCGCGACGTGTGACAGCGTCTGACCCGGCTGCACCACGACAGTGTGGCTGCCTGCGGCCATCGCCGGGAAGACGCCCATCGCGGCCGCAATCACCACCACCAGGGCACCGGCCACGGTGAGAGTCATGAGCAACCGGGCACGGCGGGTCAGCGTCAACGGGGTCCCGGCAGGGGCCCGCATCGCCCCCGTCTGAGGCAGGTCGTCTGCCGTCACGAGCCGTAGGTGGCCGCGCCCTGAGCTCCGGACGCCCGGCGCGGGCGGGAAGTCCCGGTCCATCAGGTCAGGTGCCGTCAGGTCATGCAGTGCGATGGCGCTCATGGTTCCTCCATCTTTCCGTGTCCCGAACGCTTGTCCGTCGGACGCTTGTGTCATTTCTAGCACAGCCGTACGACTGTTGTCGACACGCCACGTCGAACTGGTGTTTGCCTCGGCGTTCGAATGCTCGTACGATGTGCTCACGTCAAATACCTAACCAGGGACCACTGACAGACCCCCTGACCTGCAGTTCCAGGGAGTCGCCAGGGAGCGAGAGGGGCAACACGATGGCTGACATTCACGAGATGCCGGACCGGGACGGGCGAGCGGACCTGACTCCCCGCCAGGAGAAGGTGCTGCACGTGATCCGCGACTCCGTGGACCAACGCGGCTACCCGCCGAGCCTGCGCGAGATCGGCACGGCGGTGCAGCTGGCCTCCCCCTCGTCGGTGGCCTACCAGCTGCGCATGCTGGAGCGGAAGGGCTATCTGCGCCGCGATCCCAACCGTCCGCGCGCCATCGAGGTCGTCCTGCCGGGCTCCGGTGAAGGTCAGGCACCGGGCTATCGCCGGACGCCGGCAGCCGAGGAGGCCACTGCCTCAGGTGCGGAGATCTACGACGAGACCGGCATCGGTGACGCACGCCCTGCCGCGTCCTACGTGCCCGTCCTGGGCCGGATCGCGGCCGGTGGACCGATCCTGGCCGAGGAGGCCGTCGAGGATGTCTTCCCCCTGCCCCGTCAGATCGTCGGTGACGGTGAGCTGTTCCTGCTCAAGGTGGTCGGTGACTCGATGGTGGAGGCGGCCATCTGCGACGGCGACTGGGTCGTGGTGCGTCGTCAGGACGACGCGATCAACGGCGACATCGTCGCGGCCATGCTGGACAACGAGGCGACGGTCAAGACGTTCAAGCGCACGGACGGCAAGCTGTGGCTCATGCCGCACAACGAGGCCTACGACCCGATCGATGGTGACGACGCTGTGGTCCTCGGCAAGGTCACCGCAGTCCTGCGCCGGGTCTGAGCACGCGCAGGAACACCTTTCCCTGGTGACGTGCTGTCCCAGACCGGTGCCACCTGGCAGTCCTCCCCCCTCCCCGCCAGGTGGCACCTAGCACGACGACAGCGCCGTCCGACCCGATGGTCGGACGGCGCTGTCGTGTGTAGGTGCTGTCGTGCGTGGGGCGTCAGGGTTCAGAGGGCGCTTCGTGCCTGATTGAGGCGCTCGCGCTCCTCGTCCGACATCTCGGTGCCGTCCCGGTCAGGGCGGTAGCCCTCGGGTCCGAACACCTCCGGCTCACCGGTCTCGTCGACACCGGCATCGGTCCCGGCCGCGAGCGTGCTCTCCTCATCGGTGACCTCGCCCGCGTGTGCCTCAAGTTCCTGCGCCTCCGCCGCCTGCGTGTCGTCCGTCTGCGTGTCGTCCGGACGCGTCAGCCCGTCAGCCGGCTGCTCCACGTCGGAGGCAAAGGCAGCCGGCGGGGTGGTGCCGGTGATCGGGTCGCCCGTCTCCGCGCCGGGGGTCTCGTAGGCCGTGGTCGAGACGTCTGCGGCATAGCCCGCTGAGGCAGCACCGCCAACCGCCGCCCCGGCAGCACCGAGACCGCCACGGTCGTCCTGGGGGTAGCCCGTGCCGGTCTGGGACTGCGACCCGCTCACGACGCCGTCGTCCGCAGCAGCTGCGTCCCCGCCCTGCTGGTCCTCGATCCGCTCGAACTCGCCGTAGTCACCGGTCGTCGACCCGATGTCCGGGCCGGAGTCAGCCGTCACCGGCTCGACCGTGCCGAACTGCTCACCGTCCATCGAACTGCCAGCGGCCGAGTCCGCGGGCTCACCACGTCCCTCGTAGGCGGCCGCGTGGGCTGCTGGCTGGTCGGGTGTGTAACCCGAGCGGTTGGCATCTGTCGGCTCCTCATCCGCCGGGTCGGAGCTGGGCATCGCCCACGGCTGCGACGTGGGTGCTGCAGGCTCCTGCTCGGCAGACCAGTCGGCGTCACCGGCGGGGGTGGCCTCCTGGAAGACGCCCGACTGCGCGTCGCCACGATCCGCGTCTCCGTCCCGGTCCTCGGCGCCGGTGGTAGTGCCCGACTCGGTGAGCGAACCGCTCCCCAGGTCGTTGCCGCTGTCGCCGACTCCCGCACCGGTCGTCACGTCGTCAACCCCGGGCGTGGTGTATTCGGAGGTCACTGCGCCGTCGCGAGCCTCCTCGGTCTGACTCTCCTCGGTCGGGATGCCCTCGGTCCGCGAGCTGGTCATGTCCTGGGCAGTCTCATCACTGCCGAACATCGCAGTGCTGTCGGGCGCGCCAGCGCTGGCCTGGTCACCGGTCGCTGCGCCTCGATCGACCCCGTAGTAGGAGAAGAGGGTGGACTGCTGGCTGTCGTCCAGGTGATCCTCGGCGTCCACACGCGGGGAGTCCTTGACCTGGTCCTTGGTGTAGGGGACCTGGATGTTGCCGTCCGCCACGTTGGCGTCGTTCAGGGGCACAAAAGACTCCCGCAGCCCGAAGAGCCCGCTCTTGACACTGGCCCACGCCGGCTGCCCAGTGGCGTCGTCAAGGTAGATCTGCCCCACGCTGCCGACCTTGTCACCATTCTGGTCGATCACATCGGCGTCGGTGAGACTGGCAAGGTGTTCGCTGTTGATGGGCACGTGCACTACTCCTTGCTCGAAGAGTCCCCGGACCCAGTGCCAGGGATCGAGTCGAACGTATCCCGCCGCCTGAGCACGCGCCACCCGAGTTGACCGGGGGAACTGCCCCTAGGCATCGACAGTCTCGGGGGCGAGGAGGCCGAGCGCCTGCGCCCGGTTGACCGCGCTGAGACGATCGCCCACGGCTAGCTTGTCGTAGATGTTGCCCAGGTGACGGTGCACCGTCCGCAGTGAGCAGTCGGCGACACGCGCGATCACCGCGGCAGTGTGGCCGTGGGCCAGGAGCTGCAGGACCTCGATCTCCCGGTCGGTGAGCTTCAGGAGATCCCCTCCCCCGTCGCAACTGTCCACCTCGATCGCGATGATGCCAAGGACAGCAGAGGGTGTGGGCCGAGACAGCTGGAGGAGCTTGCCGAGGCCGGCAACCACAGGTTGCACGCTGGCCAGCAGTGCCAGGTTCTGGTCGGTGAAGTCCTCACCGCTGCGCCCGAAGACAAAGGTCACCAGTCCGGGGCCGCCATAGATCGGCAGGTGTGCGAACTGGTCGACGCCCAAGGTCTGCAGGGCCTCCGCTCTGATCGCCGACTGCTGCCAGTCGGCCTCGCCGTAGGCGCGAGCGGCACTGGTGGGAGCCAGATTGCCGGTCACCACCGGCCGGAGCAACGGCCGGGACAGCTGGCTGCGGATCTGCTTGGACATGCCAGCGTTCACCGCCGTGGTCCCGCCGATGACCTGGATCACGAGGCGTGGGGCATCCGCGCGGACGAGCAGGCCGACGCTGCAGTCCAGCGCGGGAAGGAGCAGGTTCACGATCGCGCCGACGCGCTCCTCGATGCCCTCGGGCGCGTGCGAGGCGGCCGTCACCAAGTCAACGGCAAGCGTGTATGGATCACGAGTCCCCAGCACCACGCTATTGTGGCGCACTTTACCCGGACTGTAAATGCCCTATACCCCAACAAAACGCTTAGGACACTCGAAAATCACCGTGCCAGCGCTGCGAGCAGGCCGGATCAGGTCAGTGCGGACGCGACGAGATCGACGTCAGCGTCGGTGTTCCAGACGTGGAAGGCGAGACGCACCCGGCCCGCACGGCTGGCGCAGCGAACGCCGGCGGCCTCGAGGCGTGCCGCGCGTGAGCCGTCCGCATCATCGAGGGTGACGACGGGCCTCGCGCAGGGCTCCTCACCGAGCCTGTCCCGAAGTGCATTAGCGAGTCGGATGTCATGGTCACGGACGGTGGCAATGTCCAGCCCGGCAAAGACCTCACCTGCCGCCGCGGCGCCGACCCAGCACAGCCAGGCCGGGGAGACATCAAAGCGTCGAGCATCAGGCGCCAGGGCCATCTCGGGGCCGTAGCAGGAGTCCCAGACCGACTGCCCGGCATACCAACCCGCATTGTTGGGCGTGAACCGCGCGGCCACCTCCGGCCGGACCGTGAGATAGGACGTGCCCCGCGGCTCGCAGAGCCACTTGTAGGCCGAGCACACCGTCAGGTCGAAGTCGGCGGCACTGACGGGCAACCACCCCGCCGCCTGGGTGACGTCGCACAACGTCAGCGCACCGTGCCGCGCGGCCGACTCCGTGATGGAGGTGACGTCGGCCAGCTCGCCGGTGCTGGACTGCGCCAGGCTGAAGGCCACCAGGTCGGTCGATGGGCGGACCGCTCCCGCCAACTCCGCGAGCGGGACCTGGCGCACGGTGATCCGCGGCTGCTGCGCCAGGAAGGGGAAGAGCATGGAGGTGAACTCGCCTGTCACACATAGGACCTCAGCCCCGTCGGGCAGGGACGTGGCAACCGTGCCGACATGGACGGAGGTCTGCGACCCGATCGCCACGGCACTGGCTGGCACGCAGACCAGGTCGGCATACTGGGCACGCGCGCGCTCTGCCGCCTCGCCATAGGCGACCGGACAGCCCTCCCCCGCCTGCCAGCTCACCAGTGCCTGTTGCATGGCCTCGATCACGGCCCGCGGTGGCAGCCCGAGGGTGGCCGCATTGAGATAGCCAGGCACCGGCGCCCAGAGCTCGGCCGCCGACTCCACGATGTCGAGGCGGTCCGTCACAGTCGTCATCCTCCCACTGTGACGGACCATACCGAGTTACACAACGCCATACTTGACGCTGTTTGAATAACTTCTAGTGATGTCTCACTCCATCAGGTTGCCGAGGAGGCCGCCTCCCTTGGAACCGCTGCTCTCCTGATGGCCGCCGGTGACGACCCCCTCCGACGGCTGGATCAGCACATAGCCCTGACCCCGGAAGGCCATCTGGACCATCTCGCCCGTCCCGCCCCGCACCAGGGACTTCAGGCCACCGGCGTCGATCTTGATGTCCATCTGGACCCCGGAGGTCCACAGCACCACGGCCTGCGCGTCACCGAACGTGGGCGCGCTGGCGACGTCGAGCGCGACCGGCTCCCCGTGCGTGGTGACTGCCACATAGCCGGTGCCCCGCAGTGAGACGTTGTAGAGGCCGCCTGCCATCATGCCGCCGCGGGCCTGGACGCGGTGGATGTCCCACTCGATCGACGCGGAGAAGGCGAGCACGCTGTTGCCGTTGACCGAGATCGTGTCGTTCTCGAGATAGAACACCTGGATGTCGGCGGCGTCCTGCCCGAGAAAGAGCTCCCCCTCCCCGGTGCACTCCATCATGTCGACGCCCTCGCCGGTCACGGCCGACTTCAACATCTTGTTCAGGCCGCCCGAGCCGCGGTTCTTGAAGCTGATGCTGCCCTGGTAGGCGACCATCGATCCGGTCTTGGCCCACACCGGGCCGTAGGCCATGGAGACCTTCAACAGCTTCTTGTTCTGCTGGACGAACGGGTCCGTCGACTGGTTCTCCGCGTGCTCGTTGAACAACTTCCCATGAATCGCCATGCAGTGCTCCCTCGTCGTGGCCGACCCCCCACAGGTCGGCGCTCAGTCCCCCGACGGACTGTCGGAGGTGTCCATGCCTGGCTATGCTCGCAGTCATGGGATTCCTGGACAAGGCCAAGGCCGCGGCAACTGATCTCGCGGCCAAGGCGGACACCGCGATCACGCAGGCCTCAAGCAATTGGAGCGGTGCCGGCGGTGGAAATGCCGAGCATCTGCTTCGCGACTACGGCCTGCTGACCTGGCGCGAGCAGCACGGTCAGCCCGTGGACGCGGCCGAGTTCGCCCGCGTGCGCGAGGCGCTGCAAGCACTGGACGGCGAGGGGCGTCTGCGCGACCTGCCGCTGCAGACGAGCCCACCGCCTCCCCCGCCGAGCTATCAGACGCCACCACCTCCAGGTGGCGCGGCGAGCCCGCCGCCTCCGGGTGGCCAGCATGATGCCCCGCCCTCGTCAGGTGACCTCTCGTCGCCTCCGCCGTCGGGAGGCAGCCCGACCCCGCCGCCGCCTCCTCCCCCTCCGCCCGGGTTCTGACCCAGCCGCGCCACTGGCACACCTGCCCCGCGGCATACGCCAGACACGGCGCGGCATAAGTCTCGGTTATCGTTAGCCACATGTTTGATGTAGCTGGCTTGCGTGTCATGCGGGCCATCGCGGCCGAGGGGAGTTTCACCTCCGCCGCGCGGTCGCTGGGCTACACCCAGCCCGCGGTCTCCCAGATGGTGCGTCGCCTGGAGCAGCGCACCGGAACCGTGCTCGTCGAGCGCCACGGCCGCACGGTCCGCCTCACCGAGGCCGGCGAGGTGCTCGCCCGCCACGCGGTGCAGGTGCTTGCCGCGCTGGACAACGCCGAGGCCGAGGTCGCGGCCATCGCCGGGCTGCAGAGCGGCCGCGTGCGACTCATGGCCTTCCCGTCCTCGTCGGCGACCCTGGTCCCCAAGGCCCTGGCCAGCGTCAAGGCGGCCCACCCGGGGGTCACCGTGAAGTTCTCCGAGGCCGAGCCGCCCGAGTCCCTGGCTGCGCTGCGAGCCGGCCTGTGCGACCTCGCCGTCGCCTTCACCTATGACGGCACCGACGCCGGCCGGGGCGAGGACGACCTCGAGGGCCTGGAGGTCATCGACCTGCTGACCGACCCGGTCACGGTCGTGCTGCCGGCCGACCACCCGCTCGCCGGGCAGGACGTCGTCGCCCTCACCGAACTGGAGCACGAGCAGTGGATCGCGGGCTGCCCACGCTGTCGCGGCCACCTGCTCAGCCTCAGCGACAAGGCTGGCTTCCAGCCCGAGGTCGCCTTCGAGACCGAGGACTACGTCGCCGTCCTCGGCCTGGTTGCCGCTGGCCTCGGAGTCGCGCTGGTCCCGCGCATGATCCTGGCCTCCGTGTCCCACCCGGGAGTGCGCGCACTGCCGCTCGAGCCACGCTCGAGCCGCTCGGTGCAGGTGGTGACCACCTCAGACCTGTTGCGTGTCCCGGCAGTGCGGGCCACGCTCGACGCCTTGTGCGTCAGTGCCCGAGAACTCGACCTGGCCGAGCCCGTGGCCAGCCTTGGCTCCTGAGACCCCGCTCGTGACCTCACCGATCCTGCTGCCTCCACCGAACCCGGTGGACGAGAGCGCCTATCGGTCGTTGCGCGACCTGGTGGCCGCCGGCGGTGTCACCGCCCTGACCGGCGCCGGCATGTCGACCGCCTCCGGCATCCCGGACTATCGGGGACCGGACGGCTCCCGCCGGGTGCAACCGATGCAGTATGCCGAGTTCCTGGCGTCGGCGGAGAACCGTCGCCGCTACTGGGCACGCAGCTATGTGGGGTGGGCCAGGTTTCGGTCCGCCGGGCCCAACGACGCGCACCGGGCGGTTGCCGCTCTGCAGCAGGCGGGTTGCCTCGAGGAGCTGATCACCCAGAACGTGGACGGTCTGCACCAGGCCGCCGGGTCGACCGACGTCATCGAGCTGCACGGCAACCTCACTGACATCGTCTGCCTGAACTGCGAGGAGCGGTTCGAGCGCGGTGAGGTGCATCGGTGGATCGCGGAGGCCAACCCTGGCTTCAGCGCGGACAGCGACGAGATCCGCCCCGACGGTGACATCGTGCTGGCTGCCCAGGACTTCGCCGACTTCCGGCTCGCGCGCTGCGTCACCTGCGGCTCGGACCTGCTCAAACCCGACGTCGTCTTCTTCGGCGGGTCCGTGGCCAAGCCGCTGGTCGAGCAGGCCTACCGCGCCGTCGAGGCCGCGGACGCGTTGTTGGTGCTCGGCTCGTCGCTGCAGGTGATGAGCGGGCTCCGGTTCGTCAAGCGCGCCCACGCCCTGGGCATCCCGGTCGCGGTCGTCACCCGGTGGCCCACCCGAGGCGATGAGTGGGTCACGCTGCGCATCGACGGCCTGTTGCAGGACGTGCTGCCCAGGTTGGTCGAGGACTGTCTGCCGTCCTAGCCGGGCGGACTCAGCCTGGCCGCGCTATCGGCGTGCGCTCACCGCCAGCTGGCCCTCGTCCAGCACCACGGCATAGGTCCCGTCCAGGTCGGTGCGCAGCACCACTGTGCCGGTCTCGGCCAGCAGGGACAGGGCCGTGCGGCTCGGGTGGCCAAAGGTGTTGTCCTCGCCCACCCCGATCAGGGCGACGGTGGCACCGACACCGGTGACCAGGCCGTCGTCCTGGGCTGCGCTGCCGTGGTGGGCCACCTTCAGGACGTCGAAGCGCTCACCCGCGACGGCCCTCCGGACGCCGCGAGCCGCCTCCGGCTCGATGTCGCCGGTGAACAGCATGCGGACCCCGTCGACCGTCAGGTCCAGGACCACGCTGCCGTTGTTGGCCCCCCGCCCGAGATCAGGCTCACGGCCGCCAGGGGTCGGTGCACCTCCCCCGGGGCTGATGGACGGACGGCTGGGCGGCCAGACCACCTGCGCCCTGACCCGACCGGCGTCGCCCCAGACGAGCTGGTCGCCGGAGGTGACGGCATACGTCGGGATGTTCTCGGCCTGCAGACTGGCCAGCACCCGCTCGGCATCAGCTGGCGGGTCGCGCACCGGAGTGACATAGGCGGCCGCGACCGGGACCTGCCCCAGGACCGCGTCGAGGCCACCCACGTGGTCGGCGTGGAAGTGGGTCAGCACCAGGGCATCGACCTGACGGACCCCGAGCAGGTCGAGGCACGCCCCGAGCAGACCCGGATCCGGGCCGGTGTCGATCACCACCACCCGCCCCGGGCCGGTCGGCACGAGGAACGAGTCCCCCTGCCCCACATCACAACCAGCGACCACCCAGTGCTGCGGGGGCCAACCGTGCCGCCCGGGCGTCGGCCACAGCAACGCGAGGCCGACCAGCAGCAGGGACCACGCGACTCGCGGGTGACGACCGGCCTGCCAGCGCAGCCAGGGACCTGTCGCGAGGACCGCGACCGTCAGGGCCGGCAGGCTGGCCGCACGACGGGAGGAGCTCAGTGCGATCAGCCCGACGACTCCCATCGCGCCGGCCCGCAGCACGCTCGGCTCGGGGCGGCACAGCAGCACGAACCCCACGAGGGACAGCAGAGCGATCAGGGGTCGCCAACGACGGGGCACGCCGCACCAACCGCAGAGCAGCACGGCGGCCCCCAGCACGATCGCGACGTTGGAACCACTGACGGCGCTCAGGTGTGACATGCCGGTGGCGAGCATCGCGTCCTTCAGGTCCATCGGGGTGAGCGAGGTGTCGCCGATCACCAACCCGGGGATCAGGGCACGGGCGTCGACGGGCAGGGGGTGCACGGACTGCCGCAGACGCTCACGGACGTGCTCGGTGCCGGACAGGACGAGCCCTTGTCGTGAACTCGCACCGGGCGGGTCGAGAGGGGTGAGGACACCCACGACCGAGTCCCCCTCGTCGGGTGGGCCGAGGCGGGCGCGGGTCGTCACGGTGCTGCGCCACGAGACGTCCTGCCAGGTGTCATCGGCGAAGACCACGACCGGCGTGCTGACCCGGCTCACCTCGCCCCGGGCCTCGATCTGCCGGATGCGCAGCTCGAAGATGACCAGGTCCGGTCGCTCGTCCCCGCGGGTCACCAGTCGCGGCTCGGTCAGCACCGTGCCGGTCACGGTGACGACGGCCCGTTCCTGCGCCAGGTCGGCCACGGGTCCGACCTCGTCGGAGGCCCGGTGGGCTGCACCCGCGATCAGGACGAGGGCTGTGGCGGCGCAGCTGAGCGCGGTGAGGCCGCCGAGGTGGTGCCAGCGCAGGAGGCGGCCTCTGGACCGGAACCGGACCACCAGCCCGGCAGCCGCCAGGGCGACCAGCCCAGCCGTTAACTGAGTGCGGGCGTCATGGACGACGAGCACGACCATCGTCGCCCACGCGATGAGCGCCGGGCACAGCAGCCGCAGGTCGAACGTGGGCGGACTCGCCTGGTCCTCATCCGGTGGGCTCGGCTGTCCCCCGGGAGGCGTGGTCGGCTGGCCCCGGACGGCCGTCGTGTCGCCCATCAGAGGCTGATGTGCGGCAGGAGCTTGTCGAGCGTGGCCTCACCGATCCCACTGACCTCGAGCAGCTCATCGGTGGTGCTGAACCGGCCGTGCTCCGTGCGCCACTGGATGATGGCTGCGGCAGTCACAGGCCCGACACCGGGCAGCTCCTCCAGCGCCGCCTGGTCCGCGCTGTTGAGGTTGACCTGCACGCCACCGCCCGCTCCTGAGCCTCCTCCCGCTCCGCCTGCTGGTGGCTGGCCGGGTGGCCCACCGGGATCCGACTCGACCAGATCGGGCACGTCCTCCCCCGGACGCGGCACCCACAGCCGCTCGCCGTCGCCCACCGGCCGGGCGAGGTTCAACCGGGTGGTGTCGGCCTCGGCCGTGAACCCTCCCGCAGCGTCGACGGCGTCCTGCACGCGCGCACCGACCTCGACCTGCACGACCCCTGGCGCCCGCACCGCGCCGTCGACGTGGACGAGGAGGGACTGCGGCTCGGCGGTGGTCGCCTGCGCTCCACCTGCACCCGGTGTGCCGGTCGCCCCCAGCGCGGGTGCCTCCAGCGCCTCGTGAGTCAGTGGCTGCGCAGCACCCTCCGCGAGCGGTCCAGCGGGGCCCGAGGTAGTGGCCGCAGGTGCGATCGGCACAGGCTGACTCGTCCGCTCCGCCCACCACCACCGCACGCCGAAGATGGCCCCGACCAAGAGCACCACGACGATGACCGCCACGACCGCCCCAGGCCGGACGCGGACGTCCACCGACCGGAGCGACGCGGGCACGGTGAGCACCCGTGGGCCATCGTCCCCGTCACGATGGCGGCCCGTCGCGGGCTCGGACGGCAGCCACTCGCCGCCGCGCACCAAGGGCTCCCCACCACGCTCGCTCTCGCGGTCGAGGTCCAGCGAGCCGTCCTCCCACGACCCGTCGCCCGTCTCATCCTGCTGCGACCTGTCATCTTCACCACCACGTCGCTCCCGGGTCGCTCGCTCGAGCAGCGCGGCCAACCGATCCTGCTCCGCCATACGAGCACGTTAGGAAGAGCGGCCATCCCACAAGCCAGCGCGGGGCGAGGCTGTGGACGGCGCGATGGCGTGCGGCGCACCTGTTGACGGTGCCACCTGCAAAACCACTACAAAATTGCGTCTGCCACCAACAAAACCTGTATGAGAATGGGTGTGCACATGGGTCAGACGCGTGGGGCCACCGCCACTGCGAGCGTGCCGGGGCCGGTGTGGACACCCGCGACCGCCCCCAGCTCCACCAGGTCGACGCGGCAGTCGGCGGGCAGGGCCTCGCGCAACGAGTCCGTGACCCCCTCGGCCTGCTCACGCCACCCCAGGTGGTGCACAGCCACGTCGACACCGCGCTCGGAGGAGACCGCCGTCGCCGCCTCCAGACACTTCGTCTCCAGCCGCGCCAGCGCCTTGGCCCGGGTGCGGACGCGCTCCTCGAGCTGCACCTCCCCCTCGGCCAGGGTCAGCAGCGGCTTGATCGCCAGCGCCGACCCGAGCAGCGCCTGGACCGCCCCGACCCGACCCCCTCGACGCAGGTGCTCGAGCGAGTCCACATAGAAGTAGGTCGCTGAGGCAGCGCACCGCGCCCGTGCCACCTCTGCCGCCCCCGCCAGGTCTGCCCCCGAGGCGGCGGCATCGGCAGCCGACCACGCGGCATACCCCATCGCCATTCCGAGCACCCGCGAGTCGACCACCTCCACCTGCACCTCATCTCGCACCGCCGCGGCCGCCAGCTGGGCCGCCTCGACGGTGCCCGAGATCGCGGCAGACAGGTGCAGGGAGACGATCGAGTCGCAGCCGGTCTCCTGCACCAGCGCACGATAAACCTCCACGAACTCCCCCGGCGCAGGCCGCGACGTGCCGACCTTCTCCTTGCCGGCACGCAACAGCTCGGCGACCTCGGAGGTGCTGATGTCGACCCCCTCCGAGAGCGTCTGCCGGCCCACCGTCACGTGCAGCGGGATCACGTGGACACCGGCCTGCTCCGCCAGCTCGGGCGGCAGGCAGGCGGTCGAGTCGGTGAGCACAGCGGTGGGCACGACAGCAGTCTCTCAGGTCTAGGGCGGGGGGCCGGGACGGCCGGGCGATCGGCTCAGGCGGGCACGATGTTGACCAGCTTGGGCGCCCGCACGATCACCGTGCGCAGCTCTCCGTCGCCGATCAGCTCGCGGATCCGCGCGGAGCCCAGCGCCAGCTCGCGCAGCGCGTCCTCGGAGATGTCGGGAGCGACCTCGAGGCGATCACGGACCTTGCCCTTGACCTGCACGACGCAGGTCACGGTCTCCTCGACCAGCAGTGCCGGGTCCGCCTCGGGGAACGGCTCGTAGGCCAGCGACTCGCGGTGACCCAGGCGCGACCACAGCTCCTCGGCGATGTGCGGCGCGACCGGGGCCACCATCTGGACCAGCGGTTGGACCGCCACGCGCGGCACCCGGTCCAGCTTGGTCAGGTGGTTGTTGAACTCGATCATCTTGGCCACTGCGGTGTTGACGCGCAGGTGCTCGAAGTCGGTCCTGACCCCGTCTGCGGTGCGCGCCAGGAAGCGGGCGGTCGCCTCGTCCAACGCGTCATCGGAGACCGTGACCGCACCGGTCTCCTCGTCAATGACGTTGCGCCACAGGCGTTGCAGGAACCGCTGGCTCCCGACGACGGCACGGGTCTCCCAGGGCCTGTACTGCTCCAGCGGCCCCATCGACATCTCATAGACGCGGAAGGTGTCCGAGCCATACTGCGCGCGCATCTCGTCGGGGGTCACGACGTTCTTCAGGGACTTGCCCATCTTGCCGTGCTCCTTGGTCACCGGCTGGCCCTGCCAGGTGTATGCCGGGTCGCCGCTCTCCCCGAGGGTCTCCTCGACCTCCGCGGCCGGGACCGGCTGGCCCCGACTGTCGCGATAGACGTAGGCCTCGACCATGCCCTGGTTGATCAGCCGACGGAACGGCTCCTCACTGCTGACATAACCCAGGTCGTGCAGTGCCTTGTGCCAGAAGCGGGAGTAGAGCAGGTGCAGCACGGCGTGCTCGGCACCGCCGATGTAGAGGTCGACGCCACCGGGGTCGCGGGACCCCGCAGGGGCACCGGCCACCGGCTGCTCGCGCGGGCCGATCCAGTAGGCCTCGACGGCCGGGTCGACCGGGGCCTCCTTGTTCTCCGGGTCCTGGTAGCGCAGGTGATACCAGCACGACCCGGCCCAGTTGGGCATCGTGTTGGTGTCGCGGCGATAGGGCTTCGGCCCGTCACCCAGGTCCAGCTCGACCTCGACCCACTCGGTGGCGCGCGCCAGCGGCGCCTCCGGCATGGACTCGGCGTCCTGCGGGTCGAAGGTGCGCGGGCTGTAGTCCGGCACGTCCGGCAGCGTCAGCGGCAGCTGGTCGTCAGGCAGCGCGTGCGCGACGCCGTGCTCGTCCCAGACGATCGGGAACGGCTCACCCCAGTATCGCTGCCGGCTAAACAGCCAGTCGCGCAGGCGGTAGGTGATGGTCCCCTCGCCCAGGCCCCGGTCCGCCAGCCACTCGATGATCGCGGCCTTGGCCTCGTCCACCGGCAGGCCGTTCAGGTCGATCTCCTCGTTGGCGGAGTTGATCGCCGGACCCTCGCCGGTGAAGGCCTCGTCCTCGGGGTGCCCCTGCGTCGGCGCCACGGTACGGATGATCGGCAGGTCGTATGCCGTGGCGAACGCCCAGTCCCGCTCGTCCTGTCCGGGGACGGCCATGATCGCGCCGGTGCCGTAGCCCATCAGCACGTAGTCGGCGACCCAGACCTGGATGGACTCACCGGTGGCCGGGTTGATCGCGTGCGCGCCGGTGAAGACGCCGGTCTTGGCCTTGGTGTCGGCCTGCCGCTCCAGGTCGGACTTGGTCGAGGCCTGGCGGCGGTAGGTCGCAACGTCACCCTTGTGGGACTGCGGGACGATGTGCTCCAGCAGCGGGTGCTCGGGCGCGAGCACCATGAACGTGGCGCCGAAGATCGTGTCCGGGCGGGTGGTGAAGACGGTGATCTGCTCGTCGTGGCCGACTACCGGGAACGAGACGTTGGCACCCTGGCTGCGGCCGATCCAGTTGCGCTGCTGGATCTTGATCTTCTCCGGCCAGTCCAGCCGGTCCAGGTCGTCGATCAGCCGGTCGGCATAGGCGGTGATCCGCATCTTCCACTGGCTCAGGTTGCGCTTGAAGACGGGAAAGTCACCACGCTCGGACCGGCCCTCGTTGGTGACCTCCTCATTGGACAGCACCGTGCCCAGCCCCGGGCACCAGTTGACCGGCGCGGAGGAGACATAGGCCAACCGGTGCTGCGCCAGGACCTGCTCGCGCTCGGTCGGGGTCAGCTGCTCCCACGGCTGACCGGACGGGGTCTGTCGGTGACCCCCGGCATACTGCTCGACCAAGGAGGTGATCGGGCGCGCGGCGCCCAGCTGGCCGTCCGCGCGGACGGCCGACTCGTCATACCAGCTGTTGAAGATCTGCAGGAAGATCCACTGGGTCCAGCGATAGAAGTCGGGGTCGATGGTCTCGATCGACCGCCGCTGCTCATGCCCCATACCCAGCGCCCGCAGCTGGCGGCGATAGGTGACCATGTTGGCCTCGGTGGTGGTGCGGGGGTGCTGACCGGTCTGCACGGCATACTGCTCGGCGGGCAGGCCGAAGGCGTCGAAACCCATGGTGTGCAGCACGTTGCGGCCGGTGGTGCGCTGGTAGCGGCTGAAGACGTCGGTGGCGATGAAGCCCAGCGGGTGGCCGACGTGCAGCCCGGCGCCCGAGGGGTAGGGGAACATGTCCATCACCATCACGTGGCCACGCTGGAGACGAGGGTCGTCCGGCTCCGCCCAGGGGCCGGCGGGGTTGGCGGAGTGGAAGGTGCCCTCCGCCTCCCAGCGGTCCTGCCAGGCGTCCTCGATCTGGTTGGCCAGCTCCGCGGTGTAGCGGTGCGGCGTCTCGCTCGTGCTGTTGCCGGCCTGCGTGTCGCCCGTGCTGTCAGTCATCTCGTCCTCGAAGTCGTTGCTGCTGCGTCGTGACACAAAAAAGCCCCTCGCCCAGGAGGGGTCAGCCGCGCCGGCTCATGTCGTGCTCAGCGCGGCTGCATAAGAAGGAGCGTGCAGCGCATGGATCCACATTAGCGCAGGTGGGTCCGCTGTCCCGCACCAGGAGGTGTCCCAAGAAGGTCGGGACACCGCTCACCTGCGCCCGGGACATCGGTGCGAAGAGTGTGGAGGAACTCCGACGGGCAGGTCCGTCGACTGGATTCAGGAGGCACCATGACCACGACCGCTGTAGCCGCCCCGGTGGCGGCCACCGACTCCTCGCGCCGTGCCACAATGCCGTTCGGCCACCGCTTCGCTGCGGTGGCGCTGGTCATCGGCGCGGCCGGCAACACTCTCGAGCCGGTGCTCGGACAGTTCGTCGGCAACCGGCCCGACGCGGCTGCCGACCAGATCCAGCTCTACGCAGACCACCCCGTCCTGATCACCGCGCTCCTGCTGGTGGGCACGCTTGCCGTGCCATTCATGGCGCTCGGCTTCGTCGCGGCCGCCCGCCTGCTGCACCGCAAGGCGCGTCGAACGGCATGGGCTGCCGGGAGCCTGCTGGTCATCGGGATGTGGGGCTTCCTCGGCACGCACACGCTGGACCTCATCGGGCGTGCAGCGCTCGCCCAGAAGGAGGCACCAGCAGCTGGGTTCCTCAGCAACGAGGTGTATGACGACACGCTCCTCAACGTCGTGTTCGGCCAACCCTTCTTCGTCGGCGCGGCGCTCGGGATGCTGGTGCTCACCATCGGCATGCTGATGACAGGCGCTGTGCCACGCTGGATCCCGGCCTGCTGGCTCGGGTTCATCCTGCTCGACTTCAGCATCGGCTCAGTCGGGCCGGTCGACCCGCACTGGCTCTACCTGGCCGGCGCGGTGGGACTCGCGGTTCACATTCTCCGGGGTCGCGGCGTGGCGTGGTGGAAGGACTGACACAGACTGCCGCCTGCCCCTACGGTGTGAAGGTGCAACCGGTGCGGGCACTGGACCGGGTCGCCCAGTGGGCGGCTCGGACCCTGGCTGTGGTGGCGATCGGTCTCGCCTCGATGGCGATCGCGCTGCCGCTGCTCAGTGATCTGCCATACCTTCGCTACCTGTTCGAGTCACCCGAGGTCGTGGTCGCGGTCACGTTCTCCGCCACGGGTGCGTTGCTTGTGCATCAGCCTCGGGGACGCACGATGGGTTGGCTGCTACTGGGCACCGGCATCGTCTCGGCGGCCTACGTCGCCTCGGTCTCCTACACCGCGTGGGTGTTGGACGGAGTCGAGAGTGCGCCTCTGCCCCCGGACGCGGGTTCACTGGCCCTGTTCACCGCCTGGCTCACAAACTGGGCCTGGCTGCCCGTCTGGCTCGTCGTGTCCACCGTGTTGCCCCAGCTCGTCCCCGAAGGGCGGCCACTCTCGCGAGCGTGGTGGCCGCTGCTCGGTGCCACAGTGCTGTTCGGTGCGCTCGTGGTCGTTGAGTTCGCGACAACGCCCGGACCGCTGGGCATCTTCAGCGGCGTGGAGAATCCTCTGGGAGCCTCAACCTTCTCCACCCTCCGGGGCGGGCTCGTTGGCGCCCTGGACCCTGTGCTCGTGGTGCTGCTCGTGCTCTCGGCACTCTCCGTCGTGGTCCGATTCGTCCGAGCCGACGGCACGGAGCGCCGTCAGATCGGCTGGTGCGGCTACGCCGTGGTGCTCACCGTCCTGGTGGCGAACTTCGGGCCTTCCTGGGCGGTCAACCTCGCGGTGCTCTTCATCCCGGCCGGCCTCGCCATGGCGACGCTGCGCTACCGGCTGTACGACCTTGACTTCGTGGTGAACCGGACCGTCGTGACCGGGGTACTGCTGGGCGGCGCGGCACTGGTGTACGTCGCATTGGTCGCCTGGGTCGGCGCGCTGGTCGGGACCTCCCAGGGCATGGTGCCGCTCGTGGCGGTGTTCGCGATCGCGCTGGCCTTCCACCCGGCCAGGGTGAGGGTGCAGCGCGCCGTCGATCGACTCTTCCATGGACGCCGTGGCGACCCCTTTGGGCTGCTCCGCGACGTGGATCGGACCCTCCGCGAAGCAGACTCGCCCCGGCAAGCCATGGCCGAGGCCATCCGGACCGTCCAGGAGGGGCTGCGACTGCCCGGTGCCGCGGTTGTCGTGCCGATGCCAGACGGCACCGAATACCGCACAGAGTCCGGCGCGCTCGACACCCAGCTCGGGGATATCCCGCTGCAGCTGCACGGCGAACAGGTCGGCACCCTGACGGTGGCCTCGCGTCCGGCCCGCCGGGACGTCGGGCTCGACCAGGCCGATCTTCATGTCCTGACTGCCCTCGCGGGCCCGCTGGCCTCCGCCGCCTACGCCCTGCGGCTCTCCGGTGACCTCGAGGCGTCTCGCCGCGGCCTCGTCGACTCGCGGGAGGAGGAACGTCGCCGGCTTCGTCGTGACCTGCACGACGGGCTCGGACCGCAGCTCGCCGGAGTCGTCATGGGTGCAGACGCCGTGCGCTTGACCTTGCAGCGCGGCGACCATGAACTGGCCGCGGATCTGGCCAAGAACATCGCCGATCAGGCACGGACCGCAGTGGACGACGTGCGCCGACTGGTGTCCGGGTTGCGACCGCCGGTCCTCGACGACCTGGGGTTGCTCGGGGCGCTCAGATCCTCCGGCCCCGCAACATTCCACGGCGGGCCACAAGTGAGCATCCGCTCTGAAGGCTGTCTCACGGACCTGTCCGCGGCGGTTGAGGTGGCGGCCTACCGGATCACCCAGGAGGCGCTCACGAACGCCGTCCGGCACGCTTGCGCATCGGCCGTCGAGGTGCTTCTGCGCGCCGAGCCCGACGCAGTCACGGTGCGAGTCAGCGACAACGGCCGCGGCATTCCGGCGGAAGCAACCCGCGGGGTCGGTCTCGCCTCGATGTGTGAGCGAGCCGAGGAACTCGGTGGATGGTGCACGGTGTCGGGGGCAGCTCACGGCACGGGCACGACGATCATCGCCCACCTGCCCAGGATCCATGGATGAGCGTCACAGGGTTGACGGTGGTGATCGTCGACGACCACCCGGTGTTCCGGCAGGGGTTGCGCGCGCTGCTGGGCGAACTGAATGTCGACGTGGTCGCTGAGGCTGCGGACGGTGCGGCCGCGGTGGAGTTGGTGTTGGCACTGCGCCCGGACCTGGTGTTGATGGATCTGCAGATGCCCGGCCTCGGCGGTGTGGAGGCGACTCGTCGGATCATCGACAAGGCGCCTGACACCAAGGTGCTTGTGCTCACCATGGTCGACGACGACCACGCCGTCCTGGCCGCGGTCCAGGCGGGTGCACTGGGATATCTGCTCAAGGGTGCCGGCCTGGACGAGATCGGCCGCACGCTCGAGGCCGTCTCCGCCGGACAGGGTGTCTACTCCGCAGGTGTGGCACGTCGTCTCCGGTCGTTGTTCACCGCCGACTCCTCCGTGACGACCCCGTTCCCCTCGCTGACTGGTCGGGAGCGGGACGTTCTCGCGCTGATCGCCGAGGGAATGGGCAACCCGGACATCGCCCGACGGCTGTACCTGTCGGACAAGACCGTGCGCAACTACGTGTCGACGATCTTCACCAAACTCGGTGTCACCACCCGCGCCGAGGCCATCGTCGCCGCGCGCGAGGCCGGGCTCGGCACACCGGGCTCAAGGTGAGGCGGAGCAGCCCGATCGTGCGCCGCCGACCGAGTTCCCCTCCAGGATCGTGTGTGCGTCCCCGTACTGCCCCGCGAAAGACCGTGGCACGTGAACGGATCCTTCACGGCGGCGGTTCGGACGGTTGAGAGGGTTCAGCCCGGTCGAAGACCGCCAGGATCAGGTCGGCGGCAGCGACCGCGGTGAGCTCCCCGGCGATGACCCGCTCCCGGACCTCGCCGCGCACCCTGGCCACGTCGGCATCCGCAGCCAGCCGGGCGTCCAGCTCGGCCCGCACCAGCGCCCAGGTGAACTCCAGCTGCTGGTCGGCCCGCTTGTCAGCCAGGCCCCGGTCGCCGAGGAAGGCGCGGTGCCGCAGCACCCGCTGCCAGACCTTCTCGATGCCGGTCCCCTCGACCGCCGAGCACGTCAGCACCGGCGGCACCCACGACTGCGTGCCCGCATAGACCAGCCGGAACGTGCTCGCTAGGTCCTTGGCGGTCACCTCGGCCTCGCGCACCCGGTCCCCGTCGGCCTTGTTGACCGCGACCACGTCGGCCAGCTCCAGGATGCCCTTCTTGATGCCCTGCAGCTGGTCACCGGTGCGCGCGATGGTCAGGAACAGGAAGGTGTCGACCATCCCCGCGACCGTCACCTCGGACTGCCCCACCCCGACGGTCTCGACCAGCACGACGTCGAACCCGGCCGCCTCCAGCACGGTGATCGACTGCGCGGTGGCCCGGGCGACACCGCCCAGGGTCCCCGCACTTGGCGAGGGACGGATGTATGCCGAGGGGCTGGCCGACAGGTCCGCCATCCTGGTCTTGTCCCCCAGCACCGAGCCTCCGGTGCGCACACTGGAGGGGTCGACCGCCAGCACACCCACCCGCTTGCCCTGCCCGATCAGCCACATGCCGAGAGCCTCGATGAAGGTCGACTTGCCGACCCCGGGCACCCCTGAGATGCCGACCCGCACCGCTCCACCGGCGTGCGGGGCCAGCTCGGCGAGCAGCTCCCGGGCGGCGGTGCGGTGGTCCGGGCGGCTGGACTCCACGAGCGTGATGGCGCGGGCCAGCGCCGTGCGGTTGCCCGCCAGCACTCCCTCGGCCAACGCCGCCGGGTCGATGGCCATCAGTGCCCGAGGTTGGCGTTCAGCCGCTCGAGCAGAGACAGCGCGCTGTCAGCGATGACCGTGCCCGGCAGGAAGACGTCCGCGGCACCCATCTCCCGCAGCGTGGCCACGTCGTCGGGCGGGATGACCCCGCCGATGACGACCATGATGTCCTCCCGCCCCTGCTCGGCCAGCGCCTGGCGCAGTGCCGGCAGCAGTGTCAGGTGACCGGCCGCCAGCGACGAGACCCCGACCACGTGCACGTCGGCGTCGACGGCCTGCTGGGCAACCTCCTCGGGCGTGGAGAACAGCGGGCCCACGTCGACGTCGAAGCCCATGTCGGCGAACGCGGTGACGATGACCTTCTGCCCGCGGTCGTGCCCGTCCTGGCCCATCTTGGCGACCAGGATGCGCGGACGGCGGCCCTCGGCGGCCTCGAACCGCTCGGTCGCGGCCACGACCTGCTCGACGTTGCCGGCTCCGCCGGCCTCCTGGCGATACACCCCTGAGATCGTACGGATCACGGCCCGGTGCCGCCCATAGGCCTGCTCCAGCGCGTGCGAGATCTCCCCCACCGTGGCCTTGGCCCGGGCCGCGTCCACCGAGAGCGCGAGCAGGTTGCCCTCCAGCGAGCCGTCCTTGCCACCGCCCTGCTCGGCGCTCGCACGCAGCGCGTGCAGCGCCGAGTCGACCTCCGACTGGTCCCGCTCGGCACGCAACCTCTCCAGCTTGGCCAGCTGCGCGGCATACACCGCGTTGTTGTCCACCCTGAGCACCTCGAAGGGCTCCTCGTCGGTCACCTGGTAGGTGTTGACGCCGATGACCGCCTGCTGGCCGGAGTCGATCCTGGCCTGGGTGCGCGCGGCCGCCTCCTCGATGCGCATCTTGGGCAGCCCCTCCTCGATGGCCTTGGTCATGCCGCCGGCCGCCTCGACCTCCTGGATGTGGCTCCAGGCCCGCGCGGCCAGGTCGTGGGTGAGCCGCTCGACGTAGTAGGAACCACCCCACGGGTCGATGATCTTGGTGGTGCCGGTCTCCTGCTGGATGAGCAGCTGGGTGTTGCGGGCGATCCGCGCGGAGAAGTCGGTCGGCAGCGCGATCGCCTCGTCCAGGGCGTTGGTGTGCAGGCTCTGCGTGTGCCCCTGGGTGGCGGCCATCGCCTCGATCGCGGTGCGCTGCACGTTGTTGTAGACGTCCTGCGCCGTCAGGGACCAGCCGGAGGTCTGGGAGTGGGTGCGCAGCGAGCGCGACTTCGGGTTGCTCGGGTTGAAGTCGGCGACCAGGCGCGACCAGAGCGCCCGGGCCGCACGCATCTTGGCGACCTCCATGAAGAAGTTCATGCCGATCGCCCAGAAGAAGCTCAACCGCGGGGCAAAGGCGTCGATGTCGAGTCCGGCGTCGAGGCCGGCGCGGATGTATTCGACCCCGTCGGCCAGGGTGTAGGCCAGCTCCAGGTCGTTCGTGGCCCCGGCCTCCTGGATGTGGTAGCCGGAGATCGAGATCGAGTTGAAGCGCGGCATCGTGGCGGCGGTGAACGAGAAGATGTCGCTGATGATCCGCATCGAGGGAGCCGGCGGATAGATGTAGGTGTTGCGGACCATGAACTCCTTGAGGATGTCGTTCTGGATGGTCCCGGACAGCTGCTCGGGGCTGACCCCCTGCTCCTCGCCCGCGACGATGTAGAGCGCGAGCACCGGCAGCACCGCGCCGTTCATCGTCATCGACACGCTCATCTTGTCCAGCGGGATGCCGTCGAAGAGGGTGCGGGTGTCATAGATCGAGTCGATCGCCACACCGGCCATGCCGACGTCGCCGCGCACCCGCGGGTGGTCGGAGTCGTAGCCGCGGTGGGTGGCCAGGTCGAACGCGACCGAGAGGCCCTTCTGGCCCGCGGCCAGGTTGCGACGGTAGAAGGCGTTGGACTCCTCGGCGGTGGAGAAACCGGCGTACTGCCGGATGGTCCAGGGCTGGGTGGCATACATCGCCGGGTAGGGCCCGCGCAGGTAGGGCGCGAGACCGGGGTAGGTGTCGAGGGCGTCGAGTCCGGCCAGGTCGTCGGCGGTGTAGAGGGGCAAGATGTCGATGCCCTCGGGGGCGGCCCAGGGCTGGGTGTCGGCCACGGCCCGCTCGTATGCCGCGGGGTCGGGTCGCGGGGTCTGCTCGCCGTTGAGGGAGAACCCGGCGAAGGACTTGGGGATGCTCTTCATCGGGCTGACTCCGTGGTGGGACGGGCACTGGCATCGGGATCGGCAGTGACGCCGAGTCGCTCGCGGGTGCGGTGCAGGAAGGCCAGGGCGTCCAGGCCCATCGCGGCGTTGTCGTCGACCTCCAGGCCCTCGACTGGCTTGCCGGCCAGCAGGACGTGCTGGGCTCCCGCCCCGCGAAGGGCGGTGACGAGATCAGGTCCCCACTCGGCATACGCCTGGTCGGTCCCGGCCAGGGCGACGACCTTCTCGCCGTGGTAGGCGGCCAGGACGTCCTCGACGCCGGTGCTGGAGCCCACGGCGTGGGCGGTGATGCCGCCGGCTGCCAGCAGGTTGGTGAGGAAGGTGGCGCGGGCGGTGTGCTGCGCGACCGTGCCCATGGTGGCTACGAACAGCGGGTGGGGCGCCGGCTGGTCGCGCAGGTTCTCGAAGTCAGCGCCGTGGCGGACGACCTGGCGAGGCACGGCATACGCCCGGCGGTGCGGCAGCGTCTCGGCGACCTGGGGGAACTCGGTGAGGCCGGTGATCGGTCGGGTGCGGCGGGCGACCTGGTCGCGGCGGCGCTGCACCACCTCGGCGATGGCCCGGTCCCAGGAGCCGTCCCTGAGGTCGTGGATCAGACCGCCGTCCTCCTCGACCCGGCCGAAGAGCTCCCAGGCGGCGACGGCAAGGTCCTCGGTGAGGCGCTCGACGGCGTGCGACCCGCCTGCCGGGTCGGTGACCTCGGCGATGTGCGCCTCGGCGGCGAGCAGGCTGGAGGTGTTGCGCGCGATCCGGCGGCTGAACGACTCCGGCAGGCCGAGCGGCTCGTCGAATGGCAGGACCGTGACGGCGCCGGCACCGCCGACGCCGGCGGAGAACGCGGCGACGGTGGTGCGCAGCATGTTGGTGTAGGGGTCGTAGCGGGTCATCATCGGTCGTGAGGTGACCGCGTGCTGGGACTGACCCTGGCGAGCCGGGTCGACGTGGCTGAGCTCCAGGACGCGTGCCCAGAGGCGGCGCGCGGCGCGGAACTTGGCGATGGTGGGGAACTGCTCGGCCGTTGCGGCATAACGGAACTCGATGAGGCGCGCGGCGGTGGCCGGGTCGTGGCCGGCCTGGGCGAGGAGGCGGAGGTACTCGGCCCCGGCGGCGATCGTGTAGGCCAGCTCCTGGACGTCGGAGCCGCCGCGGTCGTGCACGGCGGTGCCGTCGACCATGACCGCCTTCAGGCCTTCGCGGACGGCCAGGTCGGCGACGTCGCGGACGACCTCCTTGGCCATCGGCCGCTTGTCGCGGTGGCCGATCGGGTTGGCCCCGAGGTTGGTGCCGGCGGCGGGCTGCACGCCCCGGCGGACCATGTGTCGGACGAACTCCGATGCGGCCAGGACGGGACGCTGCGGGGCGTCGAGCACGACGGGCGCGAGGTCCAGCAGCACGGGCTCGAGGACCGTGTCGAGATCCTCGATGGCGATGCCGGCGTCGCCGAGGACGAGCCACAGAGAGTTGACGCCGTTCTCGAGGTCCTCGGTGACGTGCTGGGCGGTCAGCTCGGCGTCCGGGTCCTCGAAGCGGGCGCGGATGTCCCACGAGCCGAACGGCCGCGTCGCGGTAGTCCCGCGGGTGAACGGCACCTGGCCCGGCAGACCCGCGTCGGGCAGCTCGGCGGCCGTGTCGGGGGTGCCGAGCGGCAGGACCGGGATGCCGTCCAGCGTGGTGGTGGTCAGCGCGCCCCAGGCTGCGGAGTCGGGGTCGTCACTGGTGAGGCGCCCGCTCCTGCGCAGCACCGCCGCGACGGCGCCCTCCCAGTCCTCCTGGGGCGGCGCCCCGTCCGGGGCCAGGGGCAGTTGGTCGGCGCTCGGTGTCGACATGCCCCGATCGTAGTGCCCAATTTTTGCAGGGGTTTCGTGGGCCTCCCCCGCATTTTTGCAGGGGTTTCGTAGGTCAGCCCCGCAACTTCGTAGGGGTTTCGTCGGTCTGTGCCCTCGCGTCCCGCGCTCGGGTCGGATCAGCCGCGCGTGGGCACGCTGTCGTCGCCGGCCTGGAATGGCACCACGTCGGTCACCGTGTCCGCCTCGTCGCGCGACACCCGCTGCCACCCGGCCGGGTCCTGGGGAAGGAGCTGGGCGACCGCGATCGAGACGTCGAGGTCCGGCACGCGATACACCTGTGCCGAGATTGTCCCGCCCTGGGACTTCTCCAGGGCCGCGGTGGCCGTGCTGTCACGCACCACCCAGGCGTAGATCTGCGGGCCTGACGTCCCGTCGGACCAGCTGAACGTGGAGCCCTCCCGGAAGGCGACATCCACTCCGCAGTCATAGACGGTGCGGGCCTCGTTCGCCAGGCACAGGCCTTGTCCGTCGACCACCATCTCCCACCCCGTCCCGATCTCGAAGGTCCCGCTCACCTCGGTCACGCCGGCCGGCACGGGCTCGATGACGTCGTCGGACAGGGTGGCGACGGCGATCCCACCGGCCGCGGCAAGGGCCACGCTGGCAGCGGCGGCCCCGGCCCACATGCTGCGTCGACGACTGCGGTCGACGGCCTCGATGATCGACTCGACCTGCAGCGACGGTGTCTGGGGGTCAAACCCCAGCGCCTCGCGCAGGGCCTGCTCGGTGTGACTGCTCATGATGTTCTCCCACGGGTGGTCTCGATGAGGTCGGGCGAGGTGCGCAGTTTGGCCATCGCCCGGGAGGCGGTGCTCTTGACGGTGCCGACCCGGATGCCGAGCTGCTCGGCGGTCGCGGCCTCGGTGAGGTCCTGCTGGTAGCGCAGGACGATGACTGCCCGCTCACGCGGGGTGAGGCCGGCCAGCGCCGCCAGCAGCGCGTCCCGGGTGACCACCTCGGTCGCATGGTCCGGCCCGGGCTGCTGGTGGTGGTCCGACGGGTCGGCGACCGGCGTCTCACGCCAGCGGTTGCGCCCACCCGACAGGTACTGGTTGAGCACGGCCCGCCGCGAATAGGCGAACGGATGCTCGATCTCGCGCTTGCGCCATACTCGGTAGACCTTCTCCAGCGCTCCCTGCACGAGGTCCTGAGCCTGGTGCAGGTCTCCGCACAGCACCCGGGCGAAGTGCACGAGCTGGGCTGACTGGGCCGCGACGAACGCGGCGAAGTCGGCTTCACGCTTCTGGGAGCTGCTCACACCTACTAGACCTCTGCGGTGCCGGGAAGGTTCTGTCGCTCGAAATCTGGGCACGCGTTCGGACCGACGAAACCACTACGAAAATGTGGGAAACGCCGACGAAACCACTATCAAAATTGGTGGCGCAGCTTCTCACCCTTGGCGTGGGCCTGGTCGCGCAGCTCCGAGGCGTATGCCGACAGGGCCTCCCGCAGCCGCGTCGCCTCCGCCCCGTCCCCGGCACCGAGCATCCGCACGGCGAGCAGCCCGGCGTTCTTGGCCCCAGCGATCGACACCGTGGCAACCGGGATCCCCCCAGGCATCTGCACGATCGACAGCAGCGAGTCCATGCCGTCCAGGTGCTTCAGCGGCACGGGCACCCCGATCACCGGCAGCACCGTCACCGACGCCAGCATCCCCGGCAGGTGGGCCGCTCCCCCGGCGCCGGCGATGATCACCCGCAGCCCACGGTCGGCGGCCGACCGGCCATAGTCGATCATCTCCGTCGGCATCCGGTGCGCCGAGACGACGTCCGCCTTGAAGGCCACGCCGAACTCCTCGAGGACGGCAGCCGCCGCCTCCATGACCGGCCAGTCGCTGTCGCTGCCCATCACCAGCCCGACGACGGGGCCCGCGCTGCCAATCTCACTCATCGATGACTCCCTGCAGATAGTCGGCGGCGTGCCGGGCCCGTGCGCGCAGCTCCTCAAGATCACCATCGCCGGTGACCGTCACGTGCCCGAGCTTGCGACCGGGCCGCACTCCCTTGCCATAGAGGTGGACCTTGAGCCCGGGGTCGCGCGCCATCAGGTGCCGATAGGTGGGATACAAGTCAGGGTGCTCGCCCCCCAGCACGTTGGCCATCACCGCCCAGCGCTGCCGCGCCGACGGGTCGCCCAGGGGCAGGTCCAGGACGGCCCGCAGGTGCTGCTCGAACTGGCTGGTCACCGCTCCGTCGATGCTCCAGTGGCCCGAGTTGTGCGGCCGCATCGCGAGCTCGTTGACGAGGTATGCCGGAGCACCGGTCTGCGCGTCCCTCACCTCGAACAGCTCGACGGCCATCACGCCGGTGACCCCGAGCGCCCCGGCGATCCGCAGCGCCGCCTCGCCGATCCGCGAGGCCAGGTCCGGGTCGAGACCGGGGGCCGGGGCGATCACCTCGGTGCAGATGCTGTTGGTCTGGACGGTCTCGACGACGGGCCAGGTCGCGGCCTGACCGCTGGGGCTGCGGGCGACCATGGCGGCCAGCTCGCGGGTGAAGTCCACCGACTCCTCGAGCAGCACACCCTCGCGCATCGGACCCTCCTGGCCGACCACCTCCAGCCAGTCAGCCACCTCCGCCGCCGAGGAGATCCGACGCACCCCCTTGCCGTCATACCCACCCCTGGGGGTCTTGGCGATCACCGGCCAGCCGATCTCCTCGCCGAACGCCGTGACGTCCTGCGCCGAGGTCGCCGCCGTCCACCGCGGGCACGGGATGCCCAGCTCGGTCAGGCGCCGGCGCATGACGATCTTGTCCTGCGCGTGCAGCAACGCCTCGGGACCGGGATGGACCTGACGACCGTCGGCCAGGAGCGCCGAGATGACCTGCGGTGGCACGTGCTCATGGTCGAAGGTGACCACGTCGACGTCCTGGGCGAAGGCGCGCACCGTCTCGACATCGGTGTGGTCCCCGACCGGTGCGTGCGGCACCACGAGCGCCGCAGCGGCCGTCGGTGACTCGGCCAGCACGGACAGGGTGAGGGAGAGCGCGATCGCCGGCTGCTGGCTCATCCGGGCGAGCTGACCGCCGCCGATGATCCCGACGACCGGGAAGCCGCCCTCCGCGCGCAGTGGTCCAGGAGACTTCGTCACGTCGGCCACCCTAAGGCACCCCCAGACTCAGTCGGGGGCGCGCGCCAGGCGGACGCGGGGGTCTGCCAGGCTCAGCGCCAGCGCCGTGAGAGCCCCGTCGGGACAGAGCCGGGGCGCCTTGATGAGGATGATCTCGCGGTCCTCCTGCTGGGCCTTCCTGATGCCCCGGTGCTGGCCCAGGACCGTCGCGACCGGTGTCGCCTCGTCGTCATAGTGCAGCCGAGCAGCATCACCCAGCCACAGGGAGTAGTGGAAGCCCTCCTCCAGCAGCTCCTCGTCCGGCTCGCCCCCCGGCTCCGGGGGCTCGACACCCAGCTCCTCGTGGTCGATGAGGGAGCCGATGGCGGTGGGTGGCACATCTTCGCCGGCCTCGTGCAGCCAGGCTGCCGCGCGCGGCAGCACCGTGGCCAGCAGGGCGTCGTCAAGGTGCCTGGCGCAGCGGCAGTGCTGCGGGGACGGTGCCGTCCACTGACGCGAGAAGGGCCACATGCATCGGACCCTAGCGCCTGGCGGTGCCTGAGTTGCCGGGGAACTCCACACAGCGCCCGGACGTAGACTCCCGGCGTGACCCGGACGCGCCCGCGCAGCGACACAGGGCTCCTCGGGCGGATCCGGAGAGCCTATGACCTGCTGGCCCGCGAGGTCGCCAAGTTCGGCACCATCGGTCTGCTGGCGTTCATCCTGGACACCTCGCTCTACAACTACTTCGTCTTCGGCCTGCCCGGCGGAGGGTTCGACGGACCGCTGCACGACATCCCGCTGCGGGCCAAGATCCTGGCCACGGCGATCGCCACGGTCTTCTCCTGGCTGGGCAACCGCTACTGGACCTTCCGGCACCGCCGCCGCGCCGCAGTGACCCACGAGTTCGTGCTCTTCGTGTGGTTCAACATCCTGGGGCTCGGGATCGCGGTGGCCTGCCTGGGCTTCTCCCGCTATGTCCTGGGCCTGGACAGCCAGCTTGCCGACAACATCAGCGCTAACGGCGTCGGCCTGGTGCTCGGCACGCTGTTCCGGTTCTGGGCCTATCGCACCTATGTCTTCAAGGGCGACGCGCTGGCCTAGCCGTGGCCGGCCTAGCCGTGGCCGGCCTTGCCGTGATCGGCCCCCAACGGCTCCGGCGCACGCAGCCACGGGAAGACCCCGACCAGGCAGACCACGCCCGTGAGCGCGAACGCCGCGCCGAACCCGACCGTGTCCGCCACCACCCCGACCAGGATCGGCCCGACGATCGCTCCCCCGTCCTGCGACATCTGGAAGCTGGACAGCACGGTGCCGCCGCTGCGGTCGTGCCCGACGACGTCGGCGACGGCTGCCTGCTGGGCCGGGTTGACCAGTCCCGCCCCGACGCCCGCGGTCACCGACAGGGCAAACAGCACGCCCAGGCCGGTGCCGGTGGACAGGGCGGGACTCTGCGCTACCCCGATCAGCCCGAACGACGCCGCCATCACCAGCAGCCCCGCGATCACCAGGGGCCGGCGGCCCACCCGATCCACCCACCTGCCCGAGAACTGCAGGGTCCCAGCGGTCCCCACCGCACCGACGGCCAGCACCGCGCCGGCCACCCACGGCTCGTCCAGGACCGCGGCCGCCAGGAGGGGCAGCAGCGCCATCCGGACCCCGAAGTTGGTCCACCCGTTGGCCATCCCGGAGACCAGGACTGCGCGATAGACCGGCGACTGCAACGCCTCCCGCAGCGTCAGGGGCGGCCGCGTGGCGGCACCCGGCGCAGGGCGCAGGCGCGCCCCACCCAGCCCGATGCCGACGACGAGAGCGGCGAGGACCAGCGCCACGCCATACACGATGAACGGCGCCCGCAGACCGAAGCCCGCGAGGGCGCCACCCAGCAACGGACCGACCATGCCACCGATCAGGAAGGCCGAGCCGTATGCCGACGACACCCGTCCGCGTGCGGCTGGCGGTGCGAGGCGGACCAGCAGTGCCATCGCCGACACGGTGAACATCGTGGAGCCGATGCCGCCCAGGCCCCGGAAGAGGAGCAGCTGCCCATAGCTCTGCGCGAAGGCCGTGGCGAAGGAGGACGCGGCGACCACGAGCAGGCCCGCCAGATAGACGGGACGCTCACCGAGGCGGGAGACCAGCAGACCGCCCGCCGGGGCAAACACGAGACGGAAGAACGCGAACGCCGAGACGATGACCGACGCCGCCGCCACGCCGACGTCGAAGGAGCGCGCGTAGGCCGGAAGGACCGGTGAGACGATGCCGAACCCGATCGCGATGACGAAGGCGGCGCCGACCAGGATCCAGATCTCACGGGAGATCCTCGGTCGCTCAGGTGCCGCGGGCAGGGTGTCGCTCAGGGGGCACCTACCAGCTCGGCGAAGCGGGTCAGGTCGATGTTGCCGCCGGAGAGAACCACACCCACCCGCCGACCGGCCGTGTCCGGGACCGCGCCGGAGAGGACGGCCGCGAGGGCCAGCACACCGGTCGGCTCCACGACCTGCTTGAGGACGCCGGCCATCACCCGCATCGTCTCGACCAGCTGGTCGTCGGTCGCCGTCACGATGTCGGTGACCCCCTCGGCGATGATCGGGAAGGTGAGCTGACCCAGGTGCGTGGTCTGCGCGCCGTCGGCCAGCGTGCGCGGGGTGTCGATGGTGACGATGCGCCCCTGCCGCAGGGACTGGCGACCGTCGTCGCCGGCAGCCGGCTCCACGGCATACACCCGTGCGTGCGGGGCGAGCGCCCGGGCGGACAGGATGCTGCCGGACAGCAGTCCGCCCCCGCCCAGCGGCGTGACGACCACGTCGAGCGGGCCTGCGTCCTCAAGCAGCTCCTTGACGACAGTGCCCTGCCCGGCGATCACCTGCGGGTGGTCATAGGGCGGGACGACGGTCATCCCCTGATCGGCGGCCAGCTCGGCGGCGATCTGTTCGCGGTCCTGGGTGTAGCGGTCATAGCGGACCACCTCCGCACCGTAGCCCTGCGTCGCCGCCACCTTCAGCGCCGGGGCGTCGTGCGGCATGACGATCACTGCGCGGATCCCGATCTCGGCGGCCGCGAGCGCGATCGCCTGGGCGTGGTTGCCGGAGGAGAAGGCGATCACGCCGCCGCGGCGCTGGCGCTCGTCGAAGGCCGACAGCGCGGTGAGCGCGCCACGGAACTTGAAGGCACCGACGCGCTGCAGGTGCTCGGCCTTGAGGTGGACCTCGCAACCGGCCAGCTCGTCGAGGCGCCGCGAGCGGAGCACGGGGGTGCGGTGGGCTCGCCCCTGAAGGACAGCAGCCGCCGCCTCGACGTCGGCATAGCTGGGAGGAACCGGGGTGGGCACGACGCAAGGCTAGGCCAGGGTTGGCCAGGGTCGGGCGGTGAGGTGCTGGACGGCCCGGCGAAACCGCTACGAAAAGGCGGGGTTCACCAGCGAAACCGCTATGAAAATGGGTTAGCGCGCGGGAGCCATCGACACAAAGAGCGCGAAGACCGCCGGCTCGGCCCGCACCAGCTCCAGGCGCCCGCCGAACGACTCCGCCGTCTCGCGGGCGACGGCCAGGCCCAGGCCGGTGCCGCTGCCGGTCGTCGTCCCCCGCTCAAAGATGACCCGCGCCAGCGCTGGAGGGATGCCCGGACCCTGGTCGGCGACCTCAATGACCGCCGAGGGTCCGCTGCGTCGGGCCCGGATCGCGACATCGCCCACGCCGTGGACCAATGAGTTCTCCACCAGCGTGTTGAGGATCTGCGAGATGGCCGACGCGCTGGAACGCACGATCATGCCGCGCTCGATGGACGTCGAGATCGAGCGGCCGGCCCCGGCGAAGGAGGCCTCCCACTCCTTGGACAGCTGGGTCAGCACCGTGTCGAGCGACACGGAGCGTCCGCCGTCGGTGTGGCCGGCGCGGGTGCGGTGCAGCAGGTCGTCGACCACCCCCGCCAACCGCTCGGTCTGGCTGATCGCGAGCTCGGCCTCCAGCCGCGAGGCCTCCGACTCGGTGGAGCTACTGATCTCCTCCAGCCGCAGCAGCAGCGCCGCGAGCGGGGTGCGCAGCTGGTGTGACGCGTCAGCGGCGAAGGAGCGCTCGGCGGTCAGGGCCCGCATCAGCGCGCGGTGGTTGCGGTCCAGGACCCGCGAGAGGCTGTCGACCTCCTCCAGCCCGGAGGTCAGCGGCACCAGCTCCTGGCTCAGCGGCTCGAGCGCGAAGCCGCCCGAGCCATACTCCTCCGCCCGCTGGGACAGCTGGCGCATCGCCTGCGCCGTCCGCTGCGCGCGCAGCTCGGCCAGCCGGAGCACGGCATACCAGGACACCGAGATCACGACGATGAATATGACGGCGCCGGCAAACACCCCGACCCACATTGGCAGCATCTCGTCCCCGGCGTCCACGCGGCCGCGCTGCACAGTGCCCACGATGGCGGCGACCGTCCACGACAGGGTCAGCGCCAGGACCGCGGACCCGACGCCGGCGACCAGCGCGACCCAGCGGAACTCAGCGCCCACGGGTGGATCTAGCTCTCGGGCTCGTTCTCAAAGCGGAAGCCGACGCCGCGCACCGTGACGATGTGCTTGGGGTCTGCGGCGTCGTCACCGATCTTGCGGCGCAGCACCGACACGTGCATGTCGAGGGTCTTGGTGGAGCCGTACCAGGCCGAGTCCCAGACCTCGCGCATCAGATCCTCGCGGGAGACCACGCGACCTCCCTCGCGCATCAGCACGCGCAGCAGGTCGAACTCCTTGGCGGTCAGCTGCAGCTCTTGGCTGCGGAAGAACGCCCGACGGGCCTTGGTGTCGATGGTGATCGGGCGCTCCGGCTCGTCCTCGGGCTCCTCAGTGCCACGACGCAGCAGGGCCCGCACGCGGGCGAGCAGCTCGGCCAGGCGGAACGGCTTGGTGACGTAGTCGTCGGCGCCGGCATCAAGACCCACCACCGTGTCGACCTCGTCGCCGCGGGCGGTGAGGATCAGGACCGGGCTGGTCAGCCCGTCACGACGCAGCTGACGGCACACGTCCAGGCCGTCGACATAGGGCAGCCCCAGGTCAAGGATCACCAGGTCAGGGGTCTGCTTGCTGGCCACCTGGAGTGCCTTGCGGCCATCACCGCAGACGTCGACCTCATAGCCCTCGCGGCGCAGGGCACGCGCCAGCGGCTCGGAGATGGTCTCGTCGTCCTCGGCAAGCAACACACGGGTCATGGCGTCGATGATACGGAGTCCTGGGCCAGAACGGAGATCCCCGGCTCACCCAGTGAGTCCCGTGCCGAACCGTGCCCGGTCAGAACCCCGGCCAGTCCGGCCTGCGCTTCTCCACAAACGCCGCCACGCCCTCGGCCCGGTCGGCGGAAAAGGCCGTCGCGCGCCACCCGGCGTCCTCCGCGACGAGCCCGGTCTGCAGGTCGACGTCGGCGCCCAGTCGCATCGCGCGCTTGGCGTTGCGCACCCCGACGGGGCTGTGCCCCGCGACGACGCCAGCCAGCTCCAGGGCCCGCTCACGCGCACCCCCGGAGGCCACGAGCTCGTCAACGATCCCCAGCTCGAACGCCTCGGCCGCCGGCATCTTGGCCGCGGTGAAGATCGCCTTGGCTGCCTTCGACCACCCGATCCGACGGGTGAGCAGCTGGGTGCCACCGCCACCGGGGATCACCCCGACCGACACCTCCGGCAGTCCGACCAGGGCACCCTCGCCGGCGATGATCACGTCACAGCTCAGCGCGATCTCCAGTCCGCCGCCGAGCGCGAACCCGTCCACGGCGGCAAAGACGGGCATCGGCAGGTTGAGCACCCCGCCATAGGCCCGCTGCGCGATCGGCCGCTGGCGCATCAGGTCGGCGTCGGTGAAGCTGTTGCGCTCCTTGAGGTCGGCCCCGACGCAGAACGCCTTGGGGTGGGTCGAGGACAGCACCACCGCGCGCACCTGCGGGTCGGCCGCCAGGGCGTCGGTGACGTCGGCGATCTCCTGCGCGAAGGCCGTCGAGATCGCGTTCATCGCCTCGGGCCGGTCCAGGGCGAGCTCGACCACGTGGTCGCCGTCGCCGTGCCGGGTGACCCTGAGCAGGGTCGGCGCGCTGTCAGCAGGAGTCTGCGAGGTCATGGCGGCAAGGTTAGACCGCGGGTCTGACATGCACGACATCGCCGGCGAGGTGGACAGTGCGTCGTCCGTCGCCCTCCACCACCAGCGCCCCGGTCTCGTCCACGTCGACGGCTGCACCGGTGCGCAACCCTCCCTCCGGCAGGTGGACCTGGACCGGGGCCCCGATCGTCGAGCAGTGGTCACGGTATGCCGTGCGCACCGTCCCCGGATCCCGCACCAGGGTGCCCATCAGGTCTGCCAGCCGGTCGAGGTAGTCGGTGACGAACTGCTCGCGCGCACCGTCCGGCAGCGGTGCGGCCACCTTGCCGTCGGGACCACCTCGCGCCAGGCGCCACGACGTCGCGGTCGGCACCGGCAGCTCCTCGCGCGTCTGGTCGATATTGAGCCCTGCGCCGACGACCACGACAGGCGCACCACCGCCGTCGACGGCAGCGTGCGCGAGCACCCCACAGATCTTCAGCCACTCCTGCCCGTCCCGGGCCAGGACGTCGTTCGGCCACTTCAGGACGGTCGGCACGGCATACCTGCTCCGGGAGAGCGCCTGGCTGACCGCCAGCCCGGTGACCAGCGGGACCCACCCGAGCAGGGCCGGTCCCGGGGCGGGCAGCACGACGGAGACCGCGACCGAGGAGTCCGGTGGCGCTGTCCACGAGCGGCCCCTGCGGCCGAGTCCGGCGCTCTGGTGGTCGGCGACGACCACCCGACCAGGACGCGGCTCACGCAGGGCCTCGAGGTTGGTCGAGTCGATGCTCGCGTGCCATTCCGGGGCATCCCACGACAAAGGGTCCACGGGGCAAGGCTAAGTTGTCCTCCATGACTGCGGACCCCCACCACGACGCCGCGCCCGAGGCTGGACCCGACATCCACACCACGGCCAGCAAGCTGGCCGACTACCACGCCCGCATGGACGAGGCCGTGCACGCGGGTTCGGCGCGCGCCGTCGAGAAGCAGCACGCCAAGGGCAAGAAGACGGCACGCGAGCGCATCGACGAGCTGCTGGACGAGGGTTCGTTCAGCGAGCTCGACGCGCTGGCCCGGCACCGCTCGACCGCCTTCGGCCAGGAGAAGTCGCGGCCGTATGGCGACGGCGTGGTGACCGGCTACGGCACCGTCGACGGGCGTCCGGTCGCGGTGTTCTCCCAGGACTTCACCGTCTTCGGCGGGTCGCTGGGCGAGGTGTTCGGCGAGAAGATCGTCAAGGTGATGGACCTGGCCATGAAGGTCGGCTGCCCGGTCGTCGGCATCAACGACTCCGGCGGCGCACGCATCCAGGAGGGCGTCGTGGCGCTGGGTCTGTATGCCGAGATCTTCAAGCGCAACGTGCACGCCTCCGGCGTCATCCCGCAGATCTCCCTGGTGCTCGGCCCGAGTGCCGGCGGTGCGGTCTACTCCCCCGCGATCACCGACTTCATCGTGATGGTCGACCAGACCTCGCACATGTTCATCACCGGTCCCGACGTCATCAAGACCGTCACCGGTGAGGACGTGACCTTTGAGGACCTCGGCGGCGCGCGGACCCACAACACCGTCTCGGGCGTGGCGCACTACATGGGCAGCGACGAGGATGACGCGATCGCCTATGTCAGGGAGCTGCTGTCCCACCTCCCGCAGAACAACCTGGAGGAGGCACCGGTCTTCGATGCGGATCCCGACATGGAGGTCACCGACGAGGACCGTGAGCTGGACACGCTTGTGCCCGACTCGGCGAACATGCCCTATGACATCAAGACCGCGATCGAGCATGTGCTGGACGACGGTGAGTTCCTCGAGGTCCAGGAGCTGTTTGCGCCCAACATCGTCTGCGGGTTCGGCCGGGTCGAGGGCCGCTCAGTCGGTGTCGTGGCCAACCAGCCGATGCAGTTCGCCGGGACCCTGGACATCAACGCCTCCGAGAAGGCCGCCCGGTTCGTGCGCACCTGCGACGCGTTCAACGTCCCGATCCTGACCTTCGTCGACGTGCCCGGGTTCCTGCCCGGCACGGACCAGGAGTTCGGCGGCATCATCCGCCGCGGCGCCAAGCTGCTCTATGCGTATGCCGAGGCCACCGTCCCGCTCGTCACCGTGATCACGCGCAAGGCCTATGGCGGCGCCTATGACGTGATGGGCTCCAAGCACCTCGGGGCGGACATCAACCTGGCCTGGCCGACAGCACAGATCGCGGTCATGGGGGCCCAGGGTGCGGCCAACATCCTCTATCGCAAGCAGCTGGCCGCCGCGGCCGAGGAGGGCCGGGACGTCGACGCCGAGCGCGCCGCCCGGATCCAGGAGTATGAGGACACCCTGGCCAACCCCTACATCGCCGCCGAGCGTGGCTATGTCGACGCGGTCATCGCCCCCTCGCAGACCCGCATCGAGATCATCCGGGCGCTGCGCACCCTGGCCACCAAGCGGGACACCCGGCCTCCGCGCAAGCACGGGAACATCCCACTGTGAGCGCCGACGCTGCACCTCCCGCCGCCACCGAGGCCGCCCCTCCCGACGCACCTCCCGCCGCGACCGACGCCA
Organism: Ornithinimicrobium cryptoxanthini; assembly: GCF_023923205.1. Lineage (NCBI taxonomy): Bacteria > Bacillati > Actinomycetota > Actinomycetes > Micrococcales > Ornithinimicrobiaceae > Ornithinimicrobium > Ornithinimicrobium cryptoxanthini. The sequence goes on along the minus strand of NZ_CP099490.1, from coordinate 1,029,577 downwards.
CCACCCAGGAGACCTCGCCGGTGCTGCGGGTCGTCTCGGGCAACCCGACGCCCGAGGAGGTCGCGGCACTGATGGCCGTCCTCGCGGCAGCCGGGTCGGGCGCGGACACGGGCGGCACCGCAGCCCGCCGGCGTCCGAGCCTGTGGAGCGCCTCGGCCCGCACCGCACCGCCTCGACCCACGCCCGGCCACGGCGCCTGGCGCGCCTCCGGCCTCCCCCACTGACAGTTCTCCCACTGACAGTTCTCCCACCGGGCCGCACTCCGCGTCAGTGCCACCTCCATCGCCCGCTCGCTCCGGCATCGCGTGGGGTTTAGTCCTCCTGGGGGACTAAACCCCACGCAATGGCCGGGCACACAGTCCGCCTGTGGACAAATCGAAGGGCGCTGCGGCGAGTTCGGGCACGCTGACCCGATGGAGCCAGAGGTCATGTCGGCGGTCATGCGGCTTGCCAACTCACAGCATGGTGTCATCAGCAGAGCACAAGCCCTTGGCCGCGGCATGACGCCCAAGCAGGTCTTCCACGCGGTGCACAGCGGCCGCTGGCGGCGGATACAGCGAGGCGTCTACCTCACGAACTCAGGCAAGCCCGACTGGCATGCACGCGCTTGGGCCGCACTCCTGTGTGCCGGCACGGGAGCAGCGCTGTCGCACAGTTCGGCGGCCTACATGTGGGGCCTGGAAAGTAAAGCTCCCAGCATGCTGCGGATCGCCGTTCCAGAAGGACGCACCGTCGTCCGCCCGCGAGGCGCCCGGATAGTGCGGCGGCGTTCGCTGGAAGTCGTCGAGCGCATGGGCATGTGCGTCACCAGTGTGCGGCAGACAGTCCTCGACCTGACAGCTCAGCCAGGGTTCACGCTGGACGAGACCTCGGCGCTCCTGGGACGTGCGGCGCAGCGGCAGTTGCTCAAGCCGGACTCGCTACTGAAAGCGCTCGAGGACTACTGGCACCATCCGATGGCAGACCGGCTGCGGCGTGCCTGCGCCGATGCGGTGGAGGGTGTGGAGAGCTCGCTCGAGTCCCGGATCCTCCGCACAGTCATCCGCTCCCATGGCCTGTCCGGTTTCGCATTGCAGGTGCCTCTGGATGTCACCAGAACGAGCGTCGCGGAAGCCGAAGCCTTGAGAGCAGGCACCATGGGAACCCACAGCCCCGCCCGGCCAGCGGGAACCATGGGAACCCCCATTCCAGGAGCGGGCACTTCGAGAGCAGACAGCACGAACGGCCCAACAGAGCGCAATGATCTGCGCAATGTGCTCCTTGGCATCAGGGTCGAGGGTGACGGGGTCGAATGGCACCGGGACTCCTTCCACGAGGACCGGCGACGGGATCGGAAGGCCGCCGCCGCAGGTGACCTCACCGTCAGGGTGACCTGGGATGCAGCCGAACAACCATGCGAGGTGGCACTGGACCTTGCGCTCACGATGACCCATCGAGGTTGGACCGGCGCGCCCAGCGCATGCGGCCCATCCTGTGACCTTCCGCAACGGTGGGCCGCCCTGACCAGACATATCGCGAGCTGACGAGCTGCCCGGAGCGGCCCCATCAGTCGCCCATCGCGTGGGATTCAGTCCCTCTGGGGGGACAAAGCCCACGCAATGACAGGCTTGACCACAGGAACGGAGACGTAGCCAGGGTCCGAGCCGCCCATCGCGTGGGATTCAGTCCCTCCGGGGGAACAAAGCCCACGCAATGACAGGCTCGACCACAGGAGCGGAGACGCAGCTAGAGGTAGCACTCCCCCTCAGGCCGGTGTGCGCGCTCAGGCCGGTGTGCGCGCCCCGGCCGGTGTGCGCGCCCCGGCCGGCGTGCGCGCTCAGGCCGGTGTGCTGCCCCTCAGGCCGGCGTGCGCCGCTCAGGCCGGTGTGCGCCCCGTGCGCCGCTCGAACGACTCGGCGAGCTGAGCCAGCTCCGGGCCGACGAGCGCCCCGGACCGGATGACCTGCTCGACCAGCTCGAGGTCTCCAGTCAGCGCCCGGAACAGCTGCGGCACCGTGATGCCGTGACCCGGGACGTCCACCACTGTCAGGGCATCGCCGGTGTGGATCTCCCCCGACACCTCGACGGAGCAGTAGGCGCCGGTCAGGCCCCGGGCAGTGAACCGCCTGATCCACTGCCGCTCGCCCAGGTGACCGGCGAAGGTGCGGCACGGGATCCGCGGTCCGGCAACGGTCAACACCGCTCTGGGCGAGGCTGGGTCACCCACTGCCACACGGGATCCCACGACCAGGTCGTCCACGTCGAGGTCGACCGTGGTGACGTTCTCGCCAAAGATGCCCGAGCGCAGCGGACGGCCGGACTCGACCTCCCACCAGTCGAGCTCCTCCCGGGCAAAAAGATAGACCGCCTTGTTGTCCCCACCGTGGAACCTCTGGTCACCGATGTGGTCGCCCACCACGCCGCTGCCCTGTCCGCTCTCCTTCGGCCCGGGCGGTCGGACGGTCAGCGAGTTCACGGCATACTTGTCGATCCCCGTCCGCCCACCCGGCGCACTGGTGTGGTCGGTCGCCACCGCCTTGCCGAGGTTCACGGACAGGGCTCGGCCCGCTCGGGGCGACTCCGGCCCGTGTGTCAGCGTCATGTCGGGAGGATGCCGTAGGCGTGCGTCGCGGTCACCGTGAGCACCAGGCGCTGCTCGGCGACCATCGCGGTGCGGAACTCGGCCCAGTCGGGGTGCTCCCCGGACAGGGCGCGATAGAGGTCCACGAGGGCGTCGGCCGCGCCATCGTGCGGGTCGGTGGTGACTTCGCCGAGGCTGGCGTCCCCGTCGACGACAAGATATTCCCAGCGCCCGCCGACGACCAGCAGCGTGGCGCGCGGGTCACGGCGCAGGTTCTTGGTCTTGGCCCGGGTGGCCGTGACCGAGACGCGGAAGGTCCCGCTCGCCGCGTCGAAGTGATAGCCCACCTGCGACAGCTGCGGCCGGCCGTCGCGCTTGAGGGTGGCCAGGCTCGCCAGGGTGTGGGCAGCCAGATAGTCACGCTGTGCGTCGCTCAGAGCCATGGCCCCAAGGTAGCCGTCCACGCGTCTGGCTCGGGGGGCCACCCTGGGATAGCGTCACCCCGTGACCGAGACGACCAACCGCCAGCAGACCGACATCGACCGCCTGGCCGAGGCGCACCTCGATGCCGTCCTCGAGCTCAGCCCGATGACCGCCACGTATATGGGGGTCCCCGGGCGCACCGACGAGATCGACGACCTGTCGATCGACGGGCTGCGCGCGCACGCCGATCTCAACGCCCGCACGCTGACCGCCCTGGACGGGCTCGAGCCGGTCGACGACGTCGACAAGGTGACCGTGGCGGCGATGCACGAGCGCCTGTCGCTGGAGATCGAAGGCATCGAGCGCACCGTCGCCGGCCAGGACCCGACCGAGCTCAACGTCATCGCCTGCCCGGTCCAGACCGTCCGCGACATCTTCGACATCATGCCCAAGGAGACGGCGCAGGACTGGGGCGTGATCACCGCTCGCCTGCGGGCGGTGGGGCCGGCGTTCGAGCAGTATGCCGCGGCGCTGGCTCACTCTGCCGGTCACGGTTGTCTGTCCCCCCGTCGGCAGGTGGAGCGGGTGGCCGCACAGTGCGCCGACCAGGCTGGGGACGGATCCACCTATGACGCGCTGTTGACCGAGGCGCAGGGCCAGTCGGCGCAGCTGCGCGAGGAGCTGGCGACCGCGGTCGAGGAGGCCAAGACGGCCTTCGGCACGCTGGGCAGCTATCTGACGGACGAGATCCTGCCGCAGGCGCCGGAGTCCGACGCCGCGGGGGTCGAGCGCTATCGTCTCGCGTCGCGCCACTTCCTCGGCGCCGAGGTCGACTTCGCGGAGACCTATGCCTGGGGCCTGGAGGAGGTCGCCCGGATCGACGCGATGATGCAGGAGACCGCGCAGGCGATCAGGCCCGGCGCCAGCGTCAAGGAGGCCATCGCCGTCCTCGACGCCGACCCGGCCTATCAGCTCCACGGCACGGACGCGCTGCGCGCGTGGATGCAGGGCAAGGCCGACGAGGTTATCGCGGACCTGGCCGACCACCACTTCGACATCCCGGAGCCGCTGCGCGAGATCGGGTGCATGATCGCGCCGAGCCAGACCGGCGGGGTCTACTACACCGGCCCGAGCGAGGACTTTGCCCGCCCCGGGCGGATGTGGTGGTCGGTGCCCAAGGGAGTCACTGAGTTCACCACCTGGCGTGAGCTGACGACGGTCTATCACGAGGGCGTCCCGGGCCACCACCTGCAGATCGCGCAGACGGTTTATCGCGCCGAGCTGCTCAACCGGTGGCGCCGGATGGCGTCCTGGACCTCCGGCCACGGCGAGGGCTGGGCGCTGTATGCCGAGTGGTTGATGGCGGACCTGGGCTACATGGACGACCCGGGCAACCGGATGGGCCTGCTCGACGGCCAGGCGCTGCGGGCGACCCGGGTGGTCCTCGACATCGGCATCCACTGCGGCCTAGACGCTCCCGACGAGGTCGGCGGCGGGGCGTGGACCTATGACAAGGCGTGGGAGTTCCTCAACAACCACACCAACATGGAGGAGGCCTTCGCCCGCTTCGAGCTGGACCGCTATCTCGGCTGGCCGGGCCAGGCCCCCGCCTACAAGATCGGCGAGCGCCTGTGGCTGCAGCTGCGCGACCAGGTGCGCGAGGCCGAGGGGGACGCCTTCGACCTCAAGGCCTTCCACCGCCGCGCGCTCGACGTCGGTGGCGTCGGACTCGACACTCTGCGCCAGGCCGTCCTCGGTGAGCTCTGAGCCGCGAGTCGGCGAGGTCTGAGCATGGGCACCAGGCCCGGCCCGGACGGCTGGCTGACCAGCGGCGCGTTCGGGGCAGCCACCGGGCTGTCTCCCAAGGCCTTGCGGCTCTATGACGCGTCCGGCCTGCTGGCTCCCGCCGAGGTCGATCCGCACTCTGGCTACCGTTACTACGCTCCGGAGCAGGTCGGCGTGGCCCGGCGGATCGCCCTGCTGCGCCAGGCCAGGATGCCACTGGACCGGATCGAGTCGCTCATCACCGCTGCTGATGCCGAGGCGGCGGTCCTACTTCACCGGTGGTGGTCCGAGCAGGAGCGCGAGGTGGGCCGCCGAGAGGGGATCGTCGCCTACCTGCGGGACGAGTTGCTGGATCATCCCGCGCCGGACTTCCACGTGCGTTCCCGGCTTGCGAGCGAACGCACGGTGGCCACGGCCACCGTGCACGTCACCCAGACAGACCTGGTCCCGACGATCGTCCGCCTGCGGAATGACCTGCGTGACCACGTCGCCCAAGGGGGCGCCCGTCATACCGAGGAGCACTGGGTGATCTATCACGGCACGGTGACCCCGGACAGCGACGGTCCGATCGAGGTGTGTGTGCCCTACGAAGGGGCTGCGGCACCGGCCCGCGAGGTCACCCTGCAGGTCGAGCCGGCCCACGAGGAGGCGTGGGTCCCGCTGACGGCGGCCGAGTGCACCTATCCCCCGATCCTGCACGCCTACGCCGCCGTCGAGCGGTGGATCCGCGAATACGGCCGTCTCGCCGGACCGCCCCGCGAGATCTATCCGGTCCCCTGGGACGACCGACCCGACGCGGGTCCGGTGGCCGAGATCGCGCGCCCCTACCTCCCCCCATTTTCGTAGTGGTTTCGGTGCTGCCGCCCGGCTTTTCGCAGCGGTTTCGCGCCTTCCTGACCGCCGCCCTTGACCTGGCCCCTGGGGCGGGCCCCAGGCTGGGATCATGACCACGCACACAGGACCGTTCCGACCTGACCACCACACGGCATACAGCGACCCCGGCCCGTGGAGCGACCTGCTGGCCGCGGTCGAACCCACCGTCGAGGCGGTGTCTGCAGCAGTGCGCAATGTCATCGTCCACTACCGCGAGGAGCAGACCGTCCTGCCGGAAGACACCCGCGGGGACATCCACGGGCGGTGGATCGAGCGCACCCTTGAGCGCGACCAGCAGCGTCATGGCACACCCCTGACGCAGCGCCGCGAGCTCACCGAGCGAGTCCAGGGCTGCTGCCGGGACCACACCCTGCTCGCCTGTGCGGTGCTGCGCGAGCACGGCATCGCGGCACGCGGTCGGGTCGGTTTCTCCCGCTACTTCCAACCCGACTTCTGCCACGACCACGTGGTTGTCGAGGCCCAGTTCGAGGGCCCCGGCGGTCGCTGGGTGCGTTTCGACACGGAGCTCACTGGCTCGCTGGGCAACCTGGCGTCCCCGACCGACATGCCAGTCGGCCCAGACTCACCGTTCCCCACGGCGGGGGAAGTCTGGCGCAGTTGGCGGGCCGGCGAGATCGATGCTGGCCTGTATGGCGTAGCGCCGGGTCTGCCCGCCCGAGGCCCGTGGTTGATCCAGAACTATGTGCTGCGCGACCTCGCCCACCGATTCGGGGACGAGTTGCTGCTGTGGGATGTCTGGGGAGCCATGGTCGGCCCGGGCGACCCGCTGTCGCCGGAGGTGTTGGAACTGACCGACGAGGTCGCCGAGCTCATCGCGCAGGCGGATGCGGGACAGGACGGAGCCGAGGACCGGCTCGCCACGCTCTATGCCACGCGGGAGGGGCTGCGACCCGGCCTTTCGGTCCTGCGGTTCGACCCTCTGCTCCCGCAGAGTCGCCCCGTCGGGGAGGATCTGGACCTGACGGTGGCGTGATTTCCGTTTCTACCACCACGGCGCCATCGCCGTCGTCTCGGACTTCGCCTCACGGGAACCGCCACGAGGCTGTGGACAAGCCGGTCCTGGGCCCGCCATCGCTGGCACAATGGGGCCGCACACTGGCGTAGCCGACAGACAGGGGGCAACATGTGAGCGTGACGATCCCTTCACACCCCGGCCCATTGACACGGGCCGATCTCGACGCGCTGCGCCCGCCAGAGGGTTCGGAGCGCTATGAGTTGTTGGACGGGGCGATCATCGTGACACCGGGTCCGGGCAGGTGGCACCAGGCCGTCGTCGTCGAGCTGACAGTCCTGCTACGCAGCAACAGACCCGACGGTCTGGTCATCAAGACGGCACCCTTCGACGTTGCGCTCGCCGAGGACACCGTGCTCCAGCCCGATCTGCTCGTCGCAGGTCGTGATGACCTCACCGCGAAAGACCTCCCGACGGCCCCCCTGCTCGCCGTGGAGGTGCTCTCACCCAGCACCCGTCGCATCGACCTGCTCCTCAAACGCGACCGGTTCGCGGCGGCCGGCGTCCCGTCATACTGGATCATCGATCCCGACGTGCCGTCTGTCACGGTGCTCGAGCTCCACGACGGTGCCTACCGCGCGGTGCAGATGCGGCGCGGTGACGAGCCAGTCCACGTCACGATGCCTTTCCCGCTGGACTTCCGCCCGTCCGACCTGCTGCTTGAATAGCACGACCCCGTCGCCACGTCGTGCGCGCAGCTCGGTGAGGAGCAGGCCAATCTCGAGGGTGACCTCGGGTCCTGGCAGGCGGTCGGCTTCCTCGACGGCGAGGGCCGGCAGGAGCCGTTACCGTGGCACCGTGCCGACCCGCCTCGTCCTCGCCTCCGCCTCGCCCGCCCGTCTGAGCACCCTGCGCTCGGCCGGTGTCGACCCTGAGGTGATCGTCTCCACGGTCGACGAGCCGGCCGTCCAGGCCGCTGCCGAGCAGGAGGCGGGCCAACCGCTGGAGGCGCCCGACCTCGCGCTGCTGCTCGCCCGGGCCAAGTGCGAGGACGTTGCCGCACGCGCCCCTGACGCCGATGTCGTCCTGGGGTGCGACTCGGTCCTGCAGCTCGGGGCGGCGAACCACGGCAAGCCCGCCGACGCGGCCGAGGCGATCAGCCGCTGGCAGCAGATGAGGGGGCGCTCCGGCATCCTCCACACCGGCCACTGGCTCGTCGACCTCCGCGAGGGCGACGAGGGCGGCACCGGCGGCACGGTCGGCGCCACGTCCTCCACGCTCGTGCACTTCGCCGACCTGAGCGATGAGGAGATCGAGGCCTACGTCGCGACCGGTGAGCCGCTGCGGGTGGCCGGGGCGTTCACCGTGGATGGGCTCGGCGGGCCCTACGTGACCGGGATCGAGGGCGACTTCCATACCGTCGTCGGGCTGGCCCTGCCCGTCCTGCGCACGCTCCTGGGCGACCTCGGGATCGCCTGGCACACCCTCCGATCGGCAGTATGACGACGGGCCGGCCCGGCGGACCACCACGGGGAGCGCATCCGCGGGTGCTGTTGGCCTCGGCGGCCGAGTCGCTCGGCGAGGGCGCCGTGGTCGACTGGTGCGCGCGACTCGTGCTGGGGCAGGAGCGGCCGGACGACCCGGACCTGGCGTGGCTGGGAGGCACGGAGGACTGGGCGGCCTACTGGCGGCGGGTGTGGGGAGCGCGCGGTCTGCTCTACGTCTGGGACGACAGCGCGATTGAGGCGGTGGCCATGGCCCTGGGTGACGGGCACTGGCGCGTCCGGGAGATGGGTCTGAAGGTGGTGCGCGCCCACGGGCTCTCCGAGCTCACCGGTGAGGTCGCGGCCCTGCGGGACGACGACAACGCCCGGGTGCGTGCCGCCGCCGGGCGCGCCCTGCGCACCGGCTAGATACCGTGGCGCCATCGACGGTGAGCGACCCGACCCTTCGCGGCCTGAACACCCAGCGCCACGCTCACGTCGAAGACCGGGCATACTGAGGGTGATGACTACTCGATCCGGCGCCCAGCGCCGTCACCTCGCCACCAGCCCCTTCGCGCCGAGGGTCGAGCCGGACATCGAGCGTTTTGAGCTGCACGACAGGGTCACGCATGCAGTCCTCGGGCTCGGGCGCGTCATCAGCCACGAGAGCGCAGCCGTGACCGTGGACTTCGGCAACTGCACGCGGCGCATCGTCAGCCCGTTCCACAAGCTCGAGAAGCTGTAGGGCTCGAGAAGCTGTCGGCCGGCCTGCGCGGACCCGGCTCACACCGGCGGGACCGCCCGGTGGCGTGAGGAGAAGTGCCGATCCCGCCGCGCGGCATACCTCAGCCGGTGTAGGAGCTCCCCGCGCAGCGCGTCCGCCTCGATCACTCCGTCGATGACCAGGTCTGCGGCCAACCGCTCGAGGTCGACATCCTCCTCATACTCCGCCCGGCGCGCGGCCACGAAGGCGGCCTGCTCGTCCGGGTCGCTGATCTCGGCGATCTTGTTGGCATAGACCGCGTTGACCGCCGCCTCCGGACCCATCACGGCGATCTTGGCGGTCGGCAGGGCGAGGGTCGCGTCGGGCATGAAGCCCGGCCCGCCCATCGCATAGAGCCCGGCGCCGTAGGCCTTGCGCACGACGATGCAGAACTGGGGCACCGTGGCCTCCGACACCGCCGAGACCATCTTGGCGCCGTGCCGGATGATGCCGCCGCGCTCCACCTCCGAGCCGATCATGAAGCCCGGCACGTCGGCCAGATAGATCAGTGGGATCCCGAAGGCGTCGCACAGCCAGATGAACCGGGTCGCCTTGTCGGCGGAGTCGGTGAACAGCACCCCGCCCTTGACGGCCGAGTTGTTGGCCACGACGCCAACGGTCTCGCCCGCCATACGACCAAAGCCGATGACCAGCTCAGCGGCGAACAGCGGCTTGATCTCAAAGAAGCTGTCGTCGTCGACGAGCCCGTCGATGACCTCACGCACGTCGAACGGCAGCGACTCTGCCTCGGGCACGGTGTGCCGGGTCAGCGGCGCGGTCGGCTCCTCCGTCTCATAGCGCGGGACCGGCGTGTGCCAGTTGTCCGGCACGTAGGAGAAGTACAGCTTGGCCAGCTCGATCGCCTCGGTGTCGTCGGAGGCGAGCAGGTCGCCGACGCCGGAGACCGTGCAGTGCATCCGCGCCCCGCCCATCTCCTCCAGGGAGACCTTCTCGCCGACGACCATCTCGGCCATGCGGGGGCTGCCGAGATACATCGACGCGTTGCCCTCGACCATGATGATGAGGTCGGTGAAGCTGGGGATGTAGGCACCGCCGGCGGCCGACGGGCCAAACAGGCAGCAGATCTGCGGGACCTTGCCGGACAGCGCGACCTGGTTGTGGAAGATCCGGCCCGCGCCCCGGCGCCCCGGGAAGAGCTCGACCTGGTCGGTAATCCGCGCGCCGGCGGAGTCGACGAACCAGAAGATCGGGATCTCCTCGCGCAGCGCCATCTCGGTGGCGCGGATGATTTTCTCGACCGTGCGGGCGCCCCACGAGCCGGCCTTGACGGTGGGGTCGTTGGCGACCACGATCGCCGGGCGTCCGTCCACCTCGCCGCGGCCGGTCACCACGCCGTCGGCGGGCAGCCCGGTGGCCATCGCGTTGGCATAGCGCCCGTCCTCCACGAAGCTGCCCTCGTCAAAGAGGAGCGCGATCCGGTCGCGGACATAGAGCTTGTTCTGGCTGTCGAGCTTGGCGCGTGCCTTGTCCGAGGGGGACTGCGAGGCGGCGTATGCCGCGGCGAACCTGCCGCGGACATCCCCCACCCGGTCGTCGCTCCCCTCGGAGGAGTCAGCAAAGGGCGCCGGTGCGGATCCGGACTGCGGTGTCATGCCGCTCATCGTGTCAGGTGTCAGTCTCAGGCGGCGGGCAGGCCGAGACCGCGGGCGATCAGCATGCGCTGCACCTCGGAGGTGCCCTCGCCGATCTCCAGGATCTTGGCATCGCGATAGAAGCGGGCCACGGGGTACTCCTCCATGAAGCCGTTGCCGCCGAAGACCTGCGTGGCGATCCGCGTCGCCGTGACGGCGGACTCGGTGGCATAGAGCTTGGCGATGGCCGCGGCCTGCTTGACCTCGGCGACCGAGCGCTTGCCGGCGGCCTGCTGCTCGCGCAGCCACGCGGCCTTGTAGACGAGCGCGCGGGCCGCCTCGGTCATCACCGCGATGTCGGCGACCTGGAAGGAGACGCCCTGATAGGTCGCGATCGGCTTGCCGAAGGCGAGACGCTCCTGGCTGTAGCGCGTCGTCTCCTCCAGCATGCGCTGAAGGCAGCCGACGGCGAGGGCGGCGATCGCGATGCGGCCGTCGTCGAGGGTCTTGAGGAACTGCTTGAACCCGTGGCCGCGCTCACCGAGCAGGTTGGCCTCGGGGACGCGGGCGCCCTCGAAGGTCAGGCCGTGCGTGTCGGAGATGTGCCAGCCGAGCTTGCGGTAGGCCGGCTCGACGATGAAGCCGTCGGTGCCGTTGGGGACGATGATCGCGCTGATCTCGGGGCGCCCGTCAGGCAGCTCGCCGGTCTTGGCGGTCACCGTGACGACCGAGGTGATGTCCGTCCCGGAGTTGGTGATGAACGCCTTGGCGCCGTTGATGACCCATTCGCCGTTCTCGAGGACCGCTCGGGTCTTGGTTGCACCGGCGTCCGAGCCCGCCTCCGGCTCGGTCAGGCCGAAGCCGGCCAGGGCCTTGCCTGCCAGCAGGTCCGGCAGCCAGCGTTCCTTCTGCTCCCGGGTGCCGTAGGTCTGGATCGGGTTGATGCCCAGTCCGACACCGGCCTCCAAGGTGATGCCCATGGCCTGGTCGACGCGGCCGAGCTCCTCGATCGCCACGCACAGGTAGGAAAAACCCTCGTGGCCCATCCCCGCGCCGCCGAACTCCTCGGGCGCCTCGAGGCCGAACAGGCCGAGCTCGCCCATCTTGGGGATCAGGTCGACCGGGAAGTGGCTGTCCCGGTCCCACTGCTCGACGTGCGGGGCGATCTCTGCCTCGGCGAAGTCGCGGACAAGACGACGGAAGTCCTCGTGGTCACTGCTGAGCTCGAACATCGGCGGCCGGCCTCTCGGGTGTGCTTGACGTTGACGTAAACGTAAAGCATCATGAGCCCTATGGCAAGCGCGCAGGCAGACGACTCGTCCCAGGCCGGGACCCGGACGATCGCGGAGGTCGCCGACGAGTTCGGCGTCACCCACCGCGCCGTGCGCCACTACGAGGAGCTGGGGCTGCTCTCCCCCGAGCGGCGGGGCACGCAGCGGATCTATCACCGCCGCGACCGGATCCGGCTAGCCCTGATCCTGCGGGGACGGCGCATCGGCTTCCCCCTCGAGGAGATCCGCACGATCATCGACATGTATGACGAGCAGCCCGGTGAGGCCGGCCAGCTGCGCTATCTGCTGGCCCAGATCGATGACCGCCGAGCCGACCTCGAGAGCCGCCGCCGCGACATCGAGGACTCCCTCGCCGAGCTCGAGGTCATCCAGCGCCGCTGCCACGAGGACCTCGCGCGCCTCACCTGACCCCGCAAAAAGGTAGTGGTTTCGTAGGCCTCCCCCGCAAAAAGATAGTGGTTTCGTAGGCCTCCCCCGCAAAAAGATAGCGGTTTCGTAGGCACCCTCTCCCCGGGGATCAGGGTCGGTCGGTGACCGCCCGCGCCTCAAAATCCACGCGGTTGAACCGGGTCAACTGGGTGACGTGTGAGGGGTTGAGCTCCTCGACCGTGCGCACCTGCAGCAGCTGCATGGTCCGGCGGACCTCGGTAGCCAGGATCTCGATCGCCCGGTCCACACCCTCGCGGCCACCGGCCATCAGGCCATAGAGGTAGGCCCGGCCGATCAGCGTGAACCTGGCACCGAGTGCCAGCGAGGCGACGATGTCGGCCCCGTTGCGGATCCCGGTGTCCACCATGACCTCGGTGTCGGCACCCACCTCGCGCACCACCTCGGGCAGCAGGTGGAACGGGACGGGAGCCCGGTCGAGCTGCCGACCGCCGTGGTTGGACAGCAGGATCGCATCCACCCCGAGGTCGGTGAGCTTCTTGGCGTCCTGCACCGTCTGGACACCCTTGATCGCCAGCTTGCCCGGCCACATCGCCCGAATCTCGGCCAGGTCCTCGTAGTTGATCGAGGGGTCCATCGCCGAGTTGAGCAGGTCCCCCACGGTGCCACCGGTCTGTGACAGCGAGGCGAACTCCAGCTTGGGCGTGGTCAGGAAGTCCCACCACCACCAAGGACGGACCGAGGCGTTGACCAGCGTGCGTATGGCGATCTGTGGCGGGATCGAGAAGCCGTTGCGGGCATCCCGCAGTCGGGCCCCGGCCACCGGGGTGTCGACAGTGAAGAACAGGGTGTCGAAACCCGCGGCCGCGGCCCGCTCCACCAGTCCGTAGGAGATCTCGCGCTGGCGCATGACATAGAGCTGGAACCAGTTGCGACCGTGCGGGTTTGCCGCCTTGACGTCCTCGATGGAAGTTGTGCCGAGTGTGGACAGGGTGAACGGGATCCCGGCGGCCCCGGCCGCTCCGGCACCGGCGACCTCGCCCTCGGTCTGCATGAGGCGGGTGAAGCCGGTGGGAGCGATCCCGAACGGCAGGGCCGAGGTGTCACCCAGCACCGTCGTCGCGGTGTTGACCTCCGAGACGTCGTTGAGGACCGCCGGATGGAACTCCACGTCCTCGAAGGCCTGCACCGCGCGCTGCAGGGAGATCTCGTTCTCCGCGGCCCCGTCGGTGTAGTCGAAGGCCGCGGCCGGGGTGCGGCGCTTGGCGATCGCACGCAGTTCCTCAATGGTCTGCGCCGAACCCAGCCGACGCTCCTTGCCGCTCAGCACGACCTTCTTGAACTTCAACAACTCGAAGATCTCGGAGGGCTTGGGAACCTGTCGCTGCACCATGTCGACGATCATCACCCACCCGACGCGAGTGTGCAGCCGGGCGCCCGGGTGCGCCGCCGAGGCGACCTCGCCGGACTGCCAGCACTCGGTTTGAGGCGTGGCATTAGTGTGACCCCATGCCGATCAGCAAGGTCCTTATCGCTAACCGCGGCGAGATCGCCGTCCGCATCGCCCGCGCCTGCACGGACGCCGGCCTCGGATCTGTCGCCGTGTATGCCGATCCCGACCGCGACGCACTGCACGTCAAGGTGGCCGACGAAGCCTACGCACTGGGCGGCAGCACGCCAGGCGACTCCTACCTGGTGCAGGAGAAGCTGCTCGACATCGCCAGGCAGTCCGGCGCCGACGCGGTGCACCCTGGCTATGGCTTCCTCGCCGAGAACGCCTCCTTCGCCCGGGCCGTGATCGACGCCGGCCTGACCTGGATCGGCCCCGGTCCCGAGGCGATCGACTCCCTCGGCGACAAGGTCAAGGCCCGACACATCGCCACGCGGGCCGGCGCTCCCCTGGTGCCAGGCACCAACGACCCCGTCGACGGGGCCGACGAGGTGGTCGCGTTCGCGCAGGAGCACGGGTTGCCGGTCGCGATCAAGGCGGCGTATGGCGGGGGTGGGCGTGGCCTGAAGGTCGCCCGCACCATCGAGGAGATCCCCGAGCTGTTCGACTCCGCTGTCCGCGAGGCGGTCTCGGCGTTCGGTCGCGGTGAGTGCTTCGTCGAGCGTTACCTCGACAAGCCGCGCCACGTGGAGACCCAGTGCCTGGCCGACCAGCACGGCAACGTCGTGGTCGTCTCGACGCGCGACTGCTCCCTGCAGCGCCGGCACCAGAAGCTGGTCGAGGAGGCGCCCGCACCGTTCCTGAGCGAGGCACAGCACGCGGAGCTGGTCCGGGCCTCCAAGGCCATCCTCAGGGAGGCTGGCTATGTCAACGCCGGGACGTGTGAGTTCCTCGTGGGGCAGGACGGCACGATCTCCTTCCTCGAGGTCAACACCCGGCTGCAGGTCGAGCACCCGGTCACCGAAGAGGTCACCGGCGTCGACCTGGTGCGCGAGCAGTTCCGTGTCGCCGACGGCGAGGAGCTGGGTTATGACGACCCCGTCGCCCGCGGCCACTCCTTCGAGTTCCGGATCAACGGGGAGGACCCCGGCCGCGGCTTCCTGCCGGCACCGGGCAGCGTGCTGACCTATCGGGTGCCCAGCGGCCCCGGCGTCCGCGTGGACTCCGGCGTCGAGCAGGGTGATGTCATCTCGGGTGCGTTCGACTCGATGCTGGCCAAGCTCATCGTCACGGGCAAGGACCGTCAGGAGGCACTGGCCCGGTCACGGCGCGCCCTGTCCGAGTTCGTGGTCGAGGGCATGCCCACGGCGCTGACCTTCCACCGCGTCGTCGTCGAGGACCCGGCCTTTGCGCCCGAGGACCCGCAGGCCCCGTTCACCGTGCACACCCGCTGGATGGAGACCGAGTTCGACAACCAGATCGAGCCCTACTCCGGGCCGACCGCCGCCAGCGACGGCGAGCCCGAGGAGCGGCAGAACCTCGTGATCGAGGTGGGTGGCAAGCGCCTGGAGGTCTCCCTGCCCGGCGGCCTGTCCCTCGGTGGCGGCGGCAGCGCCAACGGCGCCCGCAAGAAGGCCCCCAAGCGCGCCCGCTCCGGTGGTGGCGCAGCAGCGGCCTCCGGCGATGCGGTGACCGCCCCGATGCAGGGCACGATCGTCAAGATCGCCGTCGAGGAGGGCCAGCAGGTCGCCGAGGGGGAGCTCGTCGTGGTGCTCGAGGCGATGAAGATGGAGCAGCCGATCAACGCCCACAAGGCCGGCACCGTCACGGGACTGTCGGCCGAGGTCGGCCAGACGGTCGGCAACGGCGCCGCCATCTGCGAGCTCAAGGACTGACCGGAGCACCACTGGCGGCGCCGTTCACAACATGGTTGTCTGACGGCACCCCACAGCATCGGAGCGTGCGCCATGGTCGATGACTTCCCCATCCTGACGATCCTCCCGCCGGTCCTGGCGATCGTCCTGGTGCTGACCACCAAGCGGGTGCTCCTCAGCCTGGGCTCCGGCGTGCTCGCCAGCGCGCTGCTGGTGGCCGGGCTCAATCCCCTCGACACGTTGACTCTGGTCTGGGACGCGTTCGCCGCCATCTTCTGGGACGAGGGCACAGTCAACACCTACTACGTCTACATCCTGGTGTTCACCCTGCTCCTGGGCATCATCGCTGCGATCATCATGATGTCCGGCGGCACCCGAGCCTTCTCCGACTGGGCGGTGCAACGCATCAGCACGCGCCGCGGTGCAAAAGTGCTTCCGGCCACCCTCGGCATAGTGATCTTTATCGATGACTACTTCAATGCCCTGGCGGTCGGTCAGGTGGCGCGCCCGGTGACCGACGAACACCATGTCTCCCGCGCCAAACTCGCCTACATCGTCGACTCCACCTCGGCACCGGTGGCAGTCCTCGCCCCCTTCTCCAGCTGGGGCGCCAGCATTATCGGCATCATGGCGCCGATCCTGGCGGGATCCGCGCTCGTCGTCAGTGACGTCGGCGCCTTCCTGGGCTCCGCGGCGATGAACTACTACGCCATCGTGACGGTCCTGGTGGTCTGGGTCACCGTCGGGCTGCACATCGAGATCGGGCCGATGCGCGCCGAAGAACGTCGCGCGATCAGCGAGGGCAGGACGTTCAACCCCGACGAGGTCATCCCCGGAGAGCTGGCCGAGGACCTGCCGGTCCACCACCCCGGGGCCAAGCGGGCCCTGATCATCCCCTTCCTGCTGCTGGTGGTGGGGGTGCTGGCCGGCATCGCCTGGACCGGCTACCGCGCCGGTGGCAGCCTTGACCTTCTGGCGATCTTCGCGAACACCGACGTCAGCTCGGCACTGCTGTGGGGCGGGTTGCTGGGCCTGGCTGCGGCGCTCTACTACTACCTGCGCTACACCTCCGACAACCCGAAGTTCAGCCTCACCACCCTCGGCCTGGGTTTCTGGGAGGGCATCAAGTCCATGATGCCGGCTGTGTCGATCCTGCTGCTGGCGTGGATGCTGGGCGACCTGATCGGCCAGCTCGGCACCGGCAAGTATCTCGGCAGCCTGGTCGAGGCGGCCGCCCTCCCCGCTGCCTGGTTGATCCCGCTGATGTTCGTGCTGGCCGGAGCCATGGCGTTCTCGACCGGCACCTCCTGGGGCTCCTTTGGTCTCCTGCTGCCGATCGCCGGACAGATCATGAACAACGTCGAGGGCGGCGCAGAGCTGTTGCTGCCTGCCTTTGGTGCGGTCCTGGCCGGGGCCGTCTTCGGGGACCACTGCTCCCCCATCAGCGACACGACCATCCTGTCGAGCACCGGGTCCGGGGCCAATGTCATCACTCACGTCACCACCCAGCTGCCCTACGCGCTGGCCAGTGCGGCGATCGCGCTAGCCGGCTACATCGTCTTCGCCCTGACCGGCAACGGCGTCCTGGGACTCGTCGCGGCACTTGGCCTCCTGGCACTCGCAGCGGTGGCAGCCAAGGTGGTGCTCACCCCGCTGGAGGAGGAGATCCCAGCCGACGAACAGGCCGAACGCACCCCCGCCTAGCTGCCCTGACAGGGAGGTTGCTGACAACGAAGTTGGTGACACGGGGCATCGAGTCCGAACCATCCCAAGAGTGCGAGCGGCCGTCTGAACCGCGCCGAAAAGACGCAGGCCGCGGTCCGAACGACCCCAGGACTGGGTCAGTCGACCGAGTGCAGCTGGCGCGCAGCCTCCGCGATGGAACCCGACATCGACGGATAGACGGTAAACGTCGAGGAGAACTGGTCGACGTTGAGCCGGTTCGCGACCGCCAGGGTGATCGGGAAGATCAGCTCGCTGGCCCGGGGGGCCACCACGACACCGCCCAGGATCGTGTCGCTGCCGTTGCGCGCGAACAGCTTGACGAACCCGTGCTTGGTGTTCTGCATCTTGGCTCGCGGGTTGCCGGTGAGCGGCAGCATCACCGAGCGCGCGTCCACCCTGCCGGAGTCGACGTCGGCCTGCGAGACGCCGACCGTGGCGATCTCGGGGTCGGTGAAGATGTTCGAGCTGACCCGTCCCAGGTTCAGCGGCGCGACGGCGTCGCCCAGGGCATGCGCGATCGCGATGCGGCCCTGCATGGCCGCGACCGAGGCCAGCGGCAGGACCCCGGTGCAGTCGCCGGCGGCATAGATCCCCTGCACAGACGTGCGTGAGACGCGGTCGACCTCGATGTGGCCGGAGTCGCTCAGCGTCACGCCGGCCTCCTCCAGCCCCATGTCGGCGGTGTTCGGGATCGACCCCACGGCCAGCAGCGCGTGCGACCCGCGGACCTCCCGACCGTCCTCCAGTGTCACCACCACCTCGTCGCCGTCGCGGACGACGCCGCCCGCACGGGAGCGGTTGAGCACCTCCATGCCGCGGCTGCGGAAGACCTCCTCCAGCACCGTGGCCGCGTCGGCGTCCTCACCCGGCAGCACCCGCTCGCGGGAGGAGACCAGGGTGACGGCGCAGCCCAGCCCGAGATAGGCATGGGCCAGCTCGGCACCAGTCACACCGGAGCCGATGACGATCAGCTTCTCGGGGAGCTCCTTGAGGTCATAGATCTGCTGCCAGGTCAGGATCCGCTCCCCGTCGGGGACGGCGGAGTCCAGGACCCGCGGGCGCGCACCGGTGGCGACGAGGATGACGTCAGCCGTCAGGGATCTGGTGTGCCGGGAGCGTTCCTCGTCCGACGGCGCCGGCTCCTCCCCCGACTCGACGTGCGTGATGTCCGTGGCGACCTCGACCACTCCGGGCGAGGCGATGCGCCCTGCACCCTTGATGACCTCGACCCCCGCGGCGAGCAGCCGGTCCCGGATGTCGGCGCTCTGGGCCTGGGCCAACCGCATGATCCGGTCATTGACCTGGGCCAGGTGGGCCTGCACCCCCTGGTCGCCGTCATGGCCGTCGAAGCCGACGCCGATGCGGGCTGCGGCGCTGAACCGGTCCATGAAGTCGGCCGTCGCGATCAGCGCCTTGCTGGGGACGCAGTCCGTCAGCACGGCCGCCCCGCCCAGTCCCTCCCGCTCGACCACGGTGACCCGTGCCCCCAGCTGCGCCGCCGGCAGCGCCGCCTCGTATCCACCCGGTCCGCCACCGATGACCACCACTGCGCTCTGCTGTCCACTCACGGACCCATCCAACCATCGGTAGGGTTCTCCCGTGATCACCGAATCCCCTGCAGAGGTAGCCCGTGCCGCCGCGACCGTCGTCGCCGAGCGCACCGGCACACCCACCCATGACATCGCTCTCGTGCTCGGGTCTGGCTGGGGGACGGCCGCCGACCTGATCGGCGAGACCGTCGCGACCGTGGAGAACACGGTGGTCCCGGGCTTCACCGGCGCCGCGGTCGCCGGGCACACCGGCACGATGCGCTCGGTCGAGGTGGCCGGCAGCGGCAAGCGCGCCCTGGTCTTCGGCACGCGCACCCACTACTACGAGGGTCGCGGCGTGCGCGCCGTCGTCCACACCATCCGCACGGCGGCGGCCGCCGGTTGCCAGACCATCGTGCTCACCAACGGCTGCGGCGGGCTCAACCCGGCGTGGGCCCCCGGCACCCCCGTGCTGATCCGCGACCACATCAACCTCACCGGCGAGTCGCCGATCGAGGGCGCCAACTTCGTCGACCTGACCGACCTCTACACCCCCCGGCTGCGGGAGCTGGCCCGCGAGGTCGACCCGACCCTCGACGAGGGCGTCTATGTCCAGTTCCGGGGTCCGCACTATGAGACGCCCGCCGAGGTGCAGATGGCCAAGATCATCGGCGGTGACCTGGTCGGCATGTCCACCACCCTCGAGGCGATCGCCGCCCGCGAGGCCGGTCTCGACGTGCTCGGGATCTCCCTGGTGACCAACGCTGCCGCGGGCATCAGCGACACGCCGCTGTCGCACGAGGAGGTCATCGAGGCAGGTCGTGGCGCGGCGGCGCGCTGCGGCGACCTCCTCGCCCAGATCGTGGGGCGACTGTGAGTATGCCGACCGCCACCGACCTCCTCGACCTCGCCAGGGCGTGGGTCGCCGACGACCCCGACCTGGAGACCCGCGAGGAGCTCGAGGCCCTGATCGAGGCGGGGGACGAGGCCGAGCTGGCCGACCGCTTCTCCGGCTTCCTGGAGTTCGGCACCGCCGGCCTGCGTGGCGCTCTTGGTGCCGGCCCCAACCGGATGAACCGCGTCGTGGTGATCCGCACCGCCGCCGGCCTGACGGCATACCTCAAGGAGGCGGTCGACCCCGAGCCGACGGTCGTCATCGGGTTTGACGCCCGCCACAACTCCGACGTCTTCGCGCGCGACACCGCCGCCGTGGTGACGGCCGCTGGTGGCCGGGCAGTGGTGCTGCCCCGGCCGCTGCCGACGCCGGTCCTGGCCTTCGCCGTCGGGCACCTCGGCGCCGACGCCGGCGTGATGGTCACCGCCAGCCACAACCCGCCGGAGGACAACGGTTACAAGGTCTATCTCGGGGACGGTTCCCAGATCGTGCCGCCCGCCGACAGGGAGATCGCCGACCACATCAGCGCCGTGCCGACGGCAGCCGGCGTGCCCCTGGTGGCCTCGGGGTGGGAGACCCTCGACGACCAGCTGCTCGACGCCTATGTCGCCTCGGCCGCCCGCGTCGTCGACCCAGACAGCCCACGGGACGTGACGGTCGTGCACACCGCGCTGCACGGCGTGGGCTCGGACACCATCCTGCGCGCGTTCGATGCAGCCGGCTTCCCCGCCCCGCACCCGGTGCTGACCCAGTCCGCCCCGGACCCGGAGTTCCCGACCGTCGCCTTCCCGAACCCGGAGGAGCCGGGCGCCATCGACGCGGCGCTGGCGCAGGCCGCGAAGGTCCACCCCGATGTGGTCATCGCCAACGACCCGGACGCCGATCGGTGCGCCGTCGCGGTCGACGGCCCGGCCGGGTGGGGGATGTTGCGCGGCGACGAGGTTGGCGCGCTCCTCGGGCAGCACCTGATCAACCGCGGCGTCGACCCGGCCGGCGAACGCACCGTCTTTGCCCGCTCGATCGTCTCCTCCCGGCTGCTGGGAGCCATGGCACAGGCGGCGGGCCTGCCGGGCGAGGAGACGCTGACCGGGTTCAAGTGGATCGGCCGGGTGCCTGGACTGCGGTTCGGCTATGAGGAGGCGCTGGGATACTGCGTCGACCCCGCCACGGTCCCGGACAAGGATGGCGTCACCGCAGCCCTGCTGGTGGCCGAGCTGGTGGCGACGCTCAAGCAGGAGGGTCGCACGCTGCGGGACGTGCTCGATGACCTGGCCCGCGCGCACGGGGTGCACCAGACCGATGCCTTCGCGGTGCGGGTCGAGGACCTGTCGCTGATCGGGACCCTGATGGAGCGCCTGCGGGCTCAGCCGCCCAGCCGGGTCGGCGGGGTGCCGGTGACCTCCGTGGACGATCTCGCAGCGGGTGTAGGAGGTCTCCCACCGACCGAGGGGCTGCGTTATCTGCTGGCCGACGACACGCGCGTGATCGTGCGCCCGAGCGGGACCGAGCCCAAGCTCAAGGTCTATCTGGAGGCGATCGTGGCGGTGGGCTCCGGCGCGGAGGACCTCGCCCGGGCACGCGGTGAGGCGACCCGGCGACTGGCGGCGGTGCGCACGACGATGGAGGAGCTCACCCGCCCCTGACCCAGGGCCCAGGACGGCTCAGGCAAACATCAACGAGGCGGCCGCCAGCCCGGCACTCACCAGCAGCGGCACGATCGCCGCCCAGGCCGGCGTGGGCCGCACTCCCTGGCCCCGCTCGGAGCGACCGCCCTCGAGGCGCCAGCGCTGCACAGCCTGCTCCACCCGCCCGACGAGCACCTCGGCGTTGTTGCCCTCGGCGGCCTTGCCTCGGGTCGTCGCCTCCGCATAGCTGTCGACATTCCACCGCCGACGCATATCGCGACGGACCGGGATCGCCCAGGAGCTGTGCTTGGCGTCCAGGTTGTCGATCACCTCGAGAGCCCACACGTGTCGCACCGCCTTGATCCGGGAGAACGGGATGACGACGTCGGTCACCAGGTTGCGCATCTCGATCCGGTCGTCGCTGATGCGCACGCACGGCCGGAGCAGGGCCACCCACACGATGGCGGCGACCACGCTCATCAGCCCGGCCGGGGTCAGCGGGCTGTTGCCGAGGCTGGCCTCGGTGCGTCCGATCAGCACCGCGAGCGCCGCCAGCGCGATCAGGATCACCCACCCGACGACTCGGGCGGGCATCGTGCGATAGGTCTGTGTCTGCTCGGTCGCCATGGTGGGCCAAGTCTAGGGTCGGTCACCGACGGGACCACGAGGTGCGAGTCCGGACCGGTTGAGCGGGACGTAGACTGACCGCCCATGAGCGCCACCGACCCCAGCCCTGCCCGGGTGCTGGTGCTCGCCGGACCGAGCGGCGCCGGGAAGTCACGGCTGGCCCGCCGCCTGCACGCGGCCCACGGCTGGCCCGTGGTGCAGCTCGACGACTTCTATCGCGAGGTGGACGACCCCGACCTGCCGATGAGTCCGCAGGTCGGCCTCCCCGACTGGGACGACGTGCGGTCCTGGCGCCTCGCCGACGCCGTGGAGGCGCTGGAGACGCTCTGCAGGGACGGGGCTGTCGAGGTGCCGGTCTATGACATCTCCGCCTCTCGGGCGACCGGCACGCACCGCCTCGAGCGCGGCGGCTGCCCGATCGTGGTCGCGGAGGGGATCTTTGCGGCGCACACGATCTCGGACCTGACCGACCGGGGCCTGCTGGCAGCGGCCTGGTGCATCCGCAACCGCCCCTGGAAGACGTTCGCCCGCCGCCTCGTGCGCGACCTGGCCGAGCGCCGCAAACCACCCCTCACGCTGGTCAGGCGTGGCCTGGCGCTGCGCCGGCTCGAGCCAGGTATCGTCAGGGCTCAACAGGCTCTCGGGGCCGAGCCGATGACCGCCCGTGAGGCAGAGGCCCGGATCCCCGATCTGGTCACACACTTTGAGCAGGAGGGGCATCGACGTGGGGCAGCATCCTGACGAGGAGCAGTGGTCGGCGCCCAGTGACGACGCGGGCAGCCCGGACGTCGACTCCACCCAGGCGATTCCGCCCGCCGGGTCGACTCAAGCCATCGCGTGGGGCGATCCGCAGGGCGGCTACGGACAGCCGCCGTATGCCGCAGGCCCCGGCGACCAGGGCCAGGCCCCCGGGCAGCAGCAGGGCTATGGGCAGCCAGGTGATGGTCAGCAGCCTCCCTACGGCCAGCAGGGTTATGGTCAGCAGCCTCCCTACGGACAACAGGGCTACGGCCAGCAACCCCCGCCCTACGGACAACAAGGTTACGGCCAGCAACCCCCGCCCTACGGACAACAAGGTTACGGCCAGCAACCCCCGCCCTACGGCCAGCAGGGCTACGGCCAGCAACCCCCGCCCTACGGCCAGCAGGGCTACGGCCAGCAACCCCCGCCCTACGGCCAGCAGGGCTACGGCCAGCTACCCCCGCCCTACGGCCAGCAGGGCTACGGCCAGCAACCCCCGCCCTACGGACAACAGGGCTATGGCCAGCCGCCGACCCAGTGGCAGAACCTGCCGCCGGAGGACCTGGTGCGGATGCACCAGCCCGGCGTCATCCCGCTGCGTCCGCTGACCCTCGGCGACACGTTCGAGGGCTCGCTGAAGACCATGCGGCGCAACCCGGAGGCCACGATCGGCATGGCCGTGCTGGTCCTGGGCGTGCTCCTGCTGCCCTCGATCGGACTGTCCCTGGCGGTGCCGCGGATCTTCCCCGAGCTCAACACCATCGACGCGATCGCCGTCGCGAGCCTGCTGCCGACCATGATCAACGCCCTGGCCACCGTGGTCCTGAGCGGCTTCGTCATCTATGTCGTCAGCGAGGCTGCGCTGGGCGACCGCGTCGGGATCACCGGGACCTGGGACGCCGTCAAGAGGCGCATCCCGGCCCTGATCGGCGTGTCGATCCTGTCCTTCCTCGCGGTCTTCGGGACGGCGCTGGTCGTGATCCTGGTCGGTGCCCTGGCTGCCCTCGCGCTGGGCCCGGTCGGTCTGCTCGTGCTGATCCCGCTGATGCTGGGGTTCATCCCGCTGATGCTGTGGCTCTTTGCCCGCCTCTCGCTCGCGCCGGCCGCGGTGGTGCTGGAGAAGGCCGGCCCGCTCCAGGGCCTGAAGCGCTCCTGGGGTCTGACCCGGGGCGGGCAGGCCTGGCGGGTGCTCGGCATCACCCTGCTGGCCGGTCTCGTCACCGCACTGTTCGCCGCGCTGATCGGCGGCCTGCTGGGCCTGCTCGCCGGTGCCCTGATCGACCTGGTCACCGGCAACCTGGACGGTCAGTTCACGGCGCAGGTCGTCACCGACCACCTGCTCTCCTTCATCGTCGGCGCCGTCACCACACCCTTCACGGCAGGGGTGACGGCCCTGCTCTATCTCGACCAGCGGATGCGCCGTGAGGGCCTGGACGTGTCCCTGCTCCGTGCCGCGCAGGAGCGCGCCGCGGCCCGACGGGGATGACGTGCTGGATCCTGACCGGGACGAGGCCCGGGAGCTGCTGCAGCGCGAGCTCGTCAAGCCGGACTACAACCGGCCGGAGTCCCTGCTCCAGAAGGGTCTGAACTGGCTGCTGGAGCGCCTCGGCGACCTGATCCAGATCATGCCCGGTTCCAACGGCCTGTCCATGCTGCTGCTGGGCGTCATCCTCGCTCTGGTGGCGGTTGCCGTCGTCTTCGCGGTGCGCGGCTCACGCCGTTCTCGGCAGCTCACCGACCGCAGCGGCCCGGTCCTGGCCGAGGTCGGGCTCAGCGCCCGTGACTACCGCGCCCGCGCCGCCGCCGCCGCCCGGGAGGGCCGCTGGGACGACGTGCTGCTCGACTCCTATCGCGCCATCGCCGCGGCCACCGACGAGCGTGCCCTGCTCGACGAGCTGCCCGGCACCACGGCCCACGAGATCGCACTCGGGCTGCGGGTGCCCTTCCCCGACCACGCCGAGGCGCTGCTGGGCGCGGCCAATGACTTCGACGGTGTCTGTTATGGCGATCAGCGCGCCTCCCGGCAGGAGGCCGAGCGAGTGCGCGAGCTCGACCGCGTCCTGGCCGCCGCCCGCCCAGCCCGGTTGGCGCTGCGATGACCGCCGCCACGGCCCGCAAGCTGGCGCTCTGGGCGCTGCTCGTGCTGGTCATCGCCATCGGCGCAGCCGCCCTCAACGGGATGCGCACGGCCAACCAGCTCCCCTTCGACCCGGACAACCCCGAGGACAACGGCATGCAGGCCCTGGCCCGCGTGCTCGAGCAGGAGGGCGTGGAGGTCACCGTGGCCCGTGGCCTGCCGGCCCTGCTGCGCGCACCGCTCACCCCTGACACGACGGTCCTGGTCGCGGGCACCGCCCTGCTCGGCCCGGACGCCGGCGCGCAGGTCATGGAGTATGCCGCGAGCGCCGGTCGGCTCGTCGTCCTCACCCCGGAGTCCAACACCGAGGAGGCGCTCGGGCTCCCGGTGGAAGGGGGCACCCGCGCGCAGACCGGCGCCGCCACACCAGCCTGCGAGGCGACGCTGCTGCACTGGCGCGAGGGTGACGAGATCAGCGCGGGCAACCGGCTGGTCGAGGTGACCGGCGACGCCGGCTCGGCGCAGCCATGCTTCCCGCCGACACCCGGTTTCAACGCCGGGGGTGCGCGGGCCGGCTTCCTCATCGAGCTGCCGGCGAGCAGCAGCAGCGCTCACCCGGACACGGTCGTCGCGGGCATCGCGAGCTCACTGACCAACCAGCACATCACCGACGACGCGAACGCCGCCGCCGGACTGCGGCTGCTGGGCGCTCACGAGCAGCTGGTCTGGTATGTCCCGTCCATCGCCGACGCCGGGGACACTCCCCCGCAGTCGCTCATCGACGTGCTGCCCGACGCGTTCCTGCCCTCCGTGATGGTGCTGGTCCTGGCCCTGGGCGCCACGATGATCTGGCGCGGCCGCAGGCTCGGCCCGGTGGTGACCGAGCCGCTCCCAGCGGTGATCCGCTCGGTGGAGACGACGCAGAGCCGCAGCCGGATGTATCACCGCGCCGCCGACCGCGACCGCTCCCTGGCCTCGCTGCAGCTCGCCGCCCGCCGGCGGCTGGCCTCCCGGGTCGGGCTCAGCCAGCACGCCCCGCCCGAGCAGCTCGTGCGCGCGCTCGCCGAGGCGACCGGACGGCATACCGACGAGCTGCACCGGATGCTGGTCGATGCCAGCGCACCCGACGACGAGACACTGGTCCGGATCGCCCGTGAGGTGCGGTCCCTCGAGGAAGGCATGATCGGATGACGACACACCCTGAGCAGGAGCACGAGTCCCGCAGCCCGGAGCAGGCCCGCGAGGCGCTGCACCGGGTCCGCACCGAGGTCGGCAAGGCCCTGGTCGGCCAGGACCAGGCGGTCACCGGGATGATCGTGGCGCTGCTGGCGCGCGGGCACATCCTGCTCGAGGGCGTGCCCGGGGTCGCCAAGACGCTCATGGTCCGCACCGTGGCGGCGGCCCTGGACGTGGACACCAAGCGCGTGCAGTTCACGCCCGACCTGATGCCCGGTGACGTGACCGGCTCGCTGGTCTATGACTCGAGCACCAGCGACTTCGAGTTCCGCCCCGGCCCGGTCTTTACCAACCTGCTGTTGGCCGACGAGATCAACCGCACGCCCCCGAAGACCCAGTCCTCGCTGCTGGAGGCGATGGAGGAGCGCCAGGTCACCGTCGACGGCACGCCCCGCCCCCTGCCCGACCCGTTCCTGGTGGCCGCGACCCAGAACCCCGTCGAGTATGAAGGCACCTATCCCCTCCCCGAGGCCCAGCTCGACCGCTTCCTGCTCAAGGTCGTGCTGCCCATCCCGCCGCGCCAGGACGAGATGCAGGTCCTCCAGCGCCACGCCGCCGGCTTCAACCCGCAGGACCTGGCCGGCGCCGGGGTGCGGGCGGTGGCCGGGCCGCCCGACCTGCGCGCCGGCTCCGCCGCGATGCGTCAGGTCCAGGTGGCGCCGGAGGTGGTGGCCTACATCGTGGACATCGCCCGGGCCACCCGCCAGTCGCCGTCGCTGCAGCTGGGCGTGAGCCCTCGCGGCGCGACCGCGCTGATGAGCACCAGCCGCGCCTGGGCCTGGCTCAACGGGCGCTCGTTCGTCACGCCCGACGACGTCAAGGCACTGGCGCACTCCACCCTCGGGCACCGGCTCGCGCTGCGGCCCGAGGCCGAGCTCGAGGGCGTGTCCGTGTCCTCGGTGCTGGACAGCGCGCTGAACTCCGTCCCGGTCCCCCGCTGAGGCTGACCGTGCATCCGCGAAGCCGCTCCATCTGGGGCACCCACTGCGGGCAGGAGGTCGTATGACGCTGGGCTGGCGAGCCGTCGCCCTGGTCCTGGTGGGCCTGGCGCCGGTGCTGCAGTGGCCGTCGATGTCGACGGTCCGCTGGTGGCTGTTGCTGTGCCTGGTGGTCATCGCGGTCGACCTGCTGCTGGCCCCCTCCCCCAAGAAGCTGACCGTTGACCGCTCGGGTCAGGAGCAGGTGCGCCTGGGTGAGCCCTCCCGCACGACCCTGACGGTGACCAACCCGACCGGGCGAGCGATGCGGGGCAGTCTGCGCGACGCCTGGGTGCCGTCGGCCGGCACCTCCGGCGAACGGCATACCCTCGACGTCCCCGGCGGTGAGCGACGGCGCTATGTGACCGACCTGCTGCCGACCCGGCGCGGTGACCGCCCCGCTGACCGGGTGACGCTGCGGGTCTGGGGGCCGTTGGGGGTCGCGGCGCGCCAGGAGTCGCGTCGGGTGCCAGGGTCGGTGCGCGCCCTGCCGCCCTTCCACTCCCGACGGCACCTGCCGAGCCGGCTGGCCCAGCTGCGCCAGCTCGACGGGCGCTCCGCGGTGCGCACCCGCGGGCAGGGCACGGAGTTCGACTCGCTGCGCGACTATGTCGAGGGCGACGATGTCCGCTCGATCGACTGGCGGGCGACCGCGCGGCGCCAGCACGTCGTGGTGCGGACCTGGCAGCCCGAGCGCGACCGGCGGGTCATCCTGGTGCTGGACACCTCACGCACCAGCGCCGCCCGGATCGACGACCAGCCCAGGCTCGACGCGGCGATGGATGCCTCGCTGCTGCTCGCCGCGCTGGCCTCGCGCGCCGGCGACCGGATCGACCTGATCGCCGGTGACAGGAGGGTCCGCGGACGGGTCACCCCCAACACCGACCGCCGGGCGCTGCTGCACCAGCTGGTCACCGCGATGGCTCCGATCGAGCCGGTGCTGGTGGAGGCGGACTGGACGATGCTCGCGGGGAAGGTGACCGGGCTGACCCGTCGCCGGGCCCTCGTCGTGCTGCTGACCGCGCTGGAGCCGGCCGCGATCGAGGAGGGGCTGATCCCGGTGCTGCCGGCCCTGACCGCTCACCACCGCGTGGTCGTGGCCTCGGTCGCCGACCCGGAGCTGGGCCGGATGCGGAGCAACCTGTCCGACCTGAAGGCGGTGTATGACGCGGCCGCGGCCGAGCGGACCGGCTCCCTGCGGCAGCGCACCGCGGACGCGCTGGAGCGGATGGGGGTGCACGTCATCGACGCCGACCCCGAAGAGCTCCCGCCGCGGCTGGCCGACCACTACCTGGCGCTGAAGGCCCAGGGTCTGCTGTGAGAGTCGGCCGCCCACGGTCGGTGCGCGCGGGCGTCGCATCGGCCGTGGCCGTGGTGGCTCTGGCGACAGCCGCGATCGGCTATCAGGCTCCCCCGCTGCACTTCGTGGAGACCACCTGCAGCCCCGCACCCGGCGCCGCATACGAGACCAGCGGCTACGTCCCACACCCGGTCGACGCCCTCCCCTATGCCCGCACGGCCCGGACCGTGCTCGCCCTCGACGACCCACGGCATACGATCGACGACTCCGGGGTGCGGGTCCAACCGTGGGAGGGGCAGCCCGACGGGGTCTTTCACCCAGTGGGATTGGCGATGTATGCGCTGGACCAGCTGGAGTCCTACCGGGTGACCGGCGACAGGGCCCACCTGGACCGCGCGGTCGTCAACGCGGAGGCTCTCCTCGCCGGTGCGTCCGCGGATGAGTCGGGCGCGATGTGGTTCGGCTACCGCTTCGAGCACCGCCTGCACCGCGACGACGCACTGACCATGTCACCGCCGTGGTTCTCGGGCATGGCCCAGGGGCAGGTGCTGTCGCTGCTGGTGCGGCTGCACGAGGAGACCGGCCAGGCGCGCTGGGCACAGGCGGCGCAGGCGACCTTCGCCTCCTTCGCGGGTGACCACGCGCTCGGCGAACCGCACTTCCGGCTCGCGGCCGCCAACGGATGTCTCTGGTTCGAGGAGTATGTCGACGACGACATCCCGCCCACGCACGTGGTCAACGGCCACCTCTATGCGGTCTTCGGGCTCTATGACTACGCCGTCGCCTTCGCCGACTCCGCGGCGGTCGAGCTGTTCGACGCCGGCGCGAGCACGATCCGCGAGTCCTTTGACTCCTTCCGCGTCCCGGGCCAGTCCTCGCTCTACTGCGCCACGGACTACTGTGCCCACACCCGGTGGAACCCGCCGAACTACCACCGGGGAGTCGTCGCCCAGCTCGAGATCCTGGCTGAGATGACCGACGACCCCGAGTTTGCGCGAATGGCGACACTGCTGCGGGCCGACTTCGACGAGTGACCCCGTGAGCCGAGCAGTCAGCTGTGGCTTCCTCCAGAGGGCCGCGTTCCCCTGCCCTGCAAGGCTTCCAAGGGCTCTAGCCAACTCCTGAATTCAACCACTCCTGTCGGCAGAGTGTCGAGGTAGTCCTGGATCTCCTCGAGCAGTCGGGTGCCCGCAACATAGAGGGCTGGTCCCCCGCCATCCATGCGGCCACGGCCAAGGGCTAGCAGGTCCCATCGTCGATAACGATCAGCAAAGGTGCGCCTGGCGCTCTTGGCTATCTGGTGATCGACCTGAGAAGAAGCAGCGTTGCCCTCCTTCGGGGGCGCGATCAGCGCCAGGTCAATTGGCTCGCTTGCTATCCCACTTACCGTGATCTGCCGCTCCACCCATACTCCGGAAGCACAGACCCACGCTCCGTCGAGCGGGGCCTTGTGACCCTCTTGCAGAATTAGTCGCACTGCCTCTCGACCCGCCACGCGCCGGTCCTGCCCTGGTCGGATAAGGTCTCCAGGCTGGGGCGGACACAGAAAGTAGGCACCGTTGTCCGACACGAACCACCCACGGGCTTGGACCAGATCCCCATCTGCGACTGTTGAGAGCGCAGCGGAACCGCGACCTGCCAATCCGGTCACTACGTCTGAATGTAGATCGAGATCGTCCACTTGACCTCACCCGTGTTCCGGTAACACTGATACCACACCGCATCAGGTGTTCTCGCCAAGAATCCGTCGCCGTAGGCTTCGCACAATTCTTCGGAGTAGAAATGGTTCTCACGCGGCGTGTACCAGAACCCGAGTGCAACGAAGGTGTCTGGGACGTCTTGGGCGGACACGGACCAGGCACTCGAGGCAACGACAGCCGCGGCTGATGACGGAGCGGCAGCAGGGAGAGCCAAGGCGCCACAGCTCAGAGCCGCGATCAACATTCGTTGATTGAAAACCGCCCCGAGCCTGGGGATGAGCCGCAACGCGTCGCTCCGAAAAGAGACCACGTCGCGACGCTACCAATCTGCGCTGTCAAGGGTCAAGGGTCGAGAAGACCGACCCAACGGGTGAGGGCAGGGTCGTGACCGCGGCAGCCAGACCAGGAGGGTACCCTCACCCGACGGTCGGGGCCTCGTGCGCCTCGAGCGACGCCTCGACGTCACCGGTGATGCCGCGGCGCACGGCAGAGCGGCCGAGAGTGAAGACATAGAGCACGAACAGGCCGAGGGCGAGCACACCGATCCCCACCCGCGCCCAGGTCGGCAGCGGTGACGGGGTCACGAACGCCTCGATGAGGCCCGAGACCAGCAGCACCACGATCAGGCCGAGCGCGACACCCGCCGCGGTGCGGCCCTCGTGCGCCAGCGACGAGATCCGGGTGCGCGGGCCAGGTGCCACCCACGCCCAGAACAGGCGCAGCCCGACCCCGGCCGCGACAAAGACGGCCGTCAGCTCCAGCAGACCGTGCGGCGTAAGCAGACCCCAGAACACGTCGGCCCGACCGTGCTGGTGCATCAGCGACCCGATGATCGCGACGTTGGAGATGTTCTGCCAGAGCACATAGATCACCGGCAACCCGAGCACGCCAAAGACGATGCACTGCGCCGCAACCCAGGCGTTGTTGACCCAGACCTGGGTGGCGAAGCTGCTGGCGGCGTTCTCGGAGTAGTAGGACTCGAAGTCGCTCTGCACCAGCTGCTGGACCTCGACCGACGACAGCAGGGTGTTCTCGATCACCGGGTTGTAGTAGAGCCAGGTGCCGAGGGCGAAGCCCACGACCACGTTGGCCAGGGCGGTGATGATCCACCAGTGCCGCAACCGATAGAGCGCCGCAGGGAAGTCCTCGACGAAGAACCGGCCGACCAGGTCCCAGGAGAAGGTGCGGGTCCCAGAGGACCTCAGGCGTGCTCCGGCCAGGAGCCCGGACAGGTGCGTGACCAGCGAGGGGTCCGGAGCCGTCGAGCGCACCGTCGACAGGTCGGTCGCCACCCGCTGGTAGCCGTCCAGCAGCTCGTCCGACTCGGCGCCACCCAGCCGTCGTTGCCTGGACAGCGTCGCGAGGCGCTCCCACCCCGCGCGCCGACGAGCCACCAGTGCGTCCAGATCCACCACGCCAGAATAGGCTGTCGCCACCATGACCACGCGGGGCATCTTCGAGTCCGACGGTTTCGTCACGTCCGAGGCCGTCGAGATCGACCTGCCTGCCGCCAGCCTGCCGCTGCGGATGGCGTCCGGAGCGATCGACCTGGCGCTCGTCGTGCTCGTGCTCGTGGCGGCGTTCCTGCTCTCACCGTGGCAGCTGGTCGGCCAGGACATGGCCCTGATCCAGGCGCTGGTGATCCTGCTGCTCGTGGGGTCGTTGGTGGCGGTCCCCGTTGCCAGCGAGACCTTCAGCAAGGGTCGCACCCTGGGCAAGCTCATCTTTGGTCTGCGCACGGTGCGCGACGACACCGGACCGATCGGCTTCCGGCACGCGCTGATCCGCGGCCTGACCGCGTGGTTCGAGGTCTGGCTGACCGTCGGGGCGCTGGCCCTGTTGATCGCCGCGACCAACGAGAAGGCCAAGCGTCTGGGTGACTTCCTGGCCGGCACCTATGTGGTCCGCGAGCGCGTCCGGCTCAAGCTGCCGGAGCCGCCGGAGATGCCGGAGTTCCTCGCCCCCTGGGCCGTCGGCACCGACATCGGTGTCATCCCGGACGGTCTGGCCGTGGCGGTCCGGCAGTTCCTGGCCCGCCGCCACGAGCTGACTCCACCGAGCCGGGCCGCTACCGGCGCCTCGCTCTTCTCCGACCTGATGCGCTACGTCTCACCTCCGCCACCGTCGGGCGCGCACCCGGAGTGGGTCATGTCAGCCGTAATGGCCGAGCGCCGTCGCCGCGACATGCTGCGCCTCGAGCGCGACGACCGGTTGCGCGCGCGCGTCCTCGGGCCGGACCTCCTGGACCGTCGATAACGCGCCCCCTCGGGGCCTGGCTGCCCGCTCATGCTCGAGACCCGCGTCAGCCGCGGCTGCAGACCTGGGCGGAGAACTCCTCCGGCGTGCTGGCCACCAGGGCGCTGTCCCCAGGATCGGCATCAAGGTTGGTCAGGCTGTCGGGGTCGTTGCGATAGACCAGGGCCGGGTCGAGCCCGGCCAGGTCCGGTCCCCGGAACGACACCTGCGTCAGCACCTCCCCCTCCGCTGCGCCCTGCCCGCCGGCGATGTAGCCACGATCCACGGGCAGCTCGACGGCCTCGCCCTGCCACGGCGCAGCCGGTGCGTGGAGCGCCAGCTCGCTGGCTCCCGGCACCGGTTCGGCTGCAGTCCACTGCCCGATGTCCTCGTTGACCTCATCGTCGGTCAGTCCCTCCCGGTCAAAGGACAGGGACACGACCGTTGCGCCGCCGTCGCACGCCTCGACTACCAGCACCGGCCGCGCCTCCTCGTCCACCGTGACCCCGAGCGCACCGCTGACCTCGACATCGGGCGCGATGCACCCTGACAGCACGGCGGCCAGGATCCCTGTGCCCAGCGCCACACGCCTCGCAGATCGGCTCATGCGCAGAGTGTGGCAGACACGGCACACCCGTCGCTTCGGAGCACGCCGGACGTGGCCGCTCAGTCGTCGTAGAACGGCTTGATCTGGTTCTCGATGATCTCCAGGCGCTGGTCGAACGGCAGAAAGGCGGACTTCATGGCGTTGACAGTGACGCGCCGCAGGTGGTGCAGGTCCCAGCCCGCCTCGGCGACGAGCAGCTGCATCTCCCGAGACATCGAGGTGCCGCTCATCAGCCGGTTGTCGGTGTTGAGCGTCACCCGGAACCGCAGCCGGTCGAGCAGCGTGATCGGGTGCGAGGCGATGGTGGGTGCGGCGCCGGTCTGCAGGTTGGACGAGGGGCACATTTCCAGGGGGATCCGGCGATCGCGGACGTATGCCGCCAGCGGCCCGAGCTGGACGGCCGCCAGCTGCTCAGGGGTCCAGTCCGCATAGGGGATCCCGACGTCGGTCACCGGCACGCCGTCCAGCGTGAGGTCGTCAACGAGTCGGACGCCGTGGCCGAGGCGCTCCGCGCCGCACCACTGGATCGCCTCCCAGATCGACTTCAGGCCGAACGCCTCCCCGGCATGGATCGTGAAGTGGAAGTTCTCGCGGCGGAGGTATTCGAACGCGTCGAGGTGGCGGGTGGGCGGGAAGCCGGCCTCGGCCCCTGCGATGTCGAAGCCGGTCACGCCGCGCTCCCGGTGGCGCACGGCCAGCTCGGCGATCTCGCGCGACTTGGCAGCGTGCCGCATCGCGGTGACCAGGGTGTCCACGACGATCGGTCGGCCCGCCTCACGAGCCAGCACCTCGCCCTCGCGCAGACCCTCCTCGACCGCCTCGACCACCTCGTCCAGGCTGAGCCCCTGCTCAAGGTGCTGCTCGGGGGCATAGCGGACCTCGGCATACACCACCCCGTCCGCGGACAGGTCCTCCACGCACTCCCGGGCCACCCGCTGCAGCCCCTCGACGGTCTGCATCACCGCGATGGTGTGGTCGAAGGTCTCCAGATAGCGCACCAGCGACCCCGAGTCGGCGCTCTCGGCGAACCAGGTGGCCAGCCCGTCCACGGTGTCGGCGGGCAGCTCGTGCCCGACCTGCTGGGACAGCTCCAGGATCGTCGCCGGTCGCAGGCCACCGTCGAGGTGGTCGTGCAACAACGCCTTGGGGGCCAGGCGGATCGTCTCGGCGTCGAGCCGCGTGCTGTGATCGGACGTCGCCTCGGTCGGCTCAAGCACGGCGTGCCCCCTCCTCGGAGAAGGCCGGCACACAGACGGCGACGTAGTCCGCACCCTCGGGCCCCGCCTCGTAGCGGACCTTCTCACCGGCCCGGGTGAGGATCCCTGCACCGGGCCGGACCCGCTCGGTGCCGTCGGCCGTGTGCACCAGGATCTCGCCCGAGATCACATAGGTCACCTCGTCGAACTCCGGGGTCTGCGCAGGCTCGTCCCAGCCGGCCGGCGCGGTCATGTGCGCCACCGAGTAGTTGTTGTGGCCCGTTGCGACGCGGCCGGCCAGCTCCTCGATGACCTTGTCGCCGGGGACGGGGATGCGGACTGGTTCCAGGTGCAGTGCCATAGCTCGATCCTAGGTCGTGCGACTGACCCAGGTCGCGCGCCGACCGCGCGAGCACCGCCGACGGGCAGACCAGGTTGACGCTCACCCGGCTAGACTCGACGGGTGAGCACAGACACCGACGTCCCTGCGGCAACCGCCGCCGACGCGCCCGCCCGCGCTCGCGAGATCCTGGGGGTCTCGCGGCTGACCAACACGGCGCTGACCTCGTGGTTGCACGGGTTGCCAGGCGTGGACCAGGTTGGCGCGGAGGCACGAGCCGCCTCCCTGGGCACGCGCTCGATCAAGACGACGTCGAAGGCGTGGGCCATCGACACCGCGATCTCGATGATCGACCTGACCACGCTCGAGGGAGCCGACACCCCCGGCCGGGTCCGCGGGCTGGCCACCAGGGCACTGGTCCCGGACCCGAGCGACCTGAGCACACCGCGCCCCGCGGCGGTCTGTGTCTATGGCGACATGGTCGGTCATGCCAGGGACGTCCTCGGCGACAGCGGCGTCAAGATCGCCGCCGTCGCCACGGCCTTCCCGAGCGGACGGGCGAGCATGCGGGTCAAGCTGGCCGACGTCGCCGACGCCGTGAATGCCGGGGCGGACGAGATCGACATGGTGATCGACCGCGGAGCCTTCCTGTTCGGTGACTACCTGAGCGTGTTCGACCAGATCGTCGCCGTCAAGGAGGCCTGCGGGGACGCCCGGCTGAAGGTGATCATGGAGACCGGCGAGCTGGTGACCTACGACAACGTGCGGCGCGCGTCATACCTGTCGATGCTGGCCGGCGGTGACTTCATCAAGACTTCCACCGGCAAGGTGGCCCCCGCCGCGACCCTGCCGGTGACACTGATCATGCTGCAGGCCGTGCGCGACTGGCGCGAGCAGACCGGTCAGATGGTCGGCGTCAAGCCGGCCGGTGGCATCCGCACCAGCAAGGACGCGATCAAGTTCCTGGTCACCGTCCACGAGGTGGCTGGCGAGGACTGGCTCGACAACCACTGGTTCCGCTTCGGCGCCTCGAGCCTGCTCAACGACCTCATCCTGCAGCGGCAGAAGTTGGCCACCGGCGCCTACTCCGGCTCCGACTACATCGCCGACGACTCCCCCAGCCTCTACTAAGACACCCGGGGGCCGCCCCCCGTGCAACCCCACGCCAAGGGGCTCCGCCCCCTGGAACCCCCTACAAGCGAACACCCCGAGGATGAGAGACAGATGCCGACCTTCGACTACGCACCGGCGCCGGAGTCCCGTTCCGTCGTCGACCTCAAGAGCTCCTACGGGCTGTTCATCGACGGCGAGTTCGTCGACTCCCGCGGTGGCACCCCCTTCAAGACGATCAGCCCGGCGACCGAGGAGGTGCTGGCCGAGGTCTCCGAGGCGTCGCAGGAGGACGTCGACCGCGCCGTCGCCGCCGCGCGCACGGCCTTCCGCTCCTGGTCCCGACTCTCCGGTGCCGACCGGGGGAAGTATCTCTTCCGGATCGCCCGCATCATGCAGGAGCGGGCCCGCGAGTTCGCCGTGCTGGAGAGCCTGGACAACGGCAAGCCGATCAAGGAGTCCCGCGACGTCGACGTCCCGATCGCGGCCGCGCACTTCTTCTATCACGCGGGCTGGGCCGACAAGCTGGCCTACGCCTCGCTCGGTGACAACCCGCGCCCGCACGGCGTGGTCGGCCAGGTCATCCCGTGGAACTTCCCGCTGCTCATGCTGTCCTGGAAGATCGCTCCGGCGCTGGCCACCGGCAACACGGTCGTGCTCAAGCCGGCGGAGACCACGCCGCTGACCGCGCTGCTGTTTGCCGAGGTGTGCCAGCAGGCCGACCTGCCGCCGGGCGTGGTCAACATCATCACCGGAGCCGGCCCCACCGGGCAGGCACTGGTGGGCCACGAGGGTGTCGACAAGGTCGCCTTCACCGGCTCGACCGCCGTCGGCAAGGCGATCGCCCGCACCATCGCCGGCACGCGCAAGAAGGCCACCCTGGAGCTGGGTGGCAAGGCCGCCAACATCGTCTTCGACGACTCCCCCGTCGACCAGGCCGTCGAGGGCATCGTCACCGGCATCTTCTTCAACCAGGGGCACGTCTGCTGCGCGGGGTCACGCCTGCTCGTCCAGGAGTCGATCGCCGAGGAGGTCGAGGCCAAGCTCAAGGCCCGCCTGGCCACCCTGCGCGTCGGTGACCCGCTGGACAAGAACACCGACATCGGCGCCATCAACTCGCGCGCGCAGCTGGACCGGATCACCGAGCTCGCGCAGGTCGGGGAGGACGAGGGCGCGGTGCGCTGGGCTCCGGAGTGCGAGCTGCCCGCCAACGGCTTCTGGTTCCGCCCCACGATCTTCACCGGCGTGAGCCAGACGCACCGCATCGCCCAGGAGGAGATCTTCGGCCCGGTCCTGTCGGTGCTGACCTTCCGCACCCCCGGCGAGGCGGTCGCCAAGGCCAACAACACGCCATACGGTCTGTCGGCGGGCATCTGGACCGAGAAGGGTTCCCGGATCCTGTGGATGGCCGACCAGCTCAAGGCCGGCGTGGTCTGGGCCAACACGTTCAACAAGTTCGACCCAGCCAGTCCGTTCGGTGGTTACAAGGAGTCGGGCTACGGCCGCGAGGGCGGCCGCCACGGGCTGTCCGCCTATGTCACGACGGGAGCAACCAGGTGAGCACCACGACGCGCAAGCAGGCTGGCCCCTCGCGGGTCGACGTCCGCAAGACCTACAAGCTCTATATCGGCGGCAAGTTCCCGCGCAGCGAGTCGGGCCGCTCCTATGAGGTCTTCTCCTCAGGTCGGTCGCCGAAGTTCCTGGCCAACGCCGCGCAGGGCTCTCGCAAGGATGCGCGCGACGCGGTGGTCGCCGCCCGCAAGGCAGTGTCCGGCTGGGCTGGTGCCACCGCCTACAACCGCGGCCAGGTGCTCTATCGCGTGGCCGAGGTGATGGAGTCGCGCCGCGCGCAGTTCGTCGCCGAGGTGCAGTCCGCCGAGGGGCTCACGGCTGCCCGCGCCGAGGCCAACGTCTCGGCGGCCATCGACCGATGGGTCTGGTATGCCGGGTGGTCCGACAAGTTCGCCCAGGTCCTGGGCGGTGCCAACCCGGTTGCCGGGCCGTTCTTCAACATCTCGGCACCCGAGCCGACCGGGGTCGTGGCGGCGCTGGCACCGCAGGGGTCCTCGCTGCTCGGGCTCGTCTCGGTCGTGGCGCCGATCATCGTGTCGGGCAACACGGCCGTGGTCCTCGCCTCCCAGGACCGGCCGGTCCCGGCGATCACGCTGGCTGAGGCGCTGGCCACCTCCGACGTGCCCGGTGGCGTGGTCAACCTGATCACCGGCATCACCTCCGAGGTCGCCCCGTGGCTGGCCTCACACCGCGACGTCAACGCGATCGACCTGACGGGTGCCGCCGATGCGCCTGACGTGGTGTGGGGTGACCTGGAGGCGGCGTCCGCAGAGAACCTCAAGCGGGTGCTGCGACCGGCTGGCTCCGGCGTCACGGCGGTGGAGCCGGACTTCACCACCGAGCCCGGCCTCGAGCGGATCGAGGCCTTCCTGGAGACCAAGACCGTCTGGCACCCCAAGGGCATCTAGGACAGACACAAAAGCCGTTGCCTGGAGCGACGCCAGCACATAACCTGTCTGCCATGTGGATCTCCTGACGCTGCCCTGCGCGCCGACCTGGCTGCGCCCCGCCGTCTTGAGGAGTCCCCATGACCCCGCCTCTGCATTCCGCCGCGCTGTCCGCCGCCGACCATCTGCGCGTCGACGGGGTCTCACGCTCGTTCCCGGACCGCCGGGTGCTGACCGACGTGTCGTTCACGGTCTCCTCGGGAGAGATCGCCGCCCTGATCGGGGAGAACGGCTCGGGCAAGTCGACCCTGCTGCGAATTGCCGCCGGAGTCGACGAACCCGACGTCGGCTCGGTCAGCGCGCCCGGGTCCGTCGGGCTCTTCCACCAGGAGCCCCCCTTTGCGCTCGACCTCACGATCGAGGAGGTGCTGGCCGACGCGACGGGTCCGGTCCGGGCGCTGGTCCAGCAGGTGGAGGACGCCGGCCAGGGGCTGGCCGACGGCCGTCCCGGCGCCGACACCCGGCTCCACGCAGCCATCGACGCCGCCGACCGGCACCACGCCTGGGAGCTGGACCACCGGGTCGGCCGGGTGTGCGACGGTCTCGGGCTGGCCCACCTGCTCCGCGACCGCCGGGTGAGGGAGCTGTCTGGCGGGCAGGTCTCGCGCCTGTCCCTGGCCTGGTTCCTGCTGCGCTCGCCTGACACGCTGCTGCTCGACGAGCCGACCAACCATCTCGACGACGCGGCCACCGCGGTCCTCGTCGACCTGCTGCGGGGATGGTCCGGACCGGTGTTGCTGGCCAGCCACGACCGTGCCTTCCTGGACGAGGTCGGCACGACCCTGCTGGACCTGGACCCGACACCGCGGCCCTTCGCCACGGTGCGGCACGACACGGACTCCCCCGGGTCCGGGTTCGGCATCACCAAGTTCACGGGCAGCTACACGGCATACCTGCGCCAGCGACAGGAGGAGCGCGAACGGTGGGTGCACAGGTTCCGGGACGAGCAGGCTGAGCTCACGCGGCTGCGGGTCCGAGCCCGGGACGACCACATTGTCGGTCGTCCGGACCGACCACCCCGGACCGAGGGCAGGGCCGCGAAGAAGTTCTATGCCGACCGCAACGCCAAGGTGGTGGCCCGCCGGGTCAACGACGCCACGACCGCGCTGGAGCGCCTCGAGCGGGAGCAGGTGCGCAAGCCACCG
Organism: Ornithinimicrobium cryptoxanthini; assembly: GCF_023923205.1. NCBI lineage: Bacteria > Bacillati > Actinomycetota > Actinomycetes > Micrococcales > Ornithinimicrobiaceae > Ornithinimicrobium > Ornithinimicrobium cryptoxanthini. The sequence goes on along the minus strand of NZ_CP099490.1, from coordinate 990,597 downwards.
GCCCGCCTGCGCTTCGTGGGGCTCGGCGGGGACACCGCGGGCGAGGGGCGCACGCCCACGCTCGGCGACTCCACCGCCAGCAGCTCCGGCCCCCTCCTGACCGCGACCGGCCTGGCGGTGGCAGGGCGGCTCGCCCCCACGACGCTGAGCCTGCACGCCCGCAGCCGCCTGCTCGTCACCGGACCGAACGGCTCGGGCAAGTCGACCCTGCTCTCCGTCCTCGCCGGCGACGTGGCACCCGACCACGGATCGCTCACGGCCCCGCGTCGGCTGCGGATCGCGTTGCTCAGTCAGGAGCCACTCCACCGGGACCCGACGGAGTCGGTGCGCTCGGCCTATGCCGCAGCGGTGGGCCAGGAGCGTGCCGAGCGCACACCCCTGGCCACCTTCGGGCTGATCGCCGGCCGGGACGCCAACCGCCCCGTCGGCGCCCTCAGCGTGGGTCAGCGCCGCCGGCTTGACCTGGCGATCCTGCTGGCCGACCCGCCGGACGTCCTGGTCCTCGACGAGCCCACCAACCACCTGTCCCTGCTCCTGGTGACCGAGCTGGAGCGATCCCTGCCCGACTATCCCGGTGCCGTCATCGTCGCCAGCCACGACCGATGGCTGCGCGACAGCTGGGCCGGCGAACGCCTCGCTCTGGAAGGAACAGCATGACCATCACGATTGTCCGGGATCACGACCCCGAGGCGACCCGCCGGATCCTCGCCGCCCTGCCGGACTGGTTCGGGATCCCCGAGGCTAATGAGCACTACGTCCAGGCCGCCGCCGAGAAGGACTCCTACCTCGCGCGGGTGGGCGACGCGACCGTGGGGGTGGCCCTCGTGGACCGGCACTTCCCAGAGACCGCCGAGATCCACCTCATCGCCGTCGCACCCGGGCACCACGGCAGCGGGGTCGGCTCCGCGCTCGTCGAGGCGCTGGAGGCAGACGTGCGCCGGGACGGCGCCCGGCTGCTCGAGGTCAAGACCGTCGGGTCCTCCTTCGAGGACGAGGGGTATGCCGCCACGCGCGCCTTCTATCAGGCGCGCGGCTTCCTCCCGCTCGAGGAGGTCAGTGCTCTCGACTGGGACGGCCCGACCCTGATCATGGTCAAGGCGCTCTGACGCTCAGGTCTGCTGCTTGGAGGTGGCGCTGATCCGGCACTCCAGGCACCAGTAGCAATAGATGATGCCCTCGGTCCAGCTCGCCCAATCAGACCCACCCACGAACCGTGTCTCGCTGTCGAACTGCGCCAGCAACGGCATCACCTCACCGCAGCCGGGGCAGTCCGGGTGGATGGCGTCCTGGATCCAGCTGCCCTCACCGCCGAGCCGGTTGAGGTTCTGCATCCCGTTGGCCTGTCCCCAGTCCTGGAAGTGCCACCGCGACGCCGTCGGGTGCACCGCAACGGGCAGCGCGGGCAGTGGCTCCGGGTCTGGTTCCCCGGGGACGAACTCGCGGGGGTGCACGGACTCGGGTGTGGCGCCGTCGCCGTGCTGGAAGAACTGGTCGGACCACAGACACGAGAACGCCCCGCAGGTGACGAGCTGCCGGGGCAGCGGCTGCGCAGCTGATGCGCTGAACGTCCCGAGGTCGAGGAGCAGGTGCAGCTGGCGACCACACGTCGCGCAGTCGCCGGGCACCAGACCGCCGACCAGGCCCGTTCCCACAGGGGGACCGCCCGGCTGCCAGGTGGGGGTCGGGGGCTCCAGAGGGGAGTCGAACAATGACATCGGTGGGTGGACGTGCTCGTGCGCGAAGACCAGGTGGTGCGCCGGCAGGAAGACCAGAGAGCGCGCCCCGTCCCGGGAATCTTCTGGCAGCCGGAACCAGCGATCGGCCGCCCGCATCGCACTCTCGTGCCGGCGCATGAAGTCGGGTGACTGGAGGGCGAGCAGCCACCCCAGCTCCAGGGCACCGTCCGCGGGGAGGCGGGCTGCGACGGCGTCGACCAGGACCGGCAGGTCGCCGTCCGGCACCAGGTCGAGGGCGGCGACCCGAACCGACTGCCACAGGGTGTGCCCACCCTCTAGCGCCTCGAGGAGCACGTCCGTCGCCTGCGCCCGGTCCTCCACCAGACGACCCCAGGCGATCTCGCTCCTGTCGACGGGCGGTGCAGACGTCGTCGGACCCGAGATCGCAGCACCCTCGGACGCGCCCGTCGGCGTCACCTGCGGGTCATCAGCCTCAGCCTGGCACCCGACGACGGTGACCCCCAGGATCCCCAGGCCGAACGCCCGGCGCGATACCCCACGCCCGCGCGCCACGTCATACGTCATGGGGTGCCCCTCCCTTAGTACCCGTCGATCAGCTGATGCGGTCGATGATCAACGGCGTGGGTGCGTATGCCGACCCGTCGGTGATCTCCCAGCCGCCGGCCAATGCCTCAGTCGCCCGAGCGAACCGCTCCGGGGTGTCGGTGTGCAGCGTCATCAGCGGCTGCCCGGCGCGCACGGTGTCACCCGGCTTGGCGTGCAGCTCGATGCCTGCGGCCGCCTGCACAGGGTCCTCGCGGCGGGCGCGTCCGGCGCCGAGACGCCACGCGGCCACTCCGACCTGCATCGCATCCAGTCGGGTCAGCACCCCGTCGACCTCGGCCGTGACCTGCTCGGCCTCCTTGGCGACCGGCAGCGCGGCGTCCGGGTCACCGTCCTGGGCCGAGATCATGGCCCGCCAGACGTCCATCGCGCGCCCGTCGGCGAGCGCCTCGGCCGGGTCGACGTCGTCGTGCCCAGCAGCCGAGAGCATCTCGCGGGCCAGGGCCACGGTCAGCTCGACGACGTCCGCCGGACCGCCACCGGCCAGCACCTCGACGCTCTCGCGGACCTCGAGCCCGTTGCCGGCCGTCAGCCCGAGCGGCGTCGACATGTCGGTCAGCAGCGCCACCGTGCGCACGCCCGCATCGGTCCCGAGCGCCACCATCGTGCGGGCCAGCTCGCCTGCCTGCTCCACGTCCTTCATGAACGCGCCGGAGCCGGCCTTGACGTCAAGCACGAGCGCTCCGGTGCCCTCGGCGATCTTCTTGCTCATGATGGAGGAGGCGATCAGCGGGATGGCCTCGACGGTGCCGGTGACGTCACGCAGGGCATAGAGACGCTTGTCGGCCGGCGCCAGTCCGGTCCCGGCAGCACAGATGACGGCACCGACGTCCTCGAGCTGGCGCAGGATCTCCTCGTTGGACAGGTCGGCGCGCCACCCCGGGATCGCCTCGAGCTTGTCGAGGGTGCCGCCCGTGTGGCCGAGGCCGCGACCGGAGAGCTGGGGCACCGCGACGCCGCAGGCGGCCACCAGGGGCGCGAGCGGCAGGGTGATCTTGTCGCCGACGCCGCCGGTGGAGTGCTTGTCGGCGGTCGGGCGGCTCAGGGAGCTGAAGTCCATCCGCTCGCCCGACTCGATCATCGCGTTGGTCCAGTCGCTGATCTCGCGCCGGCCCATCCCATTGAGCAGGATCGCCATGGCGAGAGCAGACATCTGCTCCTCCGCGATCACACCACGGGTGTAGGCGTCGAGCGTCCAGGCGATCTGCTCGCTCGACAGCTCCTGCCGGTCGCGCTTGGTCCGGATGATGTCGACGGCGTCAAAGGATTCACTCACGCCTCCATCCAACCGCACCGGTGCCCCAGCACGCACCTCCCCCGATCGCGGGTCGCGCCCAGACAGCAGCCGAGGGTGCCACGGTCCCTTCGGACCACGGCACCCTCGTGCGTTGCTCAGGACTCGGTCAGGCTACGACGCCGAAGCCACCGGTCCAGGAGATGCGCTCGCTCGCGGCCAGCGTGAGCTGCAGGAAGCCGACGGCCTCCATCTCGCGGGCCCGCTTGAGCGCCCCGGCGTCGATGGCCTTGAGGCCACCAGCGCTAATGATCCCAGCCAGCGCGGCCTTGGCGTCGCTGTCATCCCCGGCGATCAGCACCGTGGTGGCCAGCGGTCCGACCTCGCCCGAGGCGAGGGTGGCGGCGAACGTGGTGTTGAAGGCCTTGAGCACGCGCGAGTTGGGCAGCTTGCCGGCGATGACCTGGGCCGCTGAGCCATCGGCGGGCACGACCAGGGAGTCGAACGTCTCGATGTTCAGCGGGTTCGTGATGTCCACGACCACCTTGCCGTCGAACTGGCCGGCGCGCTGGGTGAGGACGTCGTCCACGGCCGGGTAGTTCACGGCAAGGATGACGATGTCGCCGGTGATCGCCTGCGCGTGATCGCTCTGTCCGAACAGCTCGACGGTGTTGCCACCCCTGGTGACGATGCTGGAGATGGCCTGAGCCATGTTGCCGGTGCCGATGATGGAGACGTGTGCCATGAAAATTGTCCTCTCGTAATGGTTGATACTTTAAGTAACTACATCGTCCGACTAGTTGTTCCCACAACTATTCTGCTACCATGTGACTATGCCCACACGACCTACGCCTACCCGATGGTTGGACAGCGACGAGCTGCCGATCTGGGTCCGCATGGTCGCAGTGCTTGAGCTGCTGCCTGCGCAGCTCGACTCCCACCTGCGTCGCGTGGCCGACCTGACCTACTTCGACTACTACGTCCTGGCCATGCTGTCCGAGGCCTCCGCCCGCACCCTGCGGATGAGCTCCCTCGCGAACCACACCAACGCCACCCTGCCCCGCCTCTCCCATGTCGTCCGACGCCTCGAGGCGCGCGGGCTGGTCGAGCGCACGCGGGCCAGCGACGACAGGCGCGCCACCAACGCCCGGCTCACCGAGACCGGCTGGGAGAAGGTCAAGGAGACCGCCCCGCTGCACGTCGAGCACGTGCGACGCCTCGTCTTCGACGCGCTGAGCCCCGAGCAGGTCGACCAGCTCGGACAGATCACGGACGCGCTGGTCGCCGTCCTCGACCCCGACGGGTTGATGAGCGTGCCCTACCAGCCTGCTGAGAGCGCTGAGCCCCACCCCGACGCGGTGTGACATCCTTGGCCGGTGAATCTCGCCCAGGCCATGCAGCAGATCGTTCCCCCCATCCAGACACTCAAGCAGCGCTCGCTGCACCAGCCCGGCGGCGAGACCACCATGTCTCCGTCGCTGATCGCGCTGCGCGACGACCGCGTCATCGCCACGGTGACCGCACCCCGGTTGCAGGCCGTGGTCTCATGCGCCCAGACGTTCGCGATCGGCCTGGCGCCGCAGATGCTGGTGATCGCCGCGCAGGTCAACCTGCCCGCCCGCGAGGTCCGCGACGAGCTTGCCGCCCAGGAGGAGGGGGAGGGCATCGCCTACACCCTCTTCACCGCCGACAAGGAGGCCAGCCTGGCCGTGCAGCGGTATGCCGTGCGCGACGGTCAGGTCGTCTTCAGCCCGCCCGAGCGGGGTCGCCCGGACGACCGCACGCTGATGGACGAGCTGGCCAAGGCTATGTCCCAGGAGCCGCTGGACCCGGCCAAGGTGGCCCGCAAGGACGAGGCTGCAGCGGCGGCCTCGGCCGGGCAGGACGCCGCCCCGAACTTCATCCCGGTGGCTCAGGGTCGCATCGCGATCGACGCCGGCACGGTCAAGGCGGCCTACGGCAAGGTGCAGGGCATCGGAGGCACGGCGCTCTATGTCGCCGCCGACGGCGCCGAGGCCACCCGGATGCTGGCGGCCGGCCTGCCGCAGGAGTGCCTGCTCAGCTAGTGGCCCAGGTCCTCGCGGCCGAAGGCCTGGGGCAGCACCTGGTCCATCGGCAGCACGCCCTCGGGCGTCGCCAGCTGGCACTGCGCGCCGCCGTGCTCCCAGATCAGCTGGCGGCACCGGCCGCACGGCATGATCAGCTCGCCCGCGTGGTTGACGCACGCCACCGCGACCAGGCGGCCTCCCCCGGAGGCGATCAGCTCAGAGACCATGCCGCACTCCGCACACAGCGTCACGCCATACCCGGCGTTCTCGACGTTGCAGCCACCGACCACTCGCCCGTCGTCGACCAGCCCTGCCACACCGACGGGATAGTTCGAGTACGGCGCATAGGCACGCCCCATCAGCTCGGTGGCCCGCGTCTGCAGGCGTCCCCAGTCGATCTCCATCGGGTCAGACCTCACTTGGTGTAGGGGATGCCCTCAGCGGCGGGAGCGCGCACCCGACCCACGAGTCCGGCCACCGCGAAGATCGTGATGACATAGGGCAACATCAACAGCAGCTGTGACGGGATCGGGGAGCCGATGCTGCTGAGCACGTTGCCGAGGTTCTTGGAGAAGCCAAACAGCAGCGCCGCAATCAGCGCCCCGGTGGGATTCCACTTGCCCATGATCATCGCAGCCAGGGCGATGAAGCCGTTGCCCGCTGACATCTCACGCCCGAAGGCCAACCCGCTGCCCACAGTGAAGAAGGCCCCTCCCAGGCCAGCGACAGCCCCGCCCAGGATGGTGTTCCAGACCCGACGCTTGTTGACCTTGATGCCGACCGTGTCCGCTGCCTTCGGGTGCTCACCGACGGCCCGGGTGCGCAGGCCCCAGCGACTGCGGAAGAGCATGAACTGGAGCAGGATCACGGCGGCATACATCAGATAGACCAGGATCGTCTGCCGGAAGAGCACCGGGCCGACGATCGGGATCTGGCTGAGGATCGGGATCTCGATGATGCCCAGTGGCTGCCGCGCGTTCCAGGTCTCCCGGTTGTCGGCCAGCACGGTGGAGAAGAAGAAGCTGGTCAGGCCGAGCACCAGCGTGTTGAGGACAACTCCGACGATGATCTGGTTGACCTGATACTGCACCGAGAACCACGCCAGGAGCGCTCCAACCGCCGCACCGGCGATCGGGGCCGCGACCAGCCCGAGATACGGAGCGGCGAAGAACGACGCGATGACGGCCGCGGCGAAGGCTCCGAAGAGCAGCTGCCCCTCGATGGCGATGTTGATGATGCCGGAGCGCTCGCAGATCACACCAGACATCGCGCCAAAGATCAGCGGCACCGACAGCGCTAGCGCACCGGCGAGCAGCGAGGTGATCGGGATGACCGAGGTCTTGCCCGCTCCGGCCCAGGTCAGGAACGCCAGGACGAAAGCCAGACCGACCACGATGTGCACCCAGGCTGGCAGCTCCCGACGGGACCGGGCGACCACGAACGCATAGACCGCTGACGCGATCAGCACCGCGGTCAGGATGATGATCGTCAGCAGCGCCGGGACGCTGAAGTTGGGGATGGTGAACCACTGGTCGCCGTAGCGGGACTGGTAGGTGGTGCTTTGCTGCCAGCCGTCCTCGCGGCGCAACAGGGTGCCCACAAAACCGAGCAGGGCGACCAGGGCCAGGACCCCGTAGGTGGTCGGCCAGCGATAGCTGATCCGGCCCAGCACCTCCGGGTCGGTGGGGACGTTCTCCGACGGGATGCCGGCAGTCACCGGGATGAGGGGCGTGCTCACGCTGCGGCCTCCTTCGTGGTCGCGGCCCGCCGGGGCGGCGCATCGGGGTCAGGCAGTCGGAAGATCGAACGGACCAGCGGCGGCGCTGCGATCAGCAGCACGATGACCGACTGGACCACCAGGACGATGTCGATCGGGGTCGAGGTGATGGACTGCATCAGGGTGCCACCGGCCTGCAGAGCGCCAAAGAGGATGCCGGCCAAGAAGGTCCCCAGTGGCCTGGACCGGCCCAGGAGCGCCACGGTGATCGCGTCGAAGCCATAGGACGCCGCGACTCCCGCGGTGAGTGATCCCCGGTCGATCAGGACCTGTGAGGTGGCGGCGAGTCCGGCCAGGATGCCGGCGATGACCAACGTCAGCACGGTGACCCGACCCACCGACATACCGGCTGTCCGGGCTGCGTGCGGGTTGGCGCCGGCGGCCCGGATCTCGAAGCCGATCGTGGACCGCTCCAGCAGCCACCACACGACGATGGTGGCCAGAATGGCGACGACGAAGCCCCAGTGCAGTCGGAAGGTGTTGTCCGGCACCAGGAAGTCGGGGATCAGCTTGGGGAACTGGGCGTTGGCCCCCACCTGTGGGCTGCGCTGTCCCGTGCCGCTGGGGTTGAACGGGCCGCTGGCCAGCACATAGCTGATCAGATAGACCGCGATCCAGTTGAGCATGATCGTCACGATCACCTCATTGGCCCCGGTGCGCGCCTTCAGGATGCCGGGAATAAAGCCCCAGAAAGCACCGCCGAGGGCACCACCCAGCACGGCGAGGAACAGGTGCAGCACCGGCGGCAGGTCAAAAGCAAAGCCGACGTAGGCCGCGAAGATGCCGCCGACGATGATCTGCCCCTGGGCCCCGATGTTGAACAGACCGGCGCGGAAGCCGACCGCGATGCCGAGGGCCGCCAGGATCAGCGGTGTGGCAAAAGTCAACGACTCGGTCATCGGACGGATCTGACGGTTGAACGTGTCGGCCTGGAAGTCGAAGACCGCTCCCCGGAACAGCGCGACGTAGGCGTCGCTGACCGCAGTCCAGGCAGCACCGAAGAAGTCACCGGGAGCGTTGAAGACATAGCCGAGGGACGCCATGACGGCCTCATCGGCAAAGGCGATCAGCACCCCTCCGACTGCCAGCGCGATGACGATGGCCAGGAACGAGATCGCCACGTCGCCGCCGACGATCTGGCGCAGGATCGCAGACCCGTCACGGGGGTCCTGCTGGTGCTTCGCCGGACCGGACCCCTCCGTGCTCACCGACGTCTTCTCCTCGTGGTCGGGCGTCTTGCCCGGGTCGGGCGTCGTTGGTGTGGACTCAGTCATGTCCGGTCCCTTCCCTCGGCTGCGGCGTCAGCCTCCGCGAGCACAGACTTGTGGCTGGCTGCCTGCTCGACGGCGTCCTCCAGCGGCACGCCGGCCATCATCAGGCCCAGCACGTCACGGTTGATCCCCTCTGGACCGGCCTCGGCTGCCACGATGATGCCCACGATGCGACCGCGATACATCACGGCGACCCGGTCGGCGAGCGACAGAACCTCGTCGAGCTCGGTGGAGACGATCATCACCGGCGTGCCACGGTCCCGTTCGGCCACGATCCGCTTGTGCACGAACTCGATGGAGCCGACATCGAGGCCACGGGTCGGCTGTGAGGCGACCAGCAGCTCGAGTGGCCTCGACATCTCTCTGGCGAGGACGACCTTCTGGGCGTTGCCACCGGACAGCGTCGAGATGGGGTCCTGGACGTCGGTCAGTCGCACGTCGAACTCCTGGGTGCGTTGCACGGCGTTCTCAGCGATCTTGGCCGGTGACATGGACAGTCCCCGCGCAAAAGGCTCCGTGTCATAGAGGTCGAGCACGAGGTTCTCGGCGATGGAGAAGCTCGCTATCACCCCGTCGGTGGAGCGGTCCTCGGGCACGAACCCGATCCCCGCGCGGAGTCGCTCGCGCGTCGTGCGGCCGCGCATCTCCTTGCCCCCCAGGGTGATCGAACCGGCCGTCGCCTCCTCGAGCCCGAGGATCACCTCCGCGAGCTCAGTCTGCCCGTTGCCCTGCACACCGGCGATGGCCATGATCTCGCCGCCGCGGACCTCGAAGTTGAGCCGGTCGACCACTGTCGTGGCGCCGTTGTGCACGGTGAGGTCCTTGACCACCAGGGCATGGTCGGTCAGCTCACACTCCACCTTGGTCACGGACAGGTTGACCGAGCGGCCGACCATCAGGGAGGCCAGTTCCGTCTCGGTGGACTCAGGACTGGCTTCCCCGACCACCTTCCCACGCCGGATCACGGTGATCCGGTCCGCGATCGCGCGGACCTCTCGCAGCTTGTGGGTGATGAAGACGATCGTGGTGCCGGCCTCCTTCAGCTCACCCATGATGCTGATGAGCTCGTCGGTCTCCTGCGGGGTGAGCACGGCAGTCGGCTCGTCCAGGATGAGGACCTTCGCGTCCCGGGAGAGCGCCTTGATGATCTCCACCCGCTGCTGCACCCCGACCGGGAGCTCCTCGATGACGGCATCGGGGTCGACGTGGAAGCCGAACCGGTCCGAGATCTCCTTGACCTTCTCGCGGGCTGCGCCCAGGTCGAGTATGCCGCCAGGTCCGGCGGGCTCATATCCCAGCGCCACCGACTCAGCCACGGTGAAGACGGGCACCAGCATGAAGTGCTGGTGCACCATCCCGATCCCGGCGCGTACGGCATCACCCGGACCCTCGAAGTCGACCACCTTGTCGTCCAGCAGGATCTGTCCACCGTCAGGGTGATAGAGGCCATAGAGCACGTTCATCAGGGTGCTCTTGCCGGCGCCGTTCTCACCCAGCAGAGCATGGATCTCACCGGGTTCAACGACCAGGTCGATGTGGTCGTTGGCCACCAACGACCCGAACACCTTGGTGATCCCACGAAGTTCGAGCTTCATCGCTCCTTGGCTCCATCTGTTGTTGGTGCGGACAGCGTAGCGGCCCAGTCGGATTCGACTGGGCCGCTATCTCGGAGTGTCCTCCGCGTACGCTAATCAGACGCGGTCGGTCGTCACGGTGAGTTCGGGGACTCGACCACAAGCTCGCCGGAGATGATCTGCTGCTCGTACTCGGCCAGCTTGTCCTTCAGCTCCTGCGGGACCTCAGACTCGAAGTCGTGGAAGGGAGCCAGGCTGACGCCACCGTTCTCCAGGGTGCCGACGTAGGGCTCGTTGCTGAAGGCCCCTTCGATGGTCTCCTTGATCGTGCCCTCCACGGCCGGGCCCATGTCCTTCAGGACCGAGGTCAGGATGAGGTCGCCGTACTCGGTGGTGTCGAAGCCGTCCGAGTCGACCCAGATCAGCTTGGTGTCGGTGCCCTCGGCGACCGAGGCGGTGCCCAGACCGACCGGGCCGGCGACCGGCATGATGATGTCCGCACCCTGGGAGATGAACTGCTCACCCAGCGAGGCGCCCTGCGTCTGGTCGTCGAAGCTGCCGGCAAAGGAACCCTCCTGGGCTTCCTTGTCCCAGCCGAGCAGCTCGACCTCGGTGCTGTTGTCCTCGTTGTACTTGTTGATGCCGTCGGAGAATCCGTCCATGAAGATCTGCACGGACGGGAGCGGCAGCCCGCCGTAGGTCGCCACGGTGCCGGTCTCGGTCATGCCGGCTGCGAGGTAGCCCGCCAGGAAGGAGGCCTCAGCGGTGTTGAAGAGGATCGGCTTGCCGTTGTCCAGTTCGACGGGCGCGAAGTCCGCGTCGGAGAAGGCAGAGTCGAGCAGACCGAAGTTGGTGTCCGGGTTGGCCTCGGCAGCCGCCTGGATCGCATCCTCGAGCAGGAAGCCAACACCGATCACGAAGTCACAGTCCTGCTGGACCATCGCGTCGATGTTGGGCCCGAACTCTGCGTCAGAGTTGGACTCCGCCTCGGCCTTGGAGATGCCCAGGGAGTCCTCGGCCGCGAGCAGGCCCGAGTAGGCGCCCTGGTTGAAGGACTGGTCATCGAAGCCACCAGCGTCAGAGACCATGCAGGCCTTGAAGTCCGAGTTGTCCTCGGCGGGCGCGGCATCCTCGGTTGCGGTGGTGTCGTCGTTGTTGTCTGCCGGGGCTGCCGGCGATGCCGCCTCGGTCTCGTTGTCCTCCGACGGGGCCTCGCCGCACGCAGCGAGAACCATGACTGCGGCCGCACTGGCTGCGGCGATCTTGAACACCCGCACTGGGGACTCCTTAGGTTTGGGGACGTAGCACGGTGATGCTATCCCGGCCATCTCGGATCACAGTCCCGAAGAGTCGCCCGCGTGTCATTTGTTGACGAATTCGTGACCTTCCGCATGTCAAACGTCCCACTGGTAACACCATCAGCCACCTGCGCCACTCTGGCCACACAGGTGCCCGTCAGAGCAGGCCATCGGGGCCGACCGAGCTCAGCACCGCGGCAGCGAGGAACTTGCCGGCGATGAGGACCGACTCCTCGTCGACGATCAGGTCGCCCTGGTGCAGCTCATGGGTTGGGCCGCCGGGCGTGCGGGTCCCGAGCCTGGCCATCGCGCCAGGGATGTCGGTGAGCAGCCACCCGAGATCCTCACCGCCGAGGGACTGCCGGGTCGGCACCACGGCGGTGGGGCCGAGCACCGAACCGACTGCGGCAGTCATCGCCGCGACCGAGGCCGCGTCGTTGTCCACCGGCGGAACGCCTCGCACGTGGCGGACCTCGGCCGTGACGCCATAGGGACTGACGACGGCGTGCACGATCTCCTCGATCAGCGGTCCGGTCGTGACCCACGTCTCGGAGTCCAGCATCCGCAGTGTCCCGACAACCTCTCCGCGCGAGGGGATGACGTTGGCCACCGTCCCGGCACGCACCGCACCCCACACCAGGGCGGTGCCCGAGCGCGGGTCCATCCGGCGGGACAGCGCCGCCGGCACTTCCGTGATCACCTTGCCGAGGGCATAGGTCAGGTCCTGCGTCAGGTGCGGCCGCGAGGTGTGCCCGCCACGACCGGTCAGGGTCACGTGCACCGAGTCCGAGGCAGCCGTGATCGGCCCGACCTTCAGCCCGATGGTCCCCACGTCGATCGACGGGTCGCAGTGGACCGCCAGGACACGGTCGACCCCCTCCAGCCAGCCGTCCTCGACGACCTTGTGCGCACCACCTGGGATCGACTCCTCTGCGGGCTGGAAGATCAGCCGCACCCCGACCCCCATGCTCTCCAGCCGGTCCTGCAGGGAGGCGAGCGCCAGGCCCGCCGCCAGCACGCCCGCGGTGTGCACGTCGTGGCCGCACGCGTGGCAGACCCCCTGCTGCCGCGAGGCGAACGGCAAGCCGGTCTCCTCGTCCAGCGGCAGCGCGTCCAGGTCGGCCCGCAGCGCGATGCGCACCCGGGGCTCGCTCGCTCCCAGGTCGGCGATCGCCCCCGTGCCCGCCATGGAGGTCACCATCACGCCGACCGCCTCGAGGCGCTCGATGACCACTGAGGTGGTGCGGTGCTCCTGCCAGGAGACCTCGGGGTGCTCGTGCAGGTCACGGCGCAGCGCGATGATCTCGCCGCGGTGGGTCTCCACCCACTCGACGACGTCCTCAACGAGAGCCTCTGGCGTCGGCAGAGGAGCGGAAGCTGGTGGGGTGGTGTGCAACGTCACGCGAGTCAGGGTCCTGGGTCTTGGTGGATGGTCCGCCCGTCAGGTTACCCCCGCCACGACACCGCCTCGCACGCCCATCTCCTGCGGTGGCTGCTCCCGACACCGCCTCACCCTGCGCGACCCCGATCGTCGGAGCCGTCGGCGTCCACGCCGAGGGAGAACGCCTCCGTGAGCGAGAGCCCCGAGCCAGCCGCCACGGCACTCTCCCACCGGGCCCCCAACCGGGTCCGAGCGGGCGCGAGCAGGGCATCGAGCCGGTCCAGGTCGGGTCCCACCCGTGGCAGCCGTGCTGCTTCCCGGGCGTCGCGGGCCGCGCCGAACATCGCCGCAGCCACCTCGTCCCGACCCTCCGCTGCACAGACAAAGGCCAGGTTCTCCACGATCTCGACCGCCAGGTCGGTGTCGCCGAGCTCCAGTCCGGTCGGCCCGTGCTCCATGAGCACCGCGCGGGCCTCTGCGGTCTCGCCGGCGAGCACCAGGGCGGTCGCGATGTTCACGTGGTCAGCGCTGATCCCCCACGGGTCGCCCGCCTGGGTGTCCAGTACCAGCACCTCCCGCAGCAGCGGCAGTGCCTCTGCCGGAGACCAACGATCCAGCTCCAGCAGCGCCAGGTTTGACATGGCGTTGATCTGCAGACCGGCCTCGCCCGACGCCCTGGCGAGCTCGATCGCCTCGCGGAACAGCTCGCCTGCTTCCGCAGAGTCGCCCTGTGACCGCCGGGCCAGTGCAAGGCTGTTGAGCTCGACGCTGGCCCGACCCAGGTCACCGGCAGCGCGCCAGGCCGCCAGGCAGCGGCGCAACAGCGCCTCCCCCTCGGCCAGCCTGCCCTGCTGCAGCAGGATGATCGCCAGGCCGTGCAGGGCTCTGGTGACCGCCACCCGGTCCGTCCCCTCCAGCGCGTCATCCAGTCGCTCGGCAGCCTGCGCCGCCAGGGACAGCCAGCGACCACCCTCCGTCTCATAGCCGCAGGTGTACCAGTAGGTGATCAGGTCGGCGGCTAGTTGCACACCGAGGACCGCGTCCGGGCTCCCCGGTGCCAGCGCATCTGCCAGCACCCGACGGATCAGCTGCTGACGGCGATCGATGCGGTCTCGCGCGGCCAGATGGGTCCTGCTGCGCAGCTCACCGGAGGTCTCTGCGGCCCACTCTTGGACGTGTGCCGTCAGTCGCGACCGGGTGGCCGCCAGCTCGTCCTCGTCCTGCTCGAGCAGGAGGCTGGCATAGGTGTCGACGACACGCAGCATCAGGAACTCCGGTGCACCGCCAGGTGCCTCCACGCTCATCAGCAGGCTCGCCTCCACGAGGTCCAGAAGCACATCGAGAGCCTCGTTCTCACTCATGTCCAGCGCGGCCGTGGCGGCTGCCAGACCGAACACGCCGGAGATGGCACCGAGGCGCCTGAAGCCGGTCGCCGCAGCCGGTGCCAACAGCTCATGGCTCCAGTCGAGCACCGCCGTGAGCGAGCGCTGGCGCGCCGGCAGGTCGACGGTGCGGCTGCGCAGGTCGAGCCCGTCGGTGAACTGCTCCAGCATGGCGGCCGGACTCAGCACCTGGCCCCGGGCCGCAAGCAGCTCGATCGCCAGCGGGATCCCGTCCACCCGCTCGCACAGCTCGCGCACCACCGCGAGGTCCCCGGGGTCACCTGGGCGCACCGCCGCCAACCGCTGCAGGAACAGCTCCACCGCATCGGACAGATCGAGTGGGGGCACCGGCACCAGCTGCTCGGCACTGACGTGCACGGGCCGGCGCGAGGTGACGAGGAGCTCGGGAGTGACGGTCTCCGCGACGAGCCGGGCCACAACCTGGTGCACCTGTGGCAGCTGCTCCAGGTTGTCCAGGACCAGCAGCACGCTGCGGTCGCGCAACCAGGCCAGGAGCGCGGTCGGCTCCCGGTCTGTTGCCGACACCCCGATCGTGTCGGCGATCGCGGCCCAGACATCCTCGTTGGTGCGGACCTCGGACAGCCCGACGAAGAAGACGCCGTCGCGCACCCAGGCGGCGCTCCGCTCGGCGATGGCGATGGCCAGCCGGGTCTTGCCGACCCCGCCCGGCCCGACCAGGGTGATGAAGCGGATGGAGGGCTCGCGCAACCGGCCGTCGACGTGCGCGATCAGCTCCTCCCTCGCGACGAACGAGGTGGCGGGGTGGGGCAGGCTGGCCGGGACCCCGATCGTGCGCACCGGCTGGTCCTCGTCCACCAGGTCGGGGACCACGAGCCGCAGCAGGTGGACCGGCTCCTGGATGTCCTTGAGCCGGTGCCACCCCAGGTCGCGCACGGTCTCGGTCACGTGGCCGTCGGCCAGCGACCAGGTCGCCTCGGTCAGCACGATCTGCCCACCGTTGGCAGCCGCGGCGACGCGAGCGGCCTGGTGGACGTCGAGGCCGACATAGCCGCCCTCATGGCGGTCCGGCTCACCGGTGTGCAGCCCCATCCGCACCCGCAGGTGACCTCCCCCGACCGACACGCCCAGGAGAGCACGCTGGGCCTCGACGGCAGCCCGCACCGCGGCTGTGGCCGAGGAGAACACGACATAGAAGCTGTCGCCCTCGGTGCCCATCTCGTGCCCGCCGTGTTCCTGGATGGCCGCCCGCATGATGCGCTGCTGCTGGCTCAGCACGTCGCGATAGCTCGCCCCCAGCCGCTGCAGCAGCACCGTCGAACCCTCGATGTCGGTGAAGAGCATCGTGATGGTGCCCTCGGGCAGGGTCAGCTCGGCTGCTGTCGACACCG
This sequence comes from Ornithinimicrobium cryptoxanthini, assembly GCF_023923205.1. Lineage (NCBI taxonomy): Bacteria > Bacillati > Actinomycetota > Actinomycetes > Micrococcales > Ornithinimicrobiaceae > Ornithinimicrobium > Ornithinimicrobium cryptoxanthini. The sequence goes on along the minus strand of NZ_CP099490.1, from coordinate 974,962 downwards.
GATCATTCCCCCGGCGCTCCCGCCCCGCCAGATCCGTCCGCCACGTCCATCCCGCCCGACCCGTCCATCCGGTCCGACCCGTCCTCACGGCGGTGCCCGTCCGCCAGTTCCTGCAGGCTGCTGCTGTCCAGCGCAGCGCCCGGGATGCGGGCCACCCGGGCCCGGGTGCGCGCCCGCACCGTGGCGGTGCGCAGCCCACCCTCGAGGACCGCACGCTCGCCCAGCACGGCACCCGGACCGACCTCGCCCACCTGCTCGTCGTCCACCAGCACGTCCAGGACGCCATCGAGCACGAGGAAGACATGGTCATCGACATCGCCCTGACGGGTGAGCAGGTGGCCCTCCTGCAGCACGCGGATCTCGGGTCGCTCTCCGGCCTTGCCACTCATGATCTCGCCGGAGAGCTGCCGCTCGATAGCCGACTCCGCGGCCACGACCAGCGCCTCGGAGTCCTGGTTGCCCCACGGGGTGCGCGGCCCGAAGGAGTGGTCCATCCAGTTCTTCAGGTCGGTGACGGCGCTCTTTGCGCTGATCGCACCCCGCCCGTCATAGACCCAGTGCCGGGGGAAGGCGCTGGCGCCGACGAGGGCCACCTCGGAGCTCCCGTCCCGCCGCAGGGTCAGCGCCAGGGTGGTCCAGACGATCGGTGCCTGCCACCGGACATAGGGCGGGTGCTTGACCGGGCGCGGCAGCGGCACCCCCGTGCGACCACCCACCGTCTGCGTGAGCACCACCGTGTCGTCGTCCGGCACGGCGATCTCCCGCAGGGCGGGCAGGGAGTAGCCCAGGAAGGTGGCCCGCCCCACCGCCAGGCGCACCGTCGTCGACCCCATCAGCAGGCCCGACTCCTCGGCCCAGCCGCCCACCGGTCGCCCGTTCGAGAAGTCGGCCCAGCCGCTGATCACGTTGGCGAAACGGAACCTGTCGTCGGCCCGCATCGCCTCGACCTCAGCGGTGTCGGCCACGTGGTCGGTCGGTGGCGCGTCGTAGTGGGACAGGTGCAGGTCAAAACCGCCCTTGAGCCATCCTGAGACGGACTCCGAAGGGATCCATGACACTGAGGTCCCGCGACCCGCGATGCGCACGACCCCATCGTGGCACCTTTGCCCGGTCCACGCGAGGGTTTTCGGGTGAGGAGGAGTGACTCTGGTTGGTCCCGGACCACAAGCCCCCAAAAAAAGACCGTGACAGCCCGGCACCGGCTCGCTACCGTAAGACGATGACTCCTGATGCGACAACCGGCTCCCCGTTCGACGGGGTGTTTGGTGTGGTGCCGGTCGAACCGGCCGTCGACGAGGCCGTGAACCTCGTCCCCATGGGCCAGCAGGCTGCAGGCCCGTCCCCGCTCAAGACGCGGCACTCCGCCAAGCGGGTCGTGTCCCCCAACAAGACCCGCCACTCGGCGCTGGGCGCGCCGCCCGAGGACGACTTCTAAGAACTCCCGTCAGGGCAGCGCCGCCACCTGGCGCACGAGCGCCGGCCCGGCATAGATCAGCCCCGTGTAGAGCTGCACGAGGTCAGCGCCCGCGTCACGCAGGCGCGCCGCGTCGTCGGCTGTCATCACCCCGCCGACCCCGATCACCGGCAGCTCGGTGGCCGCCCGGATCCGGGTCACCACCGCGTGGGCCCTGCGGGTCAGCGGTGCCCCGCTGAGCCCCCCCGCCTCCTGGTCGGCCACGGCCCGGTCGACGGGGGCGAGGTGCTGGCGGCCAATGGTGGTGTTGGTCGCGATGAGCCCTGCCGCGCCGGCACCGACGGCCACCTCCAGGGCCTGGTCCAGCGCCCCGTCGGACAGGTCGGGTGCCAGTTTGACCAGGACCGGCGTGGGTCGGTCGCCGCCTGCCAGGGCGCGCGTCTGCCCCACCACGGCCGTCAGCAGCTCCGCCAGTGGCCGGGCGTCCTGCAGGCCCCGCAGACCGGGGGTGTTGGGCGAGGAGACGTTGACCGCCAGGTAGTCGGCCAGCCCGTGCAGCGCCCGGACCGAGGTCAGGTAGTCCTCGACCGCCTCCTCCAGAGGCGTCACCTTGGTCTTGCCGATCGACACACCGATGGGTATGCCGATCGCGCCCTCCTCGCGTGCCTCACGCAGCCGCTGCGCCAGGGCGGCGACCCCGGCGTTGTTGAATCCCATCCGGTTGATGACGGCACGGCTGGACGGGAGCCGAAACAGCCGCGGGTGGTCGTTGCCCGCCTGCGGGTGGGCCGTCACGGTGCCCAGCTCGACGTGCCCGAAGCCGAGCGCCCCCCAGGCGCGCACGCCACGACCATCCTTGTCCATGCCGGCAGCCAGTCCCACGCGGTTGGGGAAGGTCAGCCCCCACAGGTGCACCGGCCTGCGCTCCTGACGCAGCGTCCGGGACAGCGCCTCCACCGCCCAGCTGCGGGCACCGAGCGCCTCCACCGCCTCCAACGCCCTGTGGTGGGCGGCCTCGGCGTCGCCTCCGCCGACACGGAAGAACGCGCGACGCGCCACCTGGCGGTAGCCGAGGGACAGGGCGCGCGTGCGCAGGTCGGTGTCGGACGGGGTCACGCCGGCCACCTTATGCTGGCAAGGTGAGTGGTGAAGCGGACATGGAGCACTTCTGGGGCGTCATCCCGGCGGGCGGCTCCGGCACCCGGTTGTGGCCCCTGTCCCGGCGGTCCTCGCCGAAGTTCCTGCACGACCTCACCGGCAGCGGGCACTCGCTCCTGCAGGACACGGTGACCCGGCTGGCCCCCCTCACCGGGCAGCGACTGCTCGTCGTCACGGGGGTGCGACACGCCGACGCGGTCCGGGAGCAGCTGCCCGACCTGCCGGCCGACCAGGTGCTGGTCGAGCCCAGCCCACGCGACTCCATGCCGGCGATCGGCCTCGCCGCGGCGGTGCTCGAGCGGCGCGACCCGGACGCGGTGATCGGCTCCTTCGCCGCTGACCATGTCATCACCGACCCGGAGGCCTTTCAGTCCTGCATCAGGGACGCCGTAGCCTCGGCCGCCTCGGGGGCGCTGGTGACGCTCGGGATCAGGCCCACCTATCCCGCCACCGGCTTCGGCTACATCAAGGTGGGTGACCCCTGGCCCCCGGGCGGCGCGCAGCGCGCTCGCCTGGCTGAGCAGTTCGTGGAGAAGCCCGACCGGGCACGGGCCGAGGGCTACGTCGAGTCAGGGGACTATCTCTGGAACGCCGGCATGTTCGTGGTCCGCGCCAGCGTGCTGCTGGAGCTGCTCGGCACCTGGCACCCTGAGCTGGTCAGGGGTCTGCGGGAGATCGCTCTCGAGCCCACCCGTCTGGATGAGGTGTGGCCCTCGCTGACCAAGATCTCCATCGACCACGCCGTGGCCGAGCCCGCGGCAGATGCCGGTCGGGTGGCGGTCGTCCCGGCCGACTTCTCCTGGGACGACGTGGGCGACTTCGCCTCGCTGGCCTCACTGCTGGAGGAGTCCCCCGACGGACTTCGGGTCCTGGGCCCCCGCAGTGAGGTCGTCTCCCAGGACAGCACCGGTCTCGTCGCCGCGCACGGCGGTCGGACCGTGGTCACCCTGGGTGTCGAGGGGATCGTGGTGGTGGACACCCCGGACGCGCTCCTGGTGACCACCCGCGAGCGGGTCCAGGACGTCAAGGGCATCGTGGCAACCCTGCAGAGCTCCGGTCGCGAGGACCTGACGTGAGCGGTGCCGCCCACCGGGCCCCCCGCCGGAAGCTGCGGGACGCGCTGGGGCACCCACTGGTCACCTCCCGCTCACCCGACACCACCCCTGACGTCGCCCTCTCGGCACCAGAGGGCCCCACGCTGGAGCACGTGCGCGTCGCCATCGTCACCGAGTCGTTCCTGCCCGCCCTCAACGGTGTCACCACCAGTGTCTGCAAGGTGCTCGAGAGCCTGCGGGACGGTGGCCATGAGGCTCTCGTCATCGCGCCCGGGACGACGCCGTGGGCCGACACCGCGGCGCCCGAGCGTTACGCCGGGTTCCCGGTCCACACCGTCAGCAGCCTCCCGATCCGTCAGTTCCGGGTCGGGCTGCCGTCCTACGAGTTGGAGACGGTGCTCCACCGGTTCCGACCCGACGTGGTGCACGTGGCCTCGCCGTTCGTCCTGGGTGGGCGCGGACTGACCGCCGCCCGGAGTCTCGGCATCCCGTCGGTCGCGATCTATCAGACCGACATGCCCAGCTACATCCGCCAGCACTCGGGGCCGATCGGCGACCTGACCGCCCGCGCGGCCTGGCGCTGGATCCGGCGCATCCACTCGCAGGCCGACCTGACCCTCGCACCGTCCTCCGCCGCGCTCCAGGACCTCGCCAGCCACGACGTGCCCCGGGTCGCCCTGTGGGGTCGAGGTGTCGACTCCACGCTCTTCCACCCGGACCGCAGGGCCGATGCCGAGACCGACGCGCTGCGACGGCGGCTGGCGCCGAACGGTGAGCTGATCGTGGGCTATGTCGGCCGTCTGGCGCCGGAGAAGGAGCTGCACCGCCTCGCCGAGCTCAACTCCCTGCCCCACACCCAGATCGTCCTGGTCGGTGACGGTCCCAGCGCAGAGTTGCTGCGCGACCAGCTCCCCGGAGTCGTGCTGCTCGGCCGGCAGGAGGGCCTCGACCTGGCCCGCAGCTATGCCGCCTTCGACCTTTTCGTGCACACCGGCACACGCGAGACCTTCGGACAGACCCTGCAGGAGGCTGCCGCAGCGGGCCTTGCCGTCATCGCGCCGGCCAGCGGTGGCCCGCTCGACCTGATCGACCACGGGAGCACCGGCCTGCTCTTCGACCCGGACCGGGAGGGTGCGCTGCGCGAGGCCGTGGCACGTCTGGCTGGCCCGGAGCGCGAGAGCGAGCGGACCCTTATGGGGCTGGCGGGCCGAGCCAGGGTCGAGACGCGCTCCTGGCCGGCGCTGACCGAGCAGCTGCTGGGCTACTACGCCCGCGCCATGGGCCGGGACCGGGCCGCCGTCGCCTGAGCGGTCTCATCTCAGACCCGGCAGCTCAGCGCCACCCCTGCAGCTGAAAACTGACCAGGGGACGCCAGACCTCGTCCCCGTGGTGCACATAGGCCACCAGCCGGTCGGCGGAGAACTCGGCAGAGAAGTCCGCCAGCTCCTCGAATGCGCGGTCGAGGACGTCGTGCGGCAGGTTGTGGGCCACCGTCACGTGCGGGTGATAGGTGAAGTCCAGGTCTCGGTGGACCGGGCCGCTGCGCACGGCGCGCTCGAGCAGCTCGCAGGAGGACACCCCACGGGCGATCTGGAGATAGACGACGTCGGACACAGGGCGGAAGGTGCCGGTGCCGCGCAGCACCATCTGGAAGGGCGCGTGCTCGGCGGCGACCTGCTCCAGGTGGGCCAGGAGCGCCTCGACCGCTGCCACGGTGGTGACCGTCGGTGGCAGCAGGGTCACGTGCGTCGGGATGTGCTCTGCCGACGTCTCCCCATAGCCCAACCGCGCCTGCCACACCTGGCGCCCCCACGGCTCCGGCACCGGCAGCGCTACGCCGACCGTCACCTCCTCCTCAGGTTGCTGATTCACGTGCAGGACCATACTCCGAGTGCCCCGCATAGAGTCAGGGCCATGGCGCAGACCGACGACACGACCCCCACCGCACCCGTGCCCTCCGAGTCGAGCGACGAGGGCCGCGACACCCACGCCGCGACCACGGAGCCTGCCCCGACCACGAAGCCGGTCGAGCCCAAGGACGACCTGGTGACCACACGGCATACGCTCCGGGTCGGTGGTGAGGATCTGCACTACACGGCCACGACCGGGCGCGTCGTGCTTCGCGAAGAGGTCTTCGAGGACGACGTCTTCACGGGCACCAAGGCCAGGGCCGAGGTCTTCCTGACGTCCTACGTGCTGGACCGTCCCGAGGGCGCGGCCGCGCGACCGGTGACCTTCGCCTTCAACGGCGGCCCCGGCTCGTCCTCCGTCTGGCTGCACCTGGGCCTGCTGGGTCCACGTCGCGTGCAGATGGGCGACGTCGGCGAGCTGCTCCCCCCGCCCTATGCCCTCGTGGACAACCCCGAGTCGCTGCTGACCGTCTCCGACCTGGTCTTCATCGACCCGGTCTCGACCGGCTTCTCCCGGGCGGTCGAGGGTGGTCGGGCCAAGAGCTACCACGGCTTCACCGCCGACATCGAGTCCGTCGGCGAGATCATCCGGCTCTGGACGGCCCGCCACGAGCGCTGGCTGTCGCCGAAGTTCCTGGCGGGCGAGTCCTACGGCACGCTGCGGGCGGCGGCGCTGGCCGACCACCTGCAGTCCCGCTACGGCATGTATCTCAACGGCATCATGCTGATCTCATCGGTGCTCGACCTCGGGTCGATCGGCCTGCACGAACCGGACACGGATCGTGCGTTCGTCGGCTTCCTGCCGACCTATGCGGCGGTCGCGCACTACCACGGCAGGCACGGTCGCAAGGCGCTGTCGACCGTCGTGCGGGAGGCGCAGGAGTATGCCGACAGGGACTACCCCTACGCCCTCACCCGAGGCGTCCGGCTGACCGGCGGAGAACGCGCCGAGCACGTCGAGCGGCTGGCTGGGCTCACCGGCCTTGACCCGGAGTGGGTCGACCGCGCCGACCTGCGGATCGAGCACATCCGCTTCTTCACCGAGCTGCTGCGCGGGCAGCGACTCGTGGTGGGACGTCTGGACTCGAGGTTCACCGGACCGGCCGCCGCGGGCAACGCCGAGACGATGGATGCGGACCCGAGCCACGACGCGATCGCCGGCCCCTATGCCGCGGCCTGGAACCACCACGTCCGCGCCGACCTCGGCTATGAGTCGGACCTGCACTACGAGCAGATCTCGACCCGCGTCCATCCCTGGTCCTACTCCGACTTCGAGGGGCGGTCGGTGGATGTGACGCCTCGTCTGGCCAGGGCGATGCGAGCCAACCCGCACCTCAGAGTCCACGTCGCCTATGGCTGGTATGACGGGGCGACCCCCTTCTATGCCGCCCGGGAGGTGCTGGCCCAGCTGGACATCCCGGCTGCCCTGCAGGACAACATCGAGCACTGCTACTACGACGCCGGCCACATGATGTATGTCCACGAGCCGTCCCGGCTCCAGCAGTCCGCCGACCTCGCGGACTTCGTCACCCGGGCCGTCGGGGCCACCGACGCCGGCTGACGCGCGGCAGGGTGCTCCCTCGGCTCGGCGCCCTTGCGGGAGACGCGTCGGAGCGGGAGCATCAAGGAAGGAGCCGGCTGCGATGGAGGAATGATGACCGAGGGAAAGCTCTCCGCTGGACGCGCGATCGACCTGCTCGCCGACGCCGATCGCGCCCTGGCCGTGACGATGGCCAGGATGACCGAGGCCCAGCTGCACGAGTCGAGCCGGTGTGACGGCTGGACCCGCGCCCACGTCCTGGCCCACGTGGCCCGCAACGCTGACGGGCTGCAGCACCTGGTGCAGTGGGCCACCAGCGGTCGCGAGCACCCGGCATACTCCTCCCCCGAGCAGCGCGACCAGGACATCGAGGAGGGCGCCCGCCAGCCGCTGCCGCGCCTGCGCGCCGACGTCGTCGCCGCGTCCAACGCCTTCCGCAGCCGGGTGGAGACACTGCGCGGGCGCACCGACCTGTCTGAGGTGCGGATCGCCTCTGGTCGCCCGACCCCCGGCGACCGGGTGCCGTGGATGCGGCTGCGCGAGGTGACCTATCACCACGTCGACCTGGACCTCGGCTTCACCTTCGCCCACGTGCCTCCGGAGGTGGTGCGCGCCGGGATCACCGAGGCGGTCGAGCGGGTCCGCGCCGGCGCTCCCCCACTGACCCTGATCGGCACCGACAACCGTCGCTGGCACATCCACGGCGGGGGCAACGAGGTGCACGGGCACCCCGCCGACCTGCTGTTCTGGCTGGCCCGCGGCGTCGAGCACGGACTGACCAGCCACCACCCGCTGCCCCAGCTCCCCTCCTGGGGCTGACCAGGCGCCGTGGTCAGGCGGCCATGGCCTTCTGGAGGTTCTCGTCGATCGCGGCGAGGAACTCCTCGGTCGTCAGCCACTTCTGGTTCGGTCCGATGAGCAGCGCGAGGTCCTTGGTCATCTTGCCCGACTCGACGGTCTCGATGCAGACCCGCTCGAGGGTCTCGGCGAACTCCGTCACCTCGGGGGTGTTGTCCATCTTGCCGCGGTAGGAGATGCCGCGGGTCCACGCAAAGATCGAGGCGATCGGGTTCGTGGAGGTCTGCTTGCCCTGCTGGTGCTGGCGGTAGTGGCGGGTCACGGTGCCGTGTGCCGCCTCGGCCTCGACGGTCTTGCCGTCCGGGGTCATCAGCACGGAGGTCATCAGGCCGAGGCTGCCGAAGCCCTGGGCCACGGTGTCGGACTGCACGTCACCGTCGTAGTTCTTGCAGGCCCAGACGTAGCCACCCTCCCACTTCATCGCCGCGGCGACCATGTCGTCGATCAGGCGGTGCTCGTAGGTCAGGTCCGCGGCGTGGAACTTCTCCTTGAACTCCGCGTCGAAGACCTCCTGGAAGATGTCCTTGAACGCACCGTCGTAGGCCTTCAGGATGGTGTTCTTGGTCGACAGGTAGCAGGGGACGCCACGGTCCAGCGCGTAGTTCATGCTGGCGCGGGCGAAGTCCCGGATCGAGTCGTTGTAGTTGAACATGCCCATCGCCACGCCACCGTCGTCGCCGTACTCGGCGACCTCGTGGACCTCGGGCTCGCCGCCGTCGGCGGGGGTGTAGGTGATGGTGACGGTGCCGGGACCGGGCACCTTGAAGTTCTGCGCCTTGTACTGGTCACCGTGGGCGTGACGACCGATGATGATCGGCTTGGTCCAGCCCGGCACCAGGCGCGGGACGTTGGAGATGATGATCGGCTCGCGGAAGATCACACCGCCGAGAATGTTGCGGATCGTCCCGTTCGGGCTCTTCCACATCTCCTTGAGGCCGAACTCCTCGACCCGTGCCTCGTCCGGGGTGATCGTCGCGCACTTCACGCCGACGCCGTGCTCCTTGATGGCGTGGGCGGCGTCGACGGTGATCTGGTCGTTGGTCTCGTCGCGCTTGCCGACGCTGAGGTCGAAGTATTTCAGGTCGACGTCCAGGTAGGGGTGGATCAGCCGGTCCTTGATGAACTGCCAGATGATGCGTGTCATCTCATCGCCGTCGAGCTCGACGATCGGGTTGGCGACCTTGATCTTCTCCATGCCTGCTGGCTCCTGTGATCGATAGGGGTTGGCCGTCGACACGGCCGCATCACGCTCGGTCGCCCCAGGGCCACCGGCAGCCCTCAGGCTATCGCGGACCGGGGACACCGGGCACCAGGGCCGCTGTCCCGGCCGCACGAGGACGTGAGCGAGACCACCTTCCCCGGGCCTCCGGCATACGAGCTCGGCGGTGCTAACGTCACCCGTGAACACCGCCCCGGACGAAAAGGAAGAGCACCGTGAACACCACTCCCGTCAAGGTTGCAGTGACCGGCGCGGCCGGCCAGATCGGCTACAGCCTCCTGTTCCGCATCGCCAGCGGTGACCTCTTCGGTCCGGACACCCCGGTGCAGCTGCGGCTGCTCGAGATCGCCCCGGCGCTCAAGGCCCTTGAGGGTGTCGTGATGGAGCTCGACGACTGCGCCTTCCCGACGCTGGCCGGCGTCGAGATCGGCGACGACCCCAACACGATCTTCGACGGTGCCAACGTGGCGCTTCTGGTCGGCGCCCGCCCCCGCAGCAAGGGCATGGAGCGCGGCGACCTGCTCGAGGCCAACGGTGCGATCTTCACGGTCCAGGGCAAGGCGCTCAACGACCACGCCGCCGACGACATCCACGTCACGGTGACCGGCAACCCGGCCAACACCAACGCCCTGATCGCGATGAGCAACGCCAAGGACATCCCCACCGAGCGGTTCTCCGCGCTGACCCGCCTGGACCACAACCGGGCCCTTGCTCAGGTCTGCGCCAAGGCCGGGGTCCCGGTCTCCGAGATCCGCAACATGACGATCTGGGGCAACCACTCGGCCACGCAGTACCCCGACCTGTTCCACGCACAGATCGGTGGCCGGCCCGCGACGGAGGTCATCAACGACCAGGCCTGGCTGGAGGAGACCTTCATCCCGACCGTCGCCAAGCGCGGCGCCGCCATCATCGAGGCACGCGGCTCCAGCTCGGCCGCCTCCGCCGCGTCCGCGACGATCGATCACACCCGCGACTGGCTGCAGGGCAGCTCCGAGGGCAACTGGCTGTCGATGGCGGTCCGATCGGACGGTTCCTATGGCGTGCCCGAGGGTCTGATCTCCTCCTTCCCGGTCACCACCTCCGGCGGTCGCTGGGAGATCGTCCAGGGCCTGGAGATCGACGAGTTCTCCCGCGGCAAGATCGACGCCTCCGCCGCCGAGCTGGACGAGGAGCGTGCGGCGGTCACGGAGCTCGGCCTGATCTGATCCCGTGGGCGGGACCTGCTCCGCTGCGCTCCCTCCCACGCACGCCCGCCGGTATGCCGCCAGGCAGCTCGGCGGGTCTCGTGCGCTCGGGGGTGGTGGGGCGCGGGGTGGTTGCGGCTCAGGGTAGTTGGACTCGGGGCGGTGGCGGCTCAGGGGATGACGAGCGTCGCGCTGATGACGGTGACCGCGACCGCGAGGACCACCAGGGTGAGCGCGTCCCAGGACCGCGAGCGCACCAGCAGGCCGCCAACTGCCTCCCGCGGGAGCACCAGGCGCGCGATGGCCGCCACGACCAGCGTCCCGGCCATGGTGTAGCCGGCGGGCCGCACGCCGGCCTGGAAGAGCACCACGATCGCGATCGTGAGCCCGATCGGCAGGACCCACCACAGCCCCAACGGCTGGTTCCCCCAGTTGGCCGGACGCCGGGGCCTCGGGCTGGCCTCGTCGGACCCGCGGTGGTCGCGAGCGTCCTTGCTCACGTCATCACTCACGCCGCGGCCCGGGCTGCCCGCTCGGCCGCCTCGACGACGTTGACCAACAGCATGGCGCGGGTCATCGGGCCGACCCCGCCCGGGTTGGGTGAGATCCAGCCGGCCACCTGCGCCACCTCTGCGGCGACGTCTCCGGCGATCTTGCCGTCTCGGCGCGCCACGCCCACGTCGAGCACGGCGGCACCAGGACGGACCATGTCCGCGGTGATGAGGTCGGGCACCCCCGCAGCGGAGACGATGACGTCGGCCCGCCGTGTGTGCGCGGCCAGGTCGCGGGTCCCGGTGTGGCACAGCGTGACCGTGGCATTCTCAGACCGCCGGGTGAGGATCAGTCCGAGCGGTCGCCCGACGGTCAGGCCGCGCCCGACGACGACCACCTCCGCCCCGGCGATCTCGACCTCGTGGCGGCGCAGCAGCTCCACCACACCGCAGGGCGTGCACGGCAGGGGCGCTGGCTCGCCCAGCACCAGGGAGCCGAGATTGATGGGGTGCAGGCCGTCGACGTCCTTGGCCGGATCGATCCTGGACAGGACCGCGAACTCGTCGAGCCCGGTCGGCTGCTGCACCAGGAACGCGGTGCACGCCGGGTCGGCGTTGAGCTCGTCCACGACCGCCTCGACGTCCTCCTGGGTGGAACTGGCCGGCAGACTGCGGCGGATGGAGGTGACGCCGATCTCGGCGCAGTCCTTGTGCTTGGCGTTGACATACCAGGTGCTCGCGGGGTCCTCCCCCACCAGGATGGTCCCCAACCCAGGCACCACGCCCTGGTCGCGGAGCGCGCGGACCCGGGTCGTCAGGTCCGACTTGATGGCGCTGAGCGCGGCCCTGCCGTCGAGGATGCGAGCAGTCATGCCCCGCAGTCTATGGACGCTCGCCCACAGGTTATATCTGCCCCCCACGAGGTCATACCTGCCCCACGAGGTCAGCGACTGGAGCGGCGGGACCGGGCGCGCGCCAGCGCGGCCCACCCGGCGGCGACCACGGTGAGCGCGATGCCGAGCAGCATCTGTGCGCCGACCCTGTCCCGGGTGGCCGGCTCGAGCAGATCGAGCACCACCCCGGTGCCCATCTGGCTGGTGATCGTGACCAGGCCGAACAGCAGGACGCCGCTGTGCATCACGGCCCAGGCCGCGAGGATGATGAAGAAGACGCCGAGCACCCCACCGGTCCAGGCCCACCACGGGATGCTCAGCAGGTCCGGCCAGCCGGCCGGCAGGACCGTCCAGGCACCGATGACGACCAGCAGCACCGACCCCATCGTGAAGTTGACGAAGGCCGTCACGGTCGGGTCGCCGCTGATCGCCGTGATCCGCGCGTTCGTCGCCTGTTGCACCGCCGTCGACATGCCCACCAGGAAAGCCAGCGTGACCGGCAGCCACAGGAAGTTCCCCTCCCGGATCCCGGGAGTCACGGCGACCGTCACCCCCACCACCGCCAGCCCTGCAGCGGCGAGGCGGGCCGGGGTGATCAGCTGCGGGGCGGCCGGGCCCAGCCGCAGCCGGTCGACCAGAAGGGCATTGACGGTCTGACCGCCGATCAGGGCGATCAGGAACGTCGCGACGCCCACGAGCGGCACGGCATACGTCTGGGTGGCCACGACCAGACCACCGGCGAAGCCGCCGAACAGCTGCCAGACGGGCAACGAGCCTTCGCGCACCGCCTCACGCACCGTCGCGATGTTGCGCCGGAACCGCCGGGTCACCCACAGCAGCGCGATGGCCAGCAGCCCCACGAAGAAGCTCAGCCAGGCGGCCGTCAGGGCCGGCAGGAAGGTGCCCAGGTCGCCGTTGATCCGGGACTGCACCGCGAGGATCACGCCGCACACGAAGGCTGCGATCAGCGCCAGACCCAGGTCTCCAGGTCCGCGCCTCGTCCTCGTGGCACGTCCAGCCGTCGCGAGGTCGCTCCCGGACAGGTCCCTTATCCTGACCGGTCTCGCCTCGTCAGTGGGCAAAGTGGCGCGTGCCGGTGAAATACAGCGTGACGCCGGCCGCCTCCGCGGCGGCGACAACCTCCTCGTCCCGGATCGACCCACCCGGGGAGACGACCGCGCGCACCCCGGCGTCGAGCAGGATCTGCAGGCCGTCGGCGAAGGGGAAGAACGCGTCCGAGGCGCCGACCGAACCAGCGGCTCGTTCCGCGCCGGCCCGCTCCACCGCAAGGCGGCACGAGTCGACCCGGTTGACCTGACCCATGCCGATGCCCACGCTGGCGCCGTCGCGGGCCAGCAGGATGGCGTTGGACTTCACGGAGCGCACCGAACGCCACGCGAACGCGAGGTCGCCCAGGGTCGCCTCATCCACAGCCGGCCCCGCCGCCAGCGTCCAGCTCGCCGGGTTGTCCCCCTCGGCGTCGATCCCGTCGCGGGACTGCAGCAGCAGCCCGCCACCGATGTTGCGGGTGTCGAGGCCGCCAGCCTGCGGCGAGGCCGCGCGCACCACGCGCAGGTTCTTCTTGACCTGCAGGATCTCCAGGGCCTCGGGGGCGAAGTCCGGTGCGATGACCACCTCGGTGAAGATCTCGGCGACCTGGGCAGCGAGCTCAGCGGTCACGGCGCGGTTCGTCGCCACGATGCCGCCATAGGCAGACACGGGGTCGCAGGCGTGCGCCTTGCGGTGCGCCTCGGCGATGTCGCTGCCCGTCGCGACCCCGCACGGGTTCGCGTGCTTGACGACCGCCACCGTCGGCACGTCACCGTGCTCGTGCGCGGCGCGGCGTGCGGCCTCGGCATCCACATAGTTGTTGAAGGACATCGCCTTGCCGTGCAGCACCTCTGCCTGCGCCAGCGAGGGCACGGGCTCGAAGCCGTTGCGATAGAGGGCGCCCCGCTGGTGCGGGTTCTCTCCGTAGCGCAGCACATCAGCTCGCTCCCACGTCGCGCCTATCCAGGCCGGGAAGCCGGTGCCGTCGGAGGTGTCGGTCAGCACGTTGCCCATCCAGGACGCGACGTGCACGTCATACGTCGCGGTGTGGATGAAGGCCTGGGCCGCCAGCGCCTGTCGCTGCGCCAGGGTGAACCCGCCACCGGACGCGCGCGCCACGACGTCGGGGTATGCCGAGGGGTCAACCACCACGGCCACCGAGGCGTGGTTCTTGGCCGCGGCCCGCACCATCGAGGGGCCGCCGATGTCGATCTGCTCGACGCACTCGTCAGGGGAAGCGCCCGAGCGGACGGTCTCGGTGAAGGGATAGAGGTTGCCGACCACCAGGTCGAACGGCTCGATGTCCAGCTCCTCGAGCTGGGCCAGGTGGTCGGGGTTGCGGGTGTCGGCAAGCAGACCGGCGTGCACGCGCGGGTGCAGCGTCTTGACCCGGCCGTCCAGGCACTCCGGGAAGCCGGTGAGCTCCTCCACCCTGGTCACCGGGACGCCGGTGGCCTCGATGCGCGCCGCGGTCGAGCCCGTGGACACCAGCTGCGTGCCCGCCTCGTGCAGCCCGCGGGCGAGCTCCTCGAGCCCGGTCTTGTCATAGACGGAGATCAGCGCGCGGCGGAGCGGGCGCCGGCCCTCGGTGTCCTGCGTTGCGTTCACGAGAAGGTGACCTTCCTGTCGGTGACGGTGTGGCCGTGCCGGGCCAGGCGGCCCACGACGTCCACCAGCATGGTGCGTTCGACGGTCTTGATGCGTTCGTGCAGGGTTGCCTCGGTGTCGCCGTCCTCGACCGGGACGGCACGCTGCGCGAGGATCGGGCCGGTGTCGACGCCGCTGTCGACGAGGTGGGCGGTGCATCCGCTCACCCGCACACCGTAGGCCAGGGCGTCGGCGACCGCGTGGGCACCGGGGAAGGCCGGCAGCAGGGCCGGGTGGGTGTTGACCACGGTGTGCCCGGCCAGCACCTGCTCACCCAGGATCTTCATGAATCCTGCCGAGACGACCAGGTCGGGGTGGTGCGCGCCGATCTGGCGGGCGAGCTCGCGGTCCCACGCGGCGCGGTCAGGGTGGTCCGAGACCCGGCAGACGAACGTGGTGATGTCGTGTCGGCGGGCGCGCTCGAGACCCTCGATGTCGTGGCGGTCGGCTCCGACGGCAACGATCGCCACGCCATACGCCGGGTCCTTGGCTGCGTCGATCAGCGCCTGCAGGTTGCTCCCGGTGCCCGAGACCAGGACGAGCACCCGGACAGGATCGGGGTATGCCGAGGGGCCGGCCGTCCTGTCGTTGCCCGGTGTGCTCACGGGGACGACGATAACCCGTCGATCTGGGGCAGCCGCGGCGTGTGACTCGATGTGCAGGTGAGCGTCCAGGCTGCTGCGGACTGCCGGTCAGGCTGCGGTGGGCTGCCGGTCAGAGTCGGCGGGAGCGCAGGAGGTGCAACAGGGTGAGCGTGGTCAGTGCGCCCGCGAGCAGTTCCAGCCCGAGGGCGCCCGCCACGACCAACGGGGCGGTGCCCACGCGGCCGAGCAACCCCGGGGTCATGCCGCCCAGGGCGAGCCAGCTGAGCAGGAGCATCACCAGGGTGACGCCTACGCAGGCGGAGAGCGCGATCTGCGCCTTGGTCCACCAGGAGGCTAGCCGCGGGGCCGCGCGGGCGCTGCGATAGCCCAACCAGGCACCGGACAAGATCGGCAGCAGGACCGCCAGCCACAGTCCCGGAGGCAGGGTGCCCGGCTCCGGCAGGGCAGCCAGCATCGGGATCAGCGGCAAATCTCCGGCGGTCGACTCGACCCAGCCGACCTGGACGGTCCCGACCGCGACGTCGGCTCCGGTGGTCCAACCCAGCGCCCACACCAGCACATTGGGCAGAGCGAAGAGCTGGCCGATGGTCAGGACGGTGCTGCCGACCACCCCGGCGTCGAGGGCGTCATAGAGGGTAAGGACACGGCCCATCCGCACCACGAGCAGGGCTGTGACCACGAGCAGTGAGCCGACCAGGAGTATGCCGAGGGCCTGGATCGCCGGACGCAGCCCGCGACGCAGCAGGACCGGGGTGTGCAGCTCCACCCAGCGAAGCCCCAGGTCGAGCGTGGGGTGCTCCTGTCGGCGGTGCTCGCGCCACAGGCTCAGCCCGATCGCGACGAGAGGCACGAGGAGCAGCCCGGGCACCGCGCTGGCGACCACCACGGGCGCCTGCCCCAGCCCGGCCAGGGAGCAGAGCAGCAGGCCGGAACCGAGATAACCCCCGACAAACGCCAGGAGCTCGCCGGCACCGAGGGCAGCCCAGGCTGAGCGCCAGCCGGACACGTCTGAGACCTCGCCCCGGACGTCCGGCCGGTCCACGACCACCTGGCCCACGGCATACCAGCAGGCCAGCACGGGCACCAGGGTGAGCAGCAACGGTGCCAGGACG
This sequence comes from Ornithinimicrobium cryptoxanthini, assembly GCF_023923205.1. Taxonomy (NCBI): domain Bacteria; kingdom Bacillati; phylum Actinomycetota; class Actinomycetes; order Micrococcales; family Ornithinimicrobiaceae; genus Ornithinimicrobium; species Ornithinimicrobium cryptoxanthini. The sequence goes on along the minus strand of NZ_CP099490.1, from coordinate 958,826 downwards.
ACCTGGGTCTGACCCACCTCGACGGTGGCCCGGTGCGCCATCGCCCACAGGTCGATGCCGATCCCGCCGGTCTGCCACAAGGACGTCGAGCTGCGTTCGTCGGAGATCCAGGCGACAGCGGCCGGGATGGTGATCGTCACCCAGGAGATCACGACCGCGAGCAGTCCCGCGATCGCCGCGAGCAGCAGGGCACGCAGCCGATCGACCAGGGTGGCGGCATCGGCTGGACGGGTGTCAGTGCGACGGGTGGCGGCGCGGTCCAGGATTGTCATGGCAGGCCCATCGTCACCCGGGTGAGCCGGACGGGGCGGCAGGACTCACCGGCATCCACAAAATGACTCTCGACAAACCGTGCTTTGAACGTGCATCCACAGCCTAGTGGCGCGTCCCGGCAGCGACTGTCAGACATCTGTTCTAAAGTGGTTGGTAGTTGGAGAGCATGGTTCGTCTGGGAGGGGGTAGCGATGTCGACCGAAGTGTTGGCCGACCGGCTGGAGCGGTTGTTGAGCGCTACCCCTGGGCTGGAGCTAGGCCGGGACGGGCTCTGGCGTGGGACCTGGCCGTTGCCGCCGATCGTGCCGGAGGCAGCGGCCGCGACACCGCTGTCTGACGACGCACCGCAGCCCGACGACGCGGCCCCGCGGCCCGCCGACGCGACACCACCAGAGGACCCTGAGCAGCGGCTGCGGGCGGCGTTGACTGACCTCGGTGTCGAGCCTGGGGCGGCGGAGGCGTTGACGCGTGCGTCGCTGGCCTGTGCGACCGTCGCCGAGCGGCCGAGCACGTCTGAGGCCCCGCAGTTGGTGGAGCGCGGCAGTGACCTGCTGAGGGCGATCGAGTCCCTGACCGGCGTGGCCGGGCACCTGGAGTCGGTCGTCCTCTCGGCGACGAATCAGTTGACCTGGGTGCACGGCAAGCTGCTGCTGCTCGAGAAAGGCGCGACCAGCTCGGACGACCTTTCTGCTTCCCAGCAGGAGCTGTGGCGTGCGCGGGCGAAGTCGAAGACCTGCGCAGAGATCGAGGCAGGCATCGGGTGGGGTGTCAGCGAAGTCCGCGACCTGGTCTCGGTCGCCAACGCCGCACCCGAGGTCGCCGGCCCGGTCCACCACTCCCTGAGGTGTGGTGAGTCGTCCTGGCGGTTGGTGCGCCGCTACTACCGGGCCTGCACCGGCATGGCTCACGAGGACGGGGCCGCGATCGCCAACGGCTTCTTCGGCGCCGACCCGGGCGCTGCGGTCACCGAACGCCTCGACTCCGCCGGGAGCTTTCTGGGTGGCCCGTGGCGGCACAAGGAGTTCTACCGTGCCCTGAAACGCGAGATCGCCCGGGTCAACGCCCAAGACCCCGAGAAGCAGAAAGAGGCTGACGCTGCCGCGAAAGCCAACGCCGACACCCACCTGATGCTCGATGAGAACGGCACCGGCACCTTCATGATCGGGACCACCCCTTTAGAGGGGACCGCGATCAACGAACGGATCGACGCCGCCGCCCGTAGGGCCCGCGCCCTGGGCGACCCACGCAGCCAGCGTCAGCTCCGGTGCGCGATCGCCACCGCCCTCCTGCTGAAAGGGACAGTCGACCTCTCAGCCATCCCCGACGACCCCGACCAGGTCACCATCGAACAGTCCGAACAGCTGGCCCGGGTCCTGTCCGGCCTCCCCGCCGCCACCCTCGATGTCATCGTCCCCCTCACCACCCTCCTCGGCACCGACCCCGCAGGGACCCCGATCCCAGCAGCGTTCGCCGCCCAGCACGGCACCACCGACAGCACCGAAGGTCACGAAGGTCCCGGCGGGCCGGGCTGCACCTGCACCTGCACCTGCGAGGCCACCGCGAAGACGCCCGCGGACCCACCAGGTCCCGGCCTGGGGGGACAACCCTGTCCCGACCCCGCCGCTCACCACCACCGCGACCGTCCGGGCCCCAGCGCTGACGGGGCCCCACCCGACCAGCAAGCCCCGAACCACCCTGATGCCGGCCCTGATGCTGATGCTGATGATCCCTACGGCCTGGTCGATGAGCAGATCCGCCTACCCGATGTCGGTGTCGGTGAGGTCGTCGGGCGCGACTCACTGTTCCTGTCCCCGACACAGGTGCGTGACCTGGCCCTGGTGCCCGGCTCCACGCTGCACCGCCTGCTGACCGACCCGGCCACCGGCCGGTGCCTGGAACGCTCGATCACCGCCTACCGCTTCGATGCGACGATGCGGGCCCAGATCATCGCCGCTGACCGGTTCTGCCGCGCCCCCGGCTGCGTCAAACCCGCCAAGATCTCCCAGCTGGATCACGTCCAGGAGTACGGCACCACCGGTGGCCACACCTGTGAGGCCAACGCGATGGCCCTGAGCACTACCCACCACGACAAGAAGACCAAGAAAGACGTCGACGCGATCATCAACGCCGACCGTGACGTCACCTGGACCACGTTGCTGGGCCGGATCTACACGACCAAGGCTCACGACTACCGCCAGTACACCAAGCTCCTGACCGCGGCGAAGACCCAGATCGACCAGGAGATCGCCGCCGGGGCGACGATGGGCGACGCGATTGACGCCGCGATCTACCAGGCCCTGTCTTACCGGCCCCCCGGATCACCCTTCGAAGCCCGTGAAGACAACCCCGGGTTCGAGGACGACTTCACCGGCTGGGACCAGATCACCCTGACCCACACCGGCCCCGACGGACAACGGGCCTACCGCCCCGCCCCCGACACCACCCGAGCCGAACACGAGCGCCACCAGGCCACCCGCAGCGACCACGACCACGACAACGACGTCAGCGATGGCGCCGGTGACCCGGACGACCGCGAGCACGGGCCGTGGACCGACCCCCACGACGACCCACCACCGTTCTGATAGGTGATCGGTCCCTCGGCGGATTCAACTTCAGCCGAAAAACACTTGGCCCCCGACCGACACCAGGGGAGCGGTCGGGGGCCAAGCGAGTCCTAGCGGCTCAGGCGTCGAGGTCCTGCAGGATCTGGCGCATCAGCTCTGCCGTCTCCGAGGGAGTCTTGCCAACCTTGACCCCAGCCGCCTCGAGCGCTTCCTGCTTGGCTGCGGCCGTGCCGGACGAACCAGAGACGATGGCACCGGCGTGGCCCATGGTCTTGCCCTCTGGAGCAGTGAACCCCGCGACATAGCCGACGACCGGCTTGGTCACGTGAGCCTTGATGTATTCGGCTGCGCGCTCCTCCGCGTCGCCACCGATCTCGCCGATCATCACGATCGCCTTGGTCTCCGGGTCGTTCTCGAATGCCTCGAGCGCGTCGATGTGCGTGGTGCCGATGATCGGGTCACCACCGATGCCGATCGCGGTGGTGAAGCCGAAGTCGCGCAGCTCATACATCATCTGATAAGTCAGCGTGCCCGACTTGGAAACCAGACCGACGGGCCCCTTGCCCGCGATGGTGTGCGGCGTGATGCCGGCCAGCGACTCCCCTGGGGAGATGACGCCGGGGCAGTTCGGGCCGATCATGCGGGTCGTCTTGCCTTCGAGATAGGCGAAGACCTCAGCGGTGTCCTTCACCGGCACGCCCTCGGTGATGACCACGATCAACGGCATCTCGGCGTCGATGGCCTCGATGCACGCGTCCTTGGTGAACGCCGGGGGCACGAAGAGCACCGACACGTCCGCCCCAGTGGCGTCCATGGCCTCCTTGACGGTGCCATAGACGTGCAGATTCTGATCGTTGAGCGTGACGGTGGTGCCCGCCTTGCGTGCGTTGACGCCGCCGACGATGTTGGAGCCGGCCAGGAGCATGAGTTCGGTGTGCTTGGAGCCCATGCCACCGGTGATGCCCTGGACGATGATCTTGGAGTCCTTGTTGAGATAGATCGTCATGTTCGTGTGTCTCCCGGTCTCAGGCGTTCGCCAGCTCAGCGGCCTTGTCGGCCGCACCGTCCATGGTGTCGACCTGGGTCACGAGCGGGTGGTTGAGCTCGTCCAGGATTGCGCGGCCCTTGTCGACATTGTTGCCGTCGAGGCGGACCACTAGGGGCTTGGTGGCGCTGTCTCCGAGGATCTCCAGGGCGCCCTTGATGCCGTTGGCGACCTCGTCGCAGGCCGTGATGCCTCCAAAGACGTTTACGAACACCGCCTTGACCTGCTCGTCGCCGAGGATGACGTCGAGGCCGTTGGCCATGACCTTCGCGTTAGCGCCTCCCCCGATGTCGAGGAAGTTGGCGGGCTTGACGCCGCCGTGCTGCTCACCTGCATAGGCAACGACGTCCAGGGTGCTCATCACGAGACCAGCACCGTTGCCGATGATGCCGACCTGACCATCGAGCTTGACGTAGTTGAGGCCCATCTCCTTGGCCTTGGCCTCAAGCGGGTCGGTGGAGGCCTTGTCCTCCAGTGCAGCATGGTCCTCGTGACGGAACTCAGCGTTCTCATCGAGGGTGACCTTGCCGTCCAGGGCAATAATCTGACCGTCAGTGGTCTTGACCAACGGGTTCACCTCGACCAGCGTCGCGTCCTCGTTCTGATAGACGCCCCAGAGCTTGACGATCACGTCGGCGATCGCGTCCTGGTCGCTGGTGAACCCGGCAGCCTCCACGATCTCGCGGGCCTTGGCTGCATCAATGCCTGCGAGCGCGTTGACGGGGATGCGGGCGAGTGCCTCGGGACGCTCGACGGCCAGCTGCTCGATCTCCATGCCGCCCTCTTTGCTGCACATGGCAAGCACGGAACGGTTGGCGCGGTCGAGGAGCACCGAGAAGTAGTACTCCTCATCGATGCTGGCGCCCTGGGCGATCATCACGGCGTTGACGGTGTGGCCCTTGATGTCCATGCCAAGGATCTGCTCGGCCGCGGCCGTGGCCTCCTCGGGGCTCTTGGCGAGCTTGACGCCGCCGGCCTTGCCGCGCCCGCCGGTCTTGACCTGGGCCTTCACGACAACAACCCCGCCGCTGGCGGCGCCGATCCGCTCCGCTGCAGCGGCTGCGTCGGCGGGGTCCGTGATCACCTCCGCTGCCAGCACTGGCACACCATGTGCCTCGAACATGTCGCGTGCTTGATACTCAAAAAGATCCACGAGTCAGGTATCCCATCCTGTGTTGTTGAGGTTGCGTCGAGGTTGCCGGTGCGCTGTCAGGTTAGATCAATCACGACCGAGGTTGTCGTGCACCCACCCGGTGATCTCGGCCGTCGTCGCCCCCGGAGTGAAGATGCGTGAGACCCCGAGTTCCTGCAGCAGGGGTATGTCGGCCTCGGGGATGATGCCGCCGCCAAAGACGACGATGTCGGAAGCATCCCGTTCGCCCAGCAGCTCGATCACACGCTTGAAGAGAGTCATGTGCGCGCCCGAGAGGACCGACAGCCCCACTGCGTCGGCATCCTCTTGGATCGCGGCCTCCACGATCTGCTCCGGTGTCTGGTGCAATCCCGTGTAGATGACCTCAACACCGGCATCACGAAGTGCCCTAGCAACCACCTTGGCGCCTCGGTCGTGACCGTCAAGACCTGGTTTGGCAACAATGACGCGCAGCGGGGAACCGCTTGATGGGGAGGTCATGCAGTGCAGATTAGCGCACCGTCCACAGGGTGATCATGGACACATTGGCTCGGTGCCCCGACCGCGCTAGGGTGCCTGGTAGTCCGAGCATCCCCCGGGAATCCCCCGACCGGTGGTCGCATCCCCGTCGGACGATCAAGACAACATCACGGAGTTGGTGTGCGCAATCCCGTTGTGGCCCCATGGCGGCCCACGATGCCTGGCGAGGCGTCGCAGCCTCGTGCACTATCGGACATTTCTGCACCTCGCAGTCGCCGAGAGGCTCGTGAGCAGGCCAACACAACACCGCAGTCGCGGCGCGAGGCACGTGCTCGGAGCCCAGAGGCACGTGCTCGGAGCGCAACAGCACCAGGTGCTGGTCGCCGGTCCCCCGAACTCGTCATAGACTCGGCGACGCCACAGACTCGACGCGAAGCTCGCGAGCAGCAGGCCACAACACCACGGTCCCGACGCGAATCCCGCGAGCAGCAGGCCACAGCCCCACGGTTCCGACGCGAAGCCCGCAACCGGCACGCCACAACACCACAGTCCCGACTCGAAGCCCGCGAACTCAGCCCAGCACCCCAGTCCCGACGCGAAGCCCGCGAACTCAGCCCAGCACCCCAGTCCCGACGCGAAGCCCGCGAGCACCGCGCAGGACCACGGTCCCGCGGCAGCAGTCGACGTCACCGGCCGCAGCACTCCACGCACCTTGCCATTCGACATTCTGTCGGGAGCTCCCCGCAGAGCCGCCGGGAAGCCAAGGAGGTCGCGAGGCGGGCCGCGACCAGCTCACTCAGCGCACGGATCACGACGCCAGTCTTCGCGACTGCACTGCTGACCACCGGCGTCGCCGCATCGCTGATCGGACTGCCTTCCCTGGTGGCCGAGGGCACCGGTTCAGCAGCGGGAGCGGCGCTGGCGGCCCCGCCCCCCGGACTCGTGGAGTCCCGCGCGCCCTGGCAGGTGGAAAACACCACGGAGGTGTCTGCCTCCCGCCAGATCTCAGCCTCATCCCGGGCCGTCAACCGACTTCCGATGTCATGGGGCGCGGCCGCGGTGGAGGGGGGTCGGATGATGGCCACGCGTGCCGCCGCCCTGGACACCTCATTGAGCGCAGGGCTCGCCGTCACCGCAGGCGGAGCGGTGCAGATCCGCGAGATCGCCGCCGCCCACGCGTTCCATGAGCCGGTCCTCGATGCGGCGACGACGTCCGGCTTCGGCTGGCGCTGGGGCCGGATGCACAACGGGCTCGACTTCGGTGCTGACATTGGAGCTCCGCTGTATGCCGTGGCGCAAGGCACCGTGACCACCAGCGGGTGGAACTCGGGACTGGGAAACCACGTCAAGATCACCCTGGGCTCCGGCGAGGTGGTCGTCTATGGGCACATGTCACAGATCGACGTGGCGCTGGACGACACGGTGGAGGCGGGCACGATGATCGGTGCAGTCGGCAACACGGGGCGCTCGACCGGTGCCCACCTGCACCTCGAGATCCGCACCGACGATGGACCCATCGACCCGGCTGAGTGGCTCGACGCCCGGCGCAACTGACTGGCTCGACGCCCTGCTGGGTGGCTCGCCTGAGCTGAGAGCAGCCCACAAGCGCAGCCTCGACGGCCAGGCGCCCGTCTGGACCGAACCGTCGCCCGCTAGAGCTTCTCCAGCGGCGCGTAGCGCAGGAGCAGCCGCTTGACCCCCGAGCCGCCGAAGTCGACGTGGGCCATGGTGTGGTCGCCGCTGCCCTCGACCCGCACCACGGTCCCCAGCCCGAACGAGTCGTGACTCACCCGGTCGCCGGCGGAGACCGAGACGGGTTCGATGGCCTTGCGCACGCCCGAGCCGCGCGGGTTCAGCTGCACGACGCCGCGCGAGGCAGAGCGCTGCCCGCCGCCCCAACCCTGTTGCACCGAGGCACTCGGGCGGCCGGCCGCACTCATCCGGTCCCGGTCCGAGCGCTGCCAGTCGACGACGTCCATCGGGATCTCGTCGAGGAACCGCGAGGGTGGGTGATACTGCGGCGCTCCGAAGGCGGCCCGCGTGCCGGCCCGGCTGAGGTGGAGTCGTTGTCGCGCACGGGTGATGCCCACATAGGCGAGCCGGCGCTCCTCCTCGAGCTCCACCGGGTCATCCATCGACCGCTGGTGCGGGAAGGTGCCGTCCTCCAGCCCGGTGAGAAAGACCACCGGGAACTCCAGCCCCTTGGCTGTGTGCAGCGTCATCAGCGTGATGACACCGCCGTCGGTGCCCGGCCCACCCTGCGGGATCTCGTCGGCATCGGCGACCAACGACACCTGCTCCAGGAAGTCGACCAGACTCCCCTCGGGGTAGTTCTCGTCGAACTCGCGGGCGACGGCGACCAGTTCGGCGAGGTTCTCGATGCGGGTCTCATCCTGCGGGTCGTGGCTGGCCCGCAGCTCCTTGGTGTAACCCGAGCGGTCCAGGATCGCCTCCAGCAGGTCCCCCACCCCCGACTCGAGGTCGGACGCGACCTGACCCAGTCCCTCCAGCAGTGCGGTGAACGCCTTGATCGCCGCCACTGACCGGGTCGCGATCCCCGGCGCGTCCTCGACCCTGCCGAGTGCGGCCACGAGCGGGACACGCTCGCGCTGGGCCAGCGTGGCCACAGCTGCCTGCGCCCGGTCACCGATCCCCCGCTTGGGGACATTGATGATGCGCCGCAGGTTGATGTCGTCGGCGGGGTTGGCGATCACCCGCAGATAGGCGAGCGCGTCCTTGACCTCGCGACGCTCATAGAACCGGGTCCCACCCACGACCTTGTAGGGGTGCCCGGTCCGCACGAACACCTCCTCCAGCGCCCGGGACTGGGCATTGGTGCGATAGAAGACCGCGACGTCCTTGGGCTGCACGCCGTGCTCATCACCAAGCTTGTCGATCGTCTGCGCCACGAACGAGGCCTCATCGTGCTCGTCATCGGCGACATAACCCACGATCATCGGGCCCTCGCCCAGGTCCGACCACAGGCTCTTGTCCCGGCGCCCCGGGTTGCGCGAGATCACCGAGTTGGCCGCCTGCAGGATCCGCTGGGTCGAGCGGTAGTTCTGCTCCAACAAGATGGTGCGCGCCTGCGGGTAGTCCTTCTCGAACTCGACGATGTTGCGGATGGTGGCGCCCCGGAAGGCATAGATCGACTGGTCGGCGTCACCGACGACGCACAGCTCCGCAGGGGGCACCTCCTCGTCGTCGGTGCCGACCAGCTCACGGATCAGGGTGTATTGCGCGTGGTTGGTGTCCTGGTACTCGTCCACCAGCAGGTGGCGGAACCGGCGGCGGTAGTGCTCCCGGACAGCCGGGAACGCCTGCAGGATGTTGACCGTCATCGAGATGATGTCGTCGAAGTCGAGGGCGTTGGCCTGCCGCAAGCGGCGTTGGTACTCACGGTAGGCCGCCGCCACCTGCGCCTCGTAGGGGTTGTTGCCCACCTGCGACGCAAAGGTCTCGTCGTCGATCAGCTCGTTCTTGGCGGCAGACACCTTGTGGCACAGCGCCCGCGCGGGATAGCGCTTGGGGTCGAGGTCCAGGTCACGCACGACCAGCGCCATCAGTCGCTGGCTGTCGGCGGCGTCATAGATCGAGAAGGTGGACTTCAGACCGACCGTGGCCGCCTCGCGCCGCAGGATCCGCACGCACGCCGAGTGGAAGGTGGAGACCCACATGGCCTTCGCCCGCGGACCGATCAGCGCCTCGACCCGCTCGCGCATCTCAGCAGCGGCCTTGTTGGTGAAGGTGATCGCCAGCACCTGGCCCGGGGCCACACCGCGGGCCGCCAGCAGATAGGCGATCCGGTGGGTCAGCACCCGTGTCTTGCCCGACCCGGCCCCGGCCACGATCAACAGCGGGGACGCCTCGTGGATCACGGCCTCGCGCTGCGGCCCGTTGAGCCCCGCGAGCAGGGCGTCCGTGTCGACCGGGGAAGACACCCGCTCCTGCGACGCGAAGTCCGGCGCCGGCTGCTCCTCCCGCGCCCACAGGGGCACGCCGGCGTGGTCCACGGGCACGCTCCCGCTGGCCTGGGCAGGTGACATCGGGGGCAGCGGGACGTTGTCGAAGAGCGTGCTCATGATGCGACTCAGTCTAGGTCGCCGGACCGACACCCCATCCTGGTTGTCCACCGACGTACGCTTGCCTGCGTGATCCGCGAAGCGACCGAGCAGGACATCCCGGCCATTCTGGACCTGGTGCGTGAACTGGCCGACTACGAGGAGGAGCCCGAGGCGGCCGTCGGCACGGTGGACTCCTACCGTGCCGTCCTCTTCCCCGAGCAGGGCTCCCCCACCGCGTGGGCGCACGTGGCCGAGGTGGACGGCACGGTGGTCGGCATCGCCGTCTGGTTCCTGACCTTCTCCACCTGGACCGGCCGCAACGGGCTGTGGCTCGAGGACCTCTATGTCTCACCCGAGCACCGTGGCAGCGGCCTCGGCCGGCAGCTCATGGCCACCCTCGCCAGGATCTGCACCGAGCGCGGCTACCCGCGGATGGAGTGGACCGTCCTCAACTGGAACACGCCCGCGATCGAGCTCTATCGCCACCTCGGAGCCGAGCCGATGGACGACTGGACCGTGCAGCGCCTCACCGGGGCCGCCCTCGGGTCCCTCGGGGCAGCTGAGTGATCACCAGCATCGCGCTGTCGGGTGGCACCATCGGGCTGTCGGGCGGCAGCAGCACCTATCTGGACGGTTGGACGATCGCCCTGCTGGTCACCGGTCTGGTCGCCGCGGGTGTCTGCGCAGTGGCGGGGTTGCGCGGGCACGGCCCTGGCCGGATCACGCTCGGCATCACGGCGGTCCTGCAGGCCGTGGTGGCGGTCGTCTTCGGCGTCTATCTGGCTCGGTCGCTCGGTGGCGACTCCCCCGTCGGGCCCGCCTGGGAGCTGTGGGCCTATCTGGTGACGGTCCTGATGGTGCCGGCCGTCGCCTGGGTCTGGACCCGCACCGACTCCTCCCGGTGGGGCACCTTCGTGCTCGCGCTCGCCGGCTTCGTGGTCGCTGTGATGGGCGCCCGGAGCGCGCAGATCTGGTATGGCGTGGGGGTCGTGTGAGGACGCCGGAACCTGGGGCGGGACTCAGGTGAGCAGGGAGGAGTATGCCGACACCCAGTCGACCAATCCCCGAACGTCTGGCCCTGGTCGGCTGATCATCGCGCTCTATGTCGTGTTCGTCGTGGGGTCGCTGTCGCGTGCCGGGTTCCAGATCGCGACCGAGTGGGAGCAGGCACCGCTGGCCTACTCTCTCTCGGCGTTCGCCGGTGTCGTCTACGTGGTCGCCGCGGTGTCCCTGGCGATCCGGGGCCGGCGAGCCTGGTGGGTGTCGCTGGTCGCGATCAGCACCGAGCTGGTCGGAGTCCTGGCGGTGGGTCTGTGGAGCGTGCTCGACCCGGCCGCCTTCCCGGATGCGACCGTCTGGTCCGGCTTCGGCCGCGGCTACCTCTACATCCCGCTCGTGCTCCCCGTCGCGGGGCTGTGGTGGTTGTGGAGCACCCGGCCGACGGCTACTTCCAGAGCGAGGCGACGAGGACGTTGACGACGGCCAGCGCGCCGGCTGCGTGCACCATGCCGCCGGCCACCGGCTGACCCTTGCGGGCCCTGGCGGCCGCGATCTCGGTGAGGGCAGCCACGGCGATCGCGACCAGGAGCTTGACGCCGATCTTCATCTGGTTGACCTCTATGTCATCGAGCGCCCCTTCCGCGATGCCCACCAGGATCAGTCCGCTCAGCAGCTGCACCCTGGCTCCCCACACCATCACCACGTTGGGCACAAGCCCCTCAGCCGACCGCGTCACGGCCACGAGGTAGCCCCCGACGAGGGCAGCGAGTCCGAGCATGTGGGCGACGACGGTGAGGTTGTAGAGGAAGTCCATGTGCCCAGCCTACGTGGGCGGCAGGAACCGTCGTTGCCAGTCCAGGACCGGCAGGGTGGGCAGGTCAGCCAGAGGCACCCACCGCGCGTCGGCCGTGCTGCCGCCCACGTCGTGCACGACCGTCTCGGCCGGGTCCGAGCAGTGGGCGCGATAGACCATCGACACGGCGTGGTAGTCCTCGAGCCGCCCGCTCGGCGCACGACCGGTCCAGTGCCGGCTGACCAGGTCCAGCGGCTCCACGGCCCGCACGTGTTGCCCGGTCTCCTCCCACACCTCACGCTCTGCACCGCTCACCGGGTCCTCTCCCGGCTCCAGCCCGCCACCGGGCAGCCCCCACGCCCCGTTGCGGACCCGGACCCTCCTCGCAAAGGAGGTGAGCAGCAGGGACGGGACGCCGCGGAAGGTCGCCTGCACCACGGCATACGCAGAGAGCCGTTGGTGGGGCTCCGGTCGGCCCCCTGGGCGCACGCGATAGACCAGCACCAGCTCGCCGTCCACGACCTCGCTGCCGGTCCAGACCGGGTCGTGACCGTCGGCCTGCAACACCGCTGCGGGATCGATCCCGTGCGGCACCACGTCCTCCGCCAGGACCCGGCCCCTGTGGTCGACGCCACGCACCCGAACCATGTCAGCGTCCTCCTGGCCGGGCGGCGAGCGCCCTGTCATAGGTCTCCAGCGTCGCGTCCAGGACCCGCTCCCAGGTCTGGTGCGGGGCGACCGAACGGTTGTGGTCGAGGATCTTGGTCAGGGCCTCGGGCTCGTTGATGAGGGCCGCCACCTCTCGAGCCAGCTGGCGGCCGTCGTCGGCCAGCACTCCGTCAACCCCGTCCTGGACGAACTCGGTGATGCCGCTGCCGGCGATCCCCGCGACCGCGAGGCCTGCTGCACGGGCCTCCAGCGCGGCGATCCCGAACGACTCCAGTCGCGCCGGTGACAGATAGAGGTGGCAGCGGTGATAGAGCCGGGCCAGCTCGGGCCGGGACAGCCTGCCGGGCAGAGTGATCCAGTCAGCCCGAGCGGTCTGGACCCTGGCGCGCGCCGGGCCGAGCAGCGGCCCGGCCCCGGCAGCCACGAGCTCGAGGCGCCGCTCCGGCGGGACCAGTCGCCTGATCGAGGCTGCCAGGGCGATCAGCTGCAGTGGGCGCTTGCGTGGAGCGAAGCGCATGGCGGTCGCCAGGCGCACCGGCTCTCCCGGCCCCAGTGCGGGCGCGGCAGTCGCGTCTGCTGCCCAGTCCGCGGGGTCGATGCCGTTGGGCAGCACCTCGATGGGCACCCCCGACCTCGTCACGGCCCGCACCCGCTCGGCGGCGACCCCGGACACGGCGGTGGGCACGGCACCGGAGTCGATCCACCCACGCCAGCGGGCGGCATACGGCACGGCGGCACGACCCACCATGCTGTGCCAGGTCACCACCGTCGGACGTCCCGCGGCCAGCGCGATCTGGGCGGCTCGGGAGGCGAAGGGAGCCAGCACCCCCAGATGGATGTGCACGACATCGGCCGCCGCGACCTCTGCTCGCAGTCCGCGACCCGCCCACGGATTGACGGGCGCGGGCAGGGACACCGGTGCCGGCAACCGGACCAGGTCCGGCACGGGCTCCCCTGGCGTCGCCGTCATGACGCGGACCTGATGACCGGCGCGCCGGAGCCGGGCTGCCAGATCAGCCACCTGGACCTCCATGCCACCAAGCCGGGGCGCAAAGACGTCGGAAACCAGGGCGATCCTCACCGGCCCAGCGTGCCACGGCCGGTATCGTGCAGCGAGGGCCGCCCGGCCCAGGCTGCGGCAGGGGGGTCGTGGCGGTGACAGGACAGGGGAGACGAGCGATGGCTGGGACCGTGGTGGCGCTGTTTGCGCACCCGGACGACGAGGCGTTGCTGACCGGGGGCACGTTGGCCATGCTTGCGGCGCAGGGACACCGCATCGTCTTCGTCGTCGCGACCGACGGTGCCCTGGGGCTGGCGTCTGAGGAGCTGCGCTCCGGCGACCTTGCCGCGACACGGCTGGCCGAGCTCGAGGCGAGCGCCCGTGCCCTGGGCGCTGCCGAGGTCATCTCGCTGGGACACTCCGACAGCGGGCACGGCGCCGAGCTCTGGGGTGACCCGCCGGGACGGCGCCGGTTCGTCACCGTCCCTGTCGACGAGGTCGCCGCGCAGGTCGCGGACATCGTGCGCCATGAAGGGGCCGAGGTGCTCATCTCCTGCGACGCCCGCGGTGGCTACGGCCACCGCGACCACATCCACGTGCACCAGGTGGGCCGCCGCGTCCGCGAACTCACCGGGGTCCGGCTCCTGGAGGCGACGGCTCCGCGCGAGCCGCTGCTGCGCGCCCTGCGCCTGGTCGGCAGGGTCCGCCGCTTCCGCAACGGCTTCGACCCCAGCGAGTGGGAACACGCCTTCACCCCACGCCGGGAGATCACCCACCGCATCAGCATCGGTCGCCACCTCCGGGACAAGCAGAGCGCCATGCGGGCCCACTTCTCCCAGACCACCGGCGGGGAGTCCTCCGGGGGACGTACCCTTGCTAGCGTGCTGCGCCTGCCTCCGGTCCTTTCTCGACTCGTTCTCGGGCGCGAGTTCTTCCAGGAGGTCGGCGTCGACGCGACCCCGCTGCGGACGGCAGTGTTCGAGGTCGCCCGGTGACCCCCTTCGGCGACGGCTCCGGACCAGAGCCGAAGCTCCGACGGATCGGTCTGAAGGAGGTCCTGCAGTCGGTGGTGGGGTTCGCCCTGGCCATCTCGCTGCTGGCCTTCGGCATGCCCCGCATCGTGGGCACCACCTGGAGCCAGATCGGTGACCAACTCACCATGGTGGGCTTTGACAAGGCCCTGATCATGCTGGCGCTGATGCTGGCGGGGCTCTACTCCTACACGTTCACGCTCATCGGGTCGCTGCCCGGCCTGACCCACCTGCGCGCGCTGATGGTCAACGCCGCGGGGTCCATGGTCAGCAACATCCTGCCCGCCGGAGGCGCGGTCGGGGTGGCCCTGTCCTATGTGATGTATCGCTCGTGGGGCTTCACCCGCAGCAACATCTCCACCTCGCTGGTGGTCACTGGCATCTGGAACATCCTGGCCCGCGTCGCGCTGCCCGTGCTCGGCGCAGGCATCGTGGTCTGGGGACCCGTCGAGGCCCCCCGCCTGGTGATCATCGCGAGCCTGATCGCCGGCGCGGTCGGCACCGCGATCATGGTCCTGTTCGGCCTGGCGATCTTCTCCGACCGCGTCTCGCACTGGATCGGGCACGCCCTCACCCGGTTGGCCCGGCCGTTCTCCAAGAAGGTCCGCGGCGGTGTCGACGTCGATCACGTCATCCAGGACCAGCGCACCCGGATGTCGACCGTGGTCAAGAAGCACAGCCTCAAGATGACCCTCGGGCTGGCGGGCATGTTCGGCTTCTTCTTCGTCCTCTATTGGGTGGCGGCTCGCTCGGTGGGGCTGGACCTGCCCGTCTACATGCTGTTTGCGGCCTACGCGTTCCGCCAGTTCCTCACCGTGGTCGCCATCACGCCCGGTGGGCTGGGCATCACGGAGGTCGGCACCGCCGGTGTGCTCGTGGCCTTCGGCGGCGACCCCGGAGCCGCCTCCGCTGCCGCCCTGCTCTATGCCTTCTTCACGCACCTGCTGGAGGTGCCGATCGGCCTGACCGCGTGGCTGGCCTGGTCCTTCAGTCCCCGGCAGAAGACACCGGCCAGGGGGCAGCTCGAGGCCAACATCGCCAACGGGGACGAGGACTCCCAGACGGTGGCCGAGGGCTCCCACGGGACGTCATCGACAGACCCGGGTCACCGCACCTGATCAGCGGCGCGGCAGCAGCCGGCCCACCCGTGACGTCGACCGGCGGTCGGCAGCCAACAGCCGCATGACCTGACGCTGGTGCGCCTGCTGGGCCGTCGAGTCGTCGAGCTGCTCCGGCTGCCACTGCCCCGTGGCCCGGGTCACCGCGATCTCCAGCAGGTGATCGGCCAGGACCGGGTTGGCCGGCAGGATCGGCCCGTGCAGATAGGAGCCGATGACATTGCCGGTGCGGGCGCCCTCCGTGCCGTCCGTGCCGTTGTTGCCCTGGCCCGCCACAACGCTGCCGAACGGCGCCTGACCCTGCCCCAGGACCGTGGCCCCCGAGTGGTTCTCATAGCCGACGACCTGACCGGCGTCGGTGTCGAGCACGACGGGGCCGATCATCCGCGTGGCGTTGCCGGTGGTCGTCACATCGAGGATCCGAAGACCTGGCAGTCGCCGGCCCTCGACCGTGATGAAGGCCTGGCCGAAGAGCTGATACATCCCGCAGATCATCAGCATCGGCAGGCCGTCGGCCGCGAGCTCGCGCAACCGGTCGGCATGGCGGTCCAGATCCTCCTGGACCCGCAGCTGACCAGAGTCCTGGCCGCCCCCGCCGAGCAGCAGGTGCGCCTCGTCCGGCCAGTCCGCCCCCGGGTGGTGGTCATGCACCACCGGTGTGTAGCCGTGCCACCGCAGCCGGCTGGCCAGCGCCCGGGTGTTGCCCAGGTCGCCATAGATGCTCATCTCGCGCGGATAGAGGTGCACCAGGTGCACCGTGCCCTTGCTGGCTGACTGCGAGCCGCCGGTCTGCTCGGTCACGTCCGGTCCTCTCCGAAGCGGGCGAGGTCA